>JBBQNM010000004.1:0-65891 GCA_038329895.1 Solirubrobacterales bacterium | reverse complement strand
CCTAATTGCCGCCACACACAACCTGTTGAAGCTCCACCGACACTCTTTGGCGCCCGCCGGGGCCTGAAACGGCCCTTACTCACCCGATCCGGCTCCGCGGAGCCGCGCGCCTGGATCAGCGGCCGTTTACGCGACAGCCTCGCGTGAAAGCAGCAGCAGCGCCAGGCGAATCCGGCGCTGCCTGATCAGCGAGGTTGCAGGTAACCGCGACCGTGCGTCGGTGCGTCAGGAATCCGCGTGTTGGCTGGCGCTCCGGTACGCACGGATTTCGCCGTCTCCAACACGCGGACTTTTGCGGGGGACGAGAATCCGCGGGCTCGCACGTTGCGGAAAGGTGGGAGTTGCAGGGACTTCATGCTGGGGGAGGGACTCGAACCCCCGACACGCGGATTATGATGCCGGTCAGGAGGGGTTATCTGAGGCCGGATAGCGTGGCTCAGGTGCCGTGAGGGGCTATCGGTTCGGTCCGAACTCGGGAGTTGGACGCACTGTTGGACGCACGGTTTCGATCCGGAAGCGCATCGTGGTCGTGTTTGTCGCCTCTGGATTCGGTGTCTGAAGATTCCCGTCGGGCAGTTGGCATTTTCGGAACACGCTCGCAGTGACTTGCCCATGGCTCCGGACCGGGGCTGGAAGCGCATCGGCTGGGGCCGAAACGTCGCTGGCTCAAATCCAGTCGCCCCGACTGACGAAAACCGCCGCAAACGCGGCGGTTTTCTGTTAGTCGCTGGGTTCGTGGTTATTCGTCGGGGTGCAAATGGTTCCAATTCCAGTCGCGGACCTGGGCCGGTTCAACTGCTCTGACGCGCGACCCAGCTTCCGAGCAGGCGACTTGGAGCCTGGTTCGACGGTTCATCCGTGAGCATTTGGCGCGGCGGTTTGTTGCACCGCGACGCTGCGTCCCTTTTCGGCGGCCCCCGGGGGGCAAGGTTCCGTCCTGGGCCTGGGTAATGTTCTTAAACGGTGGTGAGGCGAGCGGGCAGGGGTAGCGGCGAGAGTGCTGCAAGGCTGGCATTCCGTCTCCTTGACGCCTGGTGGTCGCTCGCCGAGAACCCTGCCTGAGCGAACAGCCTTCTCAGCGGATCTCCTCCGTCGGCGGATCGTGGTCGAGGGTGCGGATGCTCTTCGGCTCGACGACGACCTTGTACCTCGGCACCTGGTCGGGAGTCGAGTACTGGTAGCGGCGTCCCTCGTAGATCTGCGAGAGCGAGTCGATGTGCTTGTAGTCGGTGTCTTCGCTGATCTTCCTCGCGCGGCCGAATATCGTCACATGGCGAAGGATGTTGCCGGTGTCGACGATTGCCAGCGAGATCCTCGGATCGCGGCGCAGATTGCTCAGCCAGCGCACCTCGGCGGCGTTGATCGTCACCCGCGCGCCCTCGGCCGCGCACCACACATATACCGCATAGGGCTCCCCCTTTGGACCCAGCGTCGTGACGCAGCAGGGGTAGGGGCCGCTGAGAAGCTCATCGACGATCGCGGGACGCGGCATGGATTCCTCCTCGCTCGTGGTCAGACCTGTTCGAAATAGCGGTGGAGCTCGGTTTCACCGGCACATCGGGATTGCCGCGGCCGCGGTGAAAGGCGGCTCAGCGCTCGCCTCAGCTCGTCGAGCAGAAGCGGCGAGACGATCAGATCGAAGCGGCCCTCGAGCCAGTCGCAAAGCGCCCTACCCGAGGTTGCTGATCTCCGACCTAGACATTCCTGGAGGTCCCAAGAGGGGCTCAATTCGGGAGTCAGGGGATACATCAGGTTCTGCGGGATCGGGTTCTGCGGGATCGCAATTAGGCTGCCGGCCGCCACGTCGATATCGCCGCCGTGGTGTTCTGTGCTAGTGGACTGAAATGCGATTACCCACCGAGGCGGTGCAGCTTTTTGTTGACGAATTCACTAATGCCGAGAGCACCAAGCTCCCGCCCGAAGCCGGAGGCTTTCACGCCGCCAAAGGGCAGCTCTGGACCTTCTGCGCCGACAGCATTAATGAAGACCATGCCGGCGTTGATCTGGTCCGCGACACGCATGGCCTGATCTCGATCGTCAGAAATGACGAAGGAGCCGAGACCGAACGGCGTGTCATTCGCAAGCTCCACCGCTCCGCTTTCTGATTCTGCCTTGTAGACGAGCGCAACGGGTCCGAAGAATTCTTCGTGACCTGCCTCATTGTCGGGCGCAATATCCGTCAGGACGGTCGCCTCAAAAAAATTCTCGTGGCGGCCACCACCCAGTGCGAGGGTCGCACCTTCTGCGACGGCGCGTCGGACTTGATCCTCGAGACCTTCAGCCGCAGCCGAAGACGACAGCGGGCCGAACCGGACGTTCTCATCGGTGGGGTCGCCTGGTGCCATATTGGAGAGCTTCGCGATCACCTTTTGGAGAAACGGCTCGTAGAGCTGCTCGATCACGATGAATCGCTTGGCCGCGTTGCAGGCTTGGCCGGCGTTGCTCATGCGAGCCGAGACGGCGTCATCTACCACGGAGTCGAGGTCACTCGCGGAAAGGACAATGAACGGGTCTGAGCCGCCCAACTCGAGCACTACCTTCTTCAGGTGACGGCCGGCTTGCTCGGCGATGGCTGAGCCGGCTCGCTCGGATCCGGTCAGCGACACGCCCTGCACGCGAGGATCCGCAATCACCTGCGAGACCTGGTCCGCTGTTGCGTAGAGGTTGATGTAGGCGTCCGTCGGAACACCCGCCTCATGGAGCAATTTCTCTATTGCCGCAGCCGACTCGGGGCACTGCGAGGAATGCTTCAGAAGGATGGTGTTGCCTGCAGCTAGGTTTGGCGCGACAAATCGAGCCACTTGGTAATACGGATAGTTCCAGGGCATGATTCCGAGCAACACGCCCAGTGACGTGCTGCGCAGAAACGCGGACCCCTCGCCGCTGGTGACGTCAAGCGGTACGTCGGCCAGGAGAGATTCGGCGTGCTCGGCGTAGTACTCGAAGATTGACGCGCTGAACTTCACTTCGCCGACGGCGCTTCGAACGGGCTTTCCCATCTCCTGGGAGATGCTCAGTCCGAGCTCTCTGCTGCGCTCGATCAGAAGGGCGCTCGCGCAGCCAAGGACCTCTGTCCGTTCGCCTACCGTAGGTCCCGTGCTCCATGTGGCGTGGGCGGCGGAGGCCCGAGCTATTGAACTTTCCAGCTCCTCGTCGCTCAGGGTGGGGTACTGCTTGATCGTCTGCCCGGTCGCCGGGTTCACGACCGCATAGGAAGACATCTAGACCTTGTTCCCTTCGGCTCAGCGTCCTTTAGCGGGCGGATGCTAGCATCATGAACAAACGTTCGTACAGACGCAAATGATGTAGTTCGGTCCCACTGCTGCAGATGCTCGATGTCGCCAGGCACCCTTTCACCTCTAACCGTCGCGATCGTCGGCGGGGCTGGATCGATGGGTCGGTGGGCGGTCCGATTCATCACCATGCTCGACAGCGCGGTGACGCTTTTCATCGCGGACGTCGACTTGGGGCGCGCGCAACGCATGGCGACCGAGGCCGGAGGGGCGACCCGGCCTGTTCGTTTGGATGCCACCGATGGCCGGGAGATGCGGACGCTGTTTCGCCAGTGCGACGTGGTGCTGAACACCTTGGGCCCCTTCGCTAAGTTCGCGCGACCGGTGCTCGAGGCCGCACTCGACTGCGATTGCCATTACCTCGATATCGACGATGACTGGCAGTCCACTCTTGAAGGACTGAAGCTAGATGCCGAGGCCCGGCGCCGGGGGCTTCGGGTGGTCAAAGGTCTCGGAGGCAGTCCAGGTTCATCGAACTTGCTGGCGATCCTCGCCGCCCGACAGCTCGACCGCGTGGATGACCTTTTCACCGGCTGGTCGATGTGGGGCGCGGTCCCCGAGGAGGAGCCCAATTACCCACTCGCGTCGGGGTCTGCTTCGGCGGCCGTCGAGCATTGGCTCCTTCAATGCAGCGGCACGGTCCCTGTATGGCGAAACGGCAGGTCGGTCAAGGTCACTCCGCTTGAGCGAATAGAACTGGATTACCCCGGGATCGGTCCAGCGGACTTCTATTCCGTCGGACATCCGGAGCCGGTGACCCTTCCTCAATCCATCCCGACTCTTCAAAACTCCATGAATGTGATGTCGGGACCGGAATGGATCTTCGAGAACGTGCGGCGGACCGCAGCTGAGTATGACAACGGTGAGGTCAACCTTAAGGAGGGAGCTGCCGCGCTCGCCAACCCCACGAGACCCACTCGCCCCGCGCCACGCGATCCGATGCCCGCGGTCTGGGCGCTGGCGCGTGGTCAAGTGGATGAGCGCCCGAAATCGGTGTCTGTGCACTTTGCATGCAGGCCGCCAGGCAAGATGGGGGGAAACACAGGACTACCTCTGGCGATCGGGTTGGAGCTTTTGCGCCGAGGCGAGATCGAGGGGCCGGGCGTCAGGGCACCGGAGGACGCCCTAGACGCGGATCGATTCTTCGAGCTGTTCGGTCAGGTAGTCGGTGTTGACGAGAATGAGGATCTGCTCGCCTTCGAAACCCTCCCGTGGGCGGTCGCTCGCTCGACTCGCGTCAAACAGGTGTAAGGGCTTCGGGCGAGAGGGCGACATGGGAATTCTGGACCGGATGGGGATCTGCGTTGCCGAGCGGAGATTCAAGCTAGAGACTTCATCGATCACCCCGATGCCAGCGGATGCGATGCTGGTTTGCGCAACCTTCGTGGCCCAGCCAGCGGAATGGACCCTGTGATCCATGCGTAGTAAGGGACCGCGCGTCCTCCTGACCAACGATGACGGGATCTCGGCTCTGGGTCTACATGAAATGGTCGTGGCGATTGAGCTTGCAGGGATTGAGGCTGTCGTCATAGCTCCGGCGGAAAACCGCAGTGGCTGGGCGCGGCGAGCGACGTTCAGCTCCCCCGTGACCATCGAGGAGATCGACCCAGTCGGAGCAATCCGACGTTGGCGGTGCAGCGGAAGCCCGGTTGATTGCGTTCGAGTAGGTCTGCTTGCAGACGTCGCACCACTGGCCGAAGTCGTGATCTCGGGCATCAACCTCGGTCCGAATCTCGGCGACGATGCGTTACTTTCGGCGACTGTCGGGGCCGCCATCGAAGGCGCTTTGCTCGGTTGTACTGGGCTCGCTGTCTCTCAGCAGGACCGCGACGATCAGTTCGGCATCTTCGAGGTCAGCGAGCGCGGGACCTATGCGGCGACGGCAGCAACCGCTGCTCGCCTCGCGGAAGCGATTCTCAAAAAACCGCCCGATGACCGCGCGGTGCTCAACCTCAACGCACCGCCCGACTCTCGGAACGCTCCGCTTCGTGTTTGCCGCCCAGGTCGGCGGTACTACCGGCGCGGCAGTCTGCGGCCGGCTAGCCCGTCTGATCCGCAAGGGACAAACGGATATCTGACGTTCGGTAGTCCTGGTGATCCGCCTGCGCCCTTCGAGTCTACGGCGGAAACCGACTTCGGCGCAATCGCCGACGGAGCCTTCGCATTGACGCCGATCGACCTGGACCTTGGTCTCCCGGCCTCCCGGAAAGAGTGGGCCCTGCATGCAGCTCGAGGCGAGTGGATGGCGAGCGTCGTATCCAGCGCTTCGCCGGAGCATGGCAGCGCTTCGCCGGAGCATGACCATGACTGAAGATCAAGTCCCAATCAACTATGCCGAAAGGCTCGTTGGATCGTCCCAGCTGACCGTCCCAGAAATTCTCGTGCGGCGAAAGAGGGCCACCCCTGATGCTCCGTTTCTCTCCTATGCAGGGAAGACTTGGACGTACGCGGAAGCGCTGGACGAAATGAGTGGCTTCGCTGGGTGGCTTCGGACGCAACCGTCAGGAAGAGTTGCCGGATTTCTCCCCAACCGGCCGGAAGCTGTCATCGCATGGCTTGGCACCTTGGTTTCAGGCAGAACCTACGTGCCATTGAATCGTGCACATAAAGGTCCTCTACTCGAGGATCTTCTGACCCGTTCGCGAGCGCAGATCTTGATCACGGACCAGCACGGCGCGGAAGTGCTGGGGTCCCGGCTAGAAGATTTTTCTGCCGTCGTACTTGATCCGCCGGCGATGAGTGGTGCATCCCTTCCTGTCGTTAAGCCTGGCTTGGATCTCGCTCAGGCGGCCTATGAAATCCGACCGAGCGACCCGGCTGAGATCCTCTTCACTTCAGGGACGGTCGGTCGGTCCAAGGCGGCGATCGTGCCGCAGAACGCACTGGCTCGCGGCGCTGGGTGGGTCTGCTGGTCTGCGGAGCTCGACGGCTCCGACATCATCCACTGCTGGATGCCCATCTACCACGTGGGAGCGCAGGTGGACCTGGTGCTTGCTGCAATCGTCGCCGGCTCATCTGTCGCCCTCTTCGAGAGGTTCTCGGTCAAGAGTTTCTGGGATCAGGTGGCGCAAACGAATTCGACAGTCTTCGGCGGATTCGGAAACATCGCCGAGTGGCTATACGCACGCTCGGGGCCGCGCGAATCGTCGCTCCGGTTAGGTCTGATCGGCGCGACTCCACGCTGGCTGCATAGCGACTTCGAGGAGCGATTCAGTGTCCGGCTGATCGATATCTACGGCATGAGTGAGGCAGAGCCGCTTGTGTTCCCGCGACCCGGCCGGGACTTCCCGCCCGGCTCCTGCGGCCTCCCGAGTCCGGATTGGGAGATTGCGATCGCGGATGCGTCCGATGTCCTGTGCCCGCCGGGGGAGGTCGGCGAGATCGTCGCCCGTCCACGCATTGCAAACGTATTGATGCGTGGCTATGAAAACGATGATGCCGCCACGGCAGAAGCGATGCGGAACCTTTGGTTTCACACCGGCGATCGAGGCAGGACCGATAGGCAGGGATTCGTTTACTTCATCGACCGGAAGAAGTATTCGATCCGGCGTGGGAATGAGAATGTCTCATCCTGGGAGGTCGAGAACACTCTGGCCACTCATCCCGCGATCCTTGAGTGCTCCGTGCTTGGCATTCCTGATGATGCCGTAGGAGAGGAGGTGAAGGCCGTGGTGGTTCCAGCCGCGGCGATACCCGAGGTCAATGAGGCTGCGCTCTACGCGTGGTGTCAGCAGAATCTGCCGAGCTTCATGGTTCCGCGGTACATCGAAATTCGCGGAGAACTACCCCGCGACGGGGCGGGAAAGGTCCGAAAGCGAGATCTGGGCGATATCACTATGAGAACCTGGGATGCTCACGTCGGGTCTACAGCTTCAAGGTGATAGTCAGGTGAGCCAACCGTCCCCACCGAAACAGACCTGGCTTGATGGGTCATCGCAGGAGCTCGTTCGCGTCGCCCTTGAAGATCTTGAGGGAGCCGTCGATCTCATGGGTGGCTGCTCGACTCCGCGTGAGCGCATCGTCGTCGCCGCGATCCACTTGTTCGCGGATCGTGGATTCGAGGCGTCGACGATGAGAGATCTGGCCACGGCGGTCAACGTGAAAGCCCCGGCCCTCTACAACCACTTTTCTTCGAAAGAAGCAATCTTGACGGAGGTTCTTCGCTCTTCCCTCGCGGTGTTCTTCCGGGCGGTACTGGAGCCCGCAGCCGACGATCCACCGCTCGAGCAGCTGCGCGGCATCGTCCGCCGCCACGTCCTCTACCAAATCGAGAACTTTGACCTGGCCTGGGCGTATGAAGCGATAAGCAATCGGCGAACGATCGAACGGCTGCTCCCTGAGTCTGAGCTCCGCAAGATGAGCGACGCTCAACACGCATATGTCAGGCTCATAGAGGGTCTGATCAGAGAGGCGGCCCCGGAAAGCAAAATCGATCCTGCGGTTGCAACATTCTCGATCGTTTCGATTTGTGAGCGGGTGATCACCTGGTATCGCCCTGACGGGCGCCTGTCTCCCGAGCAGGTCGCGGACCAGATTTGGACGATGGTCGCGGCCATGCTCGACGTGAACTGAAGCTCTCTCCTTTCGAGCCAACGCCGGGAGTAATCCGGACCTGACCGCGCGGGCTAACGGGTCATGACGGACCCGAATCCGGTCCTTTACAAACGTTAATTAGCATGTTAGGGTCACGCTTAGAGGAGAGGGAGCGGACCCGACTAGATGCACGCCGGCGAGAACCCCCGCCATCGAAGCAATGGCGCGCGACCCAGTCGCGATTACCTAACGATCGAAGGTGTGACCAAGGCCTTCGGAGACACCAAGTCTCTGGTCGGCGTTGACCTGCGAGTCGCAAAGGGGGAGATACACGCGCTCCTCGGAAGCAACGGGTCGGGGAAGTCCACGCTGATCAAGATCTTGGCGGGGGTTTACCAGGCGGATGCCGGGACACTCAACATGCCTAGTGGCGAGATCGACTTGACTGCGCACCTGCCGTCTGACGTTCGGGCGTCCGGCTTGCATTTCGTTCACCAAGAGCCGAGCGTCTTCCCCAGCCTCAGCGTTGCCGAGAATCTGCAGCTCCAGCGCGATGCTGGGCGGAACCCTCTGGCCTCGGTTCGTCGATCTGCGCTTCATGAGCGGACCAGAGCGACGCTTGAGCGTTTCGGGGTCGATGCGGAGCCGGAAACGCTCATGCTGGACCTGGCGCCCGCCGCCCGGACGACGCTGATGATCGCGCGAACATTGCAGGACGACGAGGACTCGCGCGACCGCATCCTGATTCTCGATGAGCCGACAGCGACACTCGAGGCGGCAGACGTGCGGATGCTTTTTGATGCATTGCGGCGGTATGCGGCCGCCGGCCAGACGATCATCTTCGTTTCGCATCACCTCGACGAGGTGATGAACCTCGCTGATCGGGCCACCGTGTTCAGAGACGGCCGCAACGCCGGAACGCTGCGGCGAGAAGAGTTCACCGAGAGTGCTCTCAGCGAATTGATTGTGGGCAGGCCGTTGGCGACTTACTTTCCCAGCCCGGGTGTCCGCGGCGATGAGAACCCGGTCTTGCGCGCCTCCGGCCTCTGCGGCAATTGCGTTGACGGTGTCGATCTCAGTGTCTATGCGGGGGAGATCGTCGGCCTAGCCGGTCTTGTGGGCTCGGGCCACACGGAGCTGCTTCGGCAAATCTTCGGCATCGAGAACTTGGAGGCAGGCGAAGTTTCGGTGGACGGAGAGGCACTACGTCTCGGTGCTCCGCATCTGGCAATTGCTGCTGGCCTCGCCTACATTCCTGCGGATCGGTACGCGGACGGCATCTTTCCGGACCTTTCTCTCGAAGAGAACCTCGGCATCGTTTCCCTGCATCGGTACCGTCGTGCGTTTGGACTTAGCCGTCGGGCCGAACGAGCCGAGGCTTCGCGAGACCTCGAGCGTTTCGGAGTTGTAGCCAGCTCGCCTGCGGCCCTTGTTTCCAGCCTTTCCGGCGGCAACCAGCAAAAGGTCATCGTCGCGCGATGGTTGAGGCGGACTCCTCGCATCCTGCTCCTGGAGGATCCGACGCGCGGAATCGATATCGGGGCCCGCTCCGACCTGTGGACCCTGATAGATCAGGCCGTTGACGAGGGTGCTGGTGTCCTGATGACTTCGTCTGATCCAGAGGAGCTTGCGCGCGTATGCAACCGGATTTTGGTGCTGCATTCTGGGCGCATCACTCATGAGCTGGACGGCAGCTCGACGAGCGCGGATGACGTCACAGAGCTCATACATAGGCCAACTCCGGTGGCAGCGTGATAGAGACGCGGCCGAAGCAGCGGAACGCTGATGCGGAGAAGAGGCTTAGTCCGAGGGCCGTACACTCGCGAGGCGGCGAGCCGGGATCCTCCAAGGTCAAGAAAGGCAGACTTGCCGAAGTGGCGGAGGCGTACGCGCTGGTCGTGTTGACCATTGCATTGCTCGTCTTCTTCTGGGCCCTGCCGAGCACGAGGGACGCTTTCCCCACGACAGACAATCTCCGGATCGTCGCAGCCGATCAAGCCGTGCTGCTGATGATCTCCATCGCCGTGCTTGTGCCGATGGTTGGTGGCACTTGGGACTTTACGCCGGGCGCGACGACCGGCATAACTGCTGTTTTCGCCGCAACGACGGTGCAGAGCTCGGGCTCAATCATGGTGGCTATTCTTGCCGCGGTTGGAGTAGGGCTTGCGGTGGGGGTCGTCAACGGTCTCTTGATCACGAAGGCGAGGATCAATTCGGTCATCGCCACACTCGGAATGACCCTCGTGATCAGCGGGGTCGTGCAGTGGAAGACGGGCGGCAGCACGATTGTGACCGGCATCCCATCCGGGCTTGTCAATTTCGGCGCCGACTACACGCTGAGTGTTCCCAACCTTGCGTGGGTCGGGATCCTGACCGCGTTGGTGATCAGCTTTACCCTCTCGCGCACGATATACGGGCGCCGCCTCTATGCCGTCGGAGCGAACCGCGCTGCTGCCCGACTGGTCGGCTTGAGGAACGAGCGTTTGGTCTTCTCGACCTACCTGATAAGCGGGGCACTCTGTGGGATTGCCGGAGTGTTGCTGCTTGCCAGGACGGGAACGGGAAACCCGGCGGCGGGCCCTGCATACATCCTTCCGGCCTACGCAGCTGTGTTCCTCGGTGCCTCCGCTATTACCCCGGGTCGTTGGAACGTTTGGGGGACTGTGACGGCTGTTGTCTTTCTCGGAATTCTCAACAACGGCTTGACCCTAGCGGGAGCCAACTCATACGTGAATAGCTTGGTCAATGGCGCGGCGTTAATCGGTGGTGTCGGAATCGCGAACGCTCTCGCTAGGCGTCGCGGCAGAACGCTGGAGATGACATGAAATCAGTCTCCGATCAACAGGCGCGAAAGTGCACACCATTTAGGCAAGGAGGAGTAAAACAGTGAAAGTACATCGAGCAATAATGGTAGGGGCCGTGGTTGTGCTCGTCGCGCTTGTGGGGTGTGGCAGCAAGTCGAATGACTCGGGCGGAGGTGTGTCGTCCTCGAGCTACCTGAAAACCGTGAAGGGCGAGGTCAACAACTTGCTCCGTCCCAAGGGAACGTTCGTTAAAGAGCCCACGAGCAGCCCCAGTACTCCCCCGGGCCAGAAGAAGATTGCTTTCATCTCCTGCGGACAGCAGGTCACCGCCTGCTCCACCGCATGGGAGGCGGCGCAGCAGGCCGCCGAGTTGCGAGGCTGGAAGATCACGCTTTTTGACGCCAAGCTGGACTATCCCTCCGCTTCTCAAGGCGTCCGCCAGGCCGTCGCGCAAGGCGCTGACGGCATCATTTCGTTCTTCGTCGATTGTCAATATTTCAAGGCGGGGTTGGAGGATGCCAAGAAGGCCGGCGTGCCAGTCGTGGCCGCCGAGAGTCGTGACTGCAACGAGACCTCTCCCGGCGCACCTTCGCTGTTCAGCTACGTGATCCACTACGGCCACGGGGAAACTTACGAACAACAGTCCGCAGCCTTTGCGAGAGCTTCAGCTCAGTACGCCGTCGATAAGTTCAACGGTCAATCCCATGCACTGGCACTCATGGATGACACGCCGTCCATCGACCCGCTCGTGACTGCGATTCAGCAGATCTACGCGAAGTGCGCTGGATGCACTCTCAACATGGTCCGGATTCCGGTTTCGGCGTACGGATCGCGCCTTCAGGGGATCGCTGAGCAGGAACTCGCGAAGGATCCGCAGGTCAACACGCTTCTGAACCCATACGAAGCGACGGCCCTAGAGGATTATCCGGCGGTTCGCTCCTCAGGCAGGGAATCGAAGATCCTCACGTTCATGGGTGAGGGGGGTGAGGCCGGACTAGATCTCATCCGACAAGGTGCAAACGGCTTCGCTTTCGCTTGGCCGGTGCCCTGGGATGGAGGCTGGGCTCCCATTGATGCCCTCGGCCGCATCTTCGCCGGAGAAAAACCGGTTGCGACCGGGCAAGGACACCAGCTCATCGACGCAACACACAACCTCCCCAAGACCGGAGCAAGCCAATCCCCAGTCGACTTCGAGGCGATGTACACGAAGGCGTGGGGTGGCTGAGGATGTCTCGGTTACAGCGCAACGCCATGATGGATCGCAGATGATCTCGCGCGCACATGCTCATACGATCCGGCACCTGTTCGAGGGGTCGCATCGAGCTGCATCGGACACGGGCTCGGTTCCAATCGGGAACCCTCGCGGAAGAGAGCAGGCGGTGAGTTACCCCTCAGAGGGTCAAGCTCGGAGGGATCTAGCAGCCGCCCACCAGATGGCGATCTACGACGGTCTTGCCGAAGGGACGTGGAATCACTTCTCGGCCATGCTCGATGCGCGGCAGATGTTGATCACGCCGTCCGATCAGCACTGGTCCGTGGTCTGGCCGGACTCACTGGTTTTGACAGCGGGGCGGGATGAGGTCTCAGAGGATGCCACCGAACTCTTTTGGATCGGATACCGGATTCATGAAGCGGTCCACCGCGCGCGACCGGACGCTGTGTGTGCCCTCCACACTCACCCGCCATATGCCACTGCGCTGAGCGTTCTGGATAAGCCGAAGCTCCTCACTGCATCTCAGGTGTCGGTGGACTTCGCCGGCCGGCTTGCCTGGACCGATTCGTATGACGGCCTCGCCGGCAACGACCAGGGAGAAGTCATCGCGGATGCGCTGGGCGAGAACGACGCGGTGATACTCGCCGGGCATGGCGTCGTGGTCGTCGGCCGGACGATCCAGCAGGCCTACCTCGATCTTTACCTGTTGGAACGGGCCTGTCAGACCCAGGTACTCGCCATGTCGACCGGCCAAACTCTTCGGCGGTTCTCTGAGGCGGAGATCGCCCAACTTCGCCATGAGGACAACCCCGAGGAGGCAGATCGTCACTTCGAGGCGATGCGCGAGCTTCTGCGTGTCCAGGATGCCCTCCAAGTCGGTGATTGACGCCGAGGAGCACACGCGGCTCCGATGGCTTACAAACGTTTGTTAACGTGGTAGGATTTCGGTGTTGCAGCTGACGAGTAGAGCTAGCGTTGTTCCCACTTGCGCAAGCGCGGCACCGCCTGCGTCCATGGACACAAGGGGGCTTGCGTGGGCGGCCAACTAGACGGGCGCACGGTGATCGTCACCGGGGCCGGGACTGGAATCGGTGCGGGAGTCGCGAGAGATCTTGCCGGTGAGGGTGCCGCAGTGTTGTTGCTCGGCAGGACCGCCGAGACGCTCGAGGAGACAAAGGAGAGCATCGTAGGGGCCGGGGGGGAGGCAGTCGCGATGCGCGCAGATGTCCTTCAGCAGGAGGACATCGATGGCGCGGTCGAGCGAGCAGTTAAGGAATGGGGTCGGATCGACGGCCTCGTCAATAACGCGGGTGTGTTCGAGGTGGCCCATTCGCTGGAGATGTCCCGAGACGCCTGGGATTCGGTGATCTCGACCAACCTCTCAGCGGTGTTCTTCGTATCGCAGGCCGTTGGGCGGGTCATGGCTCGGGCCGAGAGCGGATCGATAGTCAACATGTCATCGGTCGATGGGCACCTCGCGGAGGCAACCAACGCCCCCTACAACACGGCCAAAGCCGGACTCTTCGGCCTCACTCGATCGCTCGCAATCGACCTAGGACCTTTGGGCGTACGCTGCAACACGGTCAGCCCTGGCTACGTAGAGGGCACGCCGATGGCAGAGGACACCGTGGAGGACGCGCCACCTCTCAGTCAGATTCTGCGCGACTGGCGCCGCTCGCCGATCCGCCGAATGGTCAATGTCGAAGAGGTTGCGGCGACTTGCACGTTTCTTATCTCCGATCGCGCCTCGGGCCTGAACGGCACCGACATCATGGTCGATGGTGGACTTACCGCCGACCTCTACGCCCTCGAGAGCGTCGAGGAGACCGGATGGGCAGAGGTACAGGACCAAGCGATCAAGCAAATCAAGGAGGATGCCGGTGAGTAGCAAGGCCGTTTCATACGACGTCGTCGTAATCGGCGGCGGAGTAGCTGGAATGTCGACTGCCGCAGCTCTTTCTGAGCGAGGAGCGCGAACGCTTGTCCTGGAGCGGAACCAATTGGCGAGCGGCTCAACCGTTCATTCGGCGGGGGTAGTTGCGCGTATCAACCTCGACCCACTGGCCCAGGAAGTCCGCGTTCGCAGCGTCGGCGAGGTGGACCGACTCGCAGCCGAGGGTAGCGTGACGAAGCAGACGATCGGGTCTGTGAAGCCGATCCGAAGTGAGGACGATATTCCCGGTTACGAGGCGTGTATCGAGATTTCACGTGAGTATGGGTTCAACTCGAACCGGATCATCTCTCAGGCCGAGTTCTCTGAGCTTTTCCCACATATCGTCGCCGATGACTTCGTGGCCGCGCTTTTCTCGCCCGAGGATGGCTTCGTCGATGGTCACCAGCTTTGCGGTGCGCTCTGGGATCGTGCGCGCGAGCGAGGGGCAGAGCTGCAGACAAAGACCCCCTTGGTTGGATATGAATTCGATGACCGCATGACCCGGCATCGACTGACGACATCCAGGGGTGTCGTCGAGTGCGAGAGCGTCGTCAACGCGGCCGGCGCCTGGGCCCCGACAGTAGCCGAGATGTGCGGTGTCACCGTTCCGTGTGTGCCACAACGCCACCAAGTGGTGTTCGCAAGGCTCGCGGAGGACCTCGATTATCGGATGCCCTTCTTTGCGGAGCATCTTCCGAAGGGTGACGAGAGGCTTTATTTTCGTCACGAGCAAGGGCGCGATTTGATCGTGGGCGTTCACAGCAGCGATTTGCAGGAGAGCCTCGGCAGCGTCGACCCCGACAACTACAAGCAATCCGTGGACGACGCGTATGTGGAAATGGTTGCCAGGCTGTTCGAGGAGCGGGTCAATCTGAAGGATTCGGGTTTCGCGCCCGCCTGGACGGGGATCTATCCGATGAGCCCTGACGATCAGTACATCGTTGGTCCTCATCAAGACAATCCAACGATCGTGGCATGCGCCGGTCTCGGGGGCGTAGGGATTAGCTCCGGTTGCGCGCTTGGCCGTCTGGCGGCTGAGTGGGTCCTTGATGGTGAGGCCACGTCTCTGTCGGATCCGGATGCATTGCTGCCAGATCGCGACAGTCTGATCGCGCCGGTCGTGGTGAGCAGTTGAGGATGGCGGTCATGGCGCACCGCTCGTTGCAAATGAGCTTTGCCGAAGATATCGATCAGGCGGTCCGTGAACAGGCAGGTGTATTGCTGGAGGAACTGTTGCCAAACAGTGCCTCGCCGCTGGAGTGCACTGTTTCGATGCTGCCGGGAGGCGCGATCAATCGCAATCTCTTGGTCGAGCACGGAAGCCAGCGATTCGTACTTCGAATTGCACCGCCGAGTGCACTCAACGAGATCGTTGCGACCGACATGGTCAACTCGGCAGCAGCCGCTCGGATTGCCGGAAAGGCGGAGCTCGGCCCTGCTGTGTTCGGGGTGAGCATGCCGGAAGGGCACTCGCTGATCGAGTTCCTGGAGGGCGGCACGCTCGACCACACACGCCTCCGTGAAGGCAACAACCTGGAGGCCGTGGGCGACTTGCTGGCACGCTTACACCGGCTTCCCGTCGACTCCATCCGGGACAGGCCAGTGTTCGTCGAAGTCCGGCGGTTCGTGCAGACGGCACGAGAGCGTCACAGTCTGCCAGCAGTGTTCGAGCGGATTGAGGGTCCTTTGGCGGCGTGCGAAGAATTGTTCGACCGCATTTCGGGATCCGTATTTAGCCACCGAGACGTGAACCCCCAAAACCTCGTGGCGACGCCAGACGGATTGCGGCTCCTCGACTACGACTACGCAGGGATAGACACTCCGTACCTGGACATCGCCATGATTGCGCAGTACGGAGAGCTAAACGAAGAGGAAACCAAACGCGTCCTTAAGGCCGCGGTCTCGGACTTGTCTCCTGTCGACGTGTGCCGCGTTGAGCTCATGCGGTTCATACATGCAGTCCGTGAATGGTCATGGTGTCTAACGGCGCCTGCCGAGCTCAGCGGACTTACCGACACGCTCGTTGACGTCCTTCCCGGGGGCGGCCAGGGTCAACTCGACTTCTACGAGGGGTACCGCCAAATCAACCTAGAGGGAGCCCTGGGGAGGTTGAGCGACAGCCGCTTCGACGATTGGCTGGGCCTGGCAGGATCGAACCTGGGTCCGTCCGGGCATCGGAGCTCTTAGTACTCCGTGGCCGAATCCAGCCCGCAGTCCGCTGAGCAGATCGTCCGGGCCCAAGTCGCGAGCCTCAATGCCGGCGACATTGACGGCCTCATGAACTACTACGCGGACGACTGCCTAGTCCGAGAGATCACCGCTGACGGCGCGGAGATCAAAGGTCATGATGAGCTTCGGCGGTACCTCGAGGAACTCCTAAGCGGCCTCGACGACTTCCGCATCGAGGTTCGGCACGTGACGACTTCTGGGGATCGAGCTGCGCTCCAGCTAGTCGTTTCAGGGATCCATTCTGGTGAGTTGTACGGATACCCCGCAACCCGATCCAAAGTGTCGTACCGAGTGTCCACCTTTCACACCATCGCGAACGGAAAGACAGTTCTGGAAGAAGCCTACTTTGACCCCACGGAGTTAGTGAGTTCGCTGAGTGGCACCGGTGTACCAAGTGACTGACGGGTGCGCCGAACACGCTCGGGATGCGATGCGTGCAATAGAGACGGCGGGGGTTAGCGCCCCTCCGGCAGTCTCAGACAGATGAGGATCTTGGTATCGGGCGGTGGCGGAGCGATGGGCGCCTACGCCAGCCGCACCCTGGCGGCGGATGCCGCTGTAGATGAAGTGATCGTTGCGGACATCGACGAAGCAAGCGCGCTCGCGGTGGTAGAAGACACTGGTTCAAAGACCACGGCGCTTCGCCTCGACATTTACGACGATGAGGCCCTTCGGACGGCGCTGAAAGGAGTCGATGTCGTGCTCGGCACCGCGGGCCCTTTCTATCGCCATGGCCGGCACGTCCTCGAAGCGGCGATCGAAGCCGGGATCGATTACCTGGACATCTGCGACGACTGGGAGCCGACGCTGCAGATGCTGGAACTCGACGAGCGGGCACGCGATGCGGGGGTGACTGCCGTCATCGGGATGGGCGCGAGCCCCGGAATCAGCAATCTGCTCGCAGCCCTGGCGATGAACGAGTGCGACCAGGTCGATCGCGTCTTCACTGCGTGGCGGGCCGGCGCCGGCGTCCCGCGCCGGTCGCCCGAGAATCCGGAGCCCAAGGCAGCCGCGAACGTCGTGCATTGGGTTCACAACGTCTCCGATCCAATAAAGGTCTGGCGCGACGGCAAACTCGTCGAGGCGTGGGCCCTAGAGGAGCTGCCCCTTTCCTATCCTGGCCGAGGCGTGGAGCCGGCCTGGACCTGCGGGCATCCAGAACCGTTGACGATCCCCCGAGCGCAACGGGGAGTCCGCGAGTCGCTCAACTTAATGACCTCAAGGCGCGGGATGATGGACGCGCTTATCCGAATCGCGGACCGTGTCAGGAGCGGCGAGCTTGATGTGTCGGTCGCCTCCGACAAGCTGCTTCTGGAGCCCGACATGTTCGGCAGTGCTGCCGGTCCCGCGCCCACCTTTCCCGACCTGTTCGCGGTCGTCGAAGGGATCAAGGATGGCGAGCCAATCAGTGTTGGGGCCCGACCGCTGGCGATTCCCGACCGCGACATGGGAGAGTACACGGGCATCCCGCTTGCCGTTGCGACTCTGATGCTTTTGGGGGACCAGGTCGATAATCCCGGTGTGAACGGTCCTGAGGTGGCGGTCGATCCGGACCGATTCTTCGAGCGACTGGCGAAGTTCGCGCCAGGATCTCCGAGCGAGGGTCCATACGTAGAGGTCCTGACTGAGCCGATACGCGAACCTCGTCCCGTATAGGCCTTCGAAGACCGAGGTGTGCCCCACGGAAGGACGGACAAAGTTTCGGAACAGCCGCCTTTGCAGGAGGATCAGGAATGCCGGGGGAGGGACTCGAACCCCCGACACGCGGATTATGACGACGGCGAGAAGGGGTCGTCTGAGGCCGGATAGGCGCGGCTCATGCGTGTTGAGATGCTCTCAATTCGCCTCGAAGTCGGAGTTGACGCACGGTTTGCACTCCTTCTTCAGCCGCACGATCCGCATGCGCTCGGGAGGGTGGAGTATTCGGCTGGGGGCCGAAAGGTCGCTGCCAGTCGCCCCGATTCATCGAAACCACCGCTTTTGCGATGGTTTCACGTAGGGCTGCGACTCCCCGTGCCGCGCCACGGGGTCCATTTGGGGTCCATTTTCCCCTCGGCAGGGGCAGAGCAAGCTGGCATGCAGAGGGTGTTCGAGCTGGCGCCGGTCACCGAGTCTCGGCGGCGGGACCAAAGGAGCAAGGCGACGGAGGCCGCCGCGGATTTGACAGAGAGGAGAGATGTGGATCCGCGCGCGTGAATTCGGCGAAAATCGCTTGCTCAAGCCAAATCGGGCCGCTACGGACCGCCATTAACCGCTCGAATTCGGTTCTGACTGGCGCACCACTGGCGCACCGATCGCTCGCTCGACACTTCGTCGCAACATCCTCATTTCGGACCGGTAAGTGCTCTTGCTTTTCGCGCGAAGGAGAAGCGAGTTCGGCTGGGAGCGCTCCGCACCTCAGCGCAGACAAGGAAGCGATCCAAGCAGACAGCGGGCTCGCGCGTGCCAGCATGAACGCATGGGACCGATCACGACCTTCGACAAGTCAGCGCTTCAGGCATTGAGCATGGATGAAGCGGTGTGGTTCGACGCCTTTTTCTTGGCGAACGTCGTCCCGGTCTTCTACGTCGAGACCCTCGCTGACCTCGAGAAGGACGTCGCGAAAGGAAAGACGCCAGACGACCTAGTGGGGATGCTCGCCGAGAAGACCCCGTCGCAGGCCTACCCCAATGTCCACCACCGTCACATCTTGCTCGGCGAGCTAACGGGCGAAGAGATCCCGATGACCGGCCAAGTGTTGATCGGTGAGGGCGAGACAAAGGTCGCGCCCGACGGCAGCGTCGGCCTGCATGTCGGCGAGTTTCCCGAGCAGGCTGCACTGCTGCGCTGGAGAAACCACGAGTTCCTCGAGATTGAGCGCGAAGTAGCGCGGGACTGGCGAGCGGAGCTCGCCCAGCAGGACCCGGCCGCAGTCGTCGGCGCGCTGAAGAACGTCCTCCCAACCGACACCAAGATCTCCACCCTCGAGGAGTTGAAGGACTTTGTGGATTCCTTCTGCTCAAGCGACGACCCGCAGGTGTTCCAGCTGGCGCTCGATGTCCTCGGTGTCCCAGACGAGTACCAGCGGCTCGCCGTCACCCGCTGGCAGGCAGTCGGGCGGCCCCGGCTTGATGAGTTCGCGCCCTATCTGACCCACGTGCTCAAGGTCGACTTGGTCTTCTACCTCGGCATCCACCGCAGCTTCATATCCGGCGAGCGGGCGAGCAACAAGGCCGACATGGCCTATCTCTACTACCTGCCGTTCGCCATGGTCTTCACTTCCAGCGACCGCCTGCACCAGCGAACGGTGCCGCTCTTTCTGCGCGAAGACCAGTCGTACTTAGGCGGCGAGGAGCTCAAGTCGGCGCTGCACGAGTTCGACGAGCACTACGACGCCCTGCCCGAGCCGATCAAAGACCTCGGCGTCCTGGCCTTCGCCCCGTATCCGCCTTCCACCATCGACAACGCAGTGACCCGGCTCTGGGACAAGCACATGCGACCCGACTGGCGCGAGAGTGCGAAATCGCTGGAGGTACGGCTCGGGAAGCCACGAGACGAGGCTGATCGCGAGATCCCGGCTGACGTCAAACAGCGCATGGAGAAGGCACGTCCCGTCTCCGACGAGGAAGCGAACCTCAGCCCGGAGGGCCCGGACTACGCCTTCGTCAGCCGCTACGTGCCAGCCACAAAGGGTAAGTGGCGGATGGTCTCCGAGGAAGTAGCCGAAGCAGACGCGCAGAACTAGGCGGAGGCGGGCGGCAACGGGTAGCCGCGGTCAGACAGCCTCTTCGTCGAGTTGGTCGACGTCGTGGCGATTCAGCAGCCACTCGACCTCGAGCACGAGCCCGGCGAAGAGCATCAGCACCATCAGCAGATTGGCCTCGGTGTGCGGCGAGCCGATCCGGTGAACCGTCAGGGCGCGGTTGAACCCGGCCCCTGCTTTCTCGAAGCGATCGAGCACCCGCATTAGGGCGTGGCCCATAGCGAAGAAGGGGAAGTAGGCGTACTGGACACCGTGCATCGGGTCCTTGTCCTTGAAGGCCTGGCGAACCTCCGTAAAACCCTCCCAGCCGAGGGGGCCGTGAATGACCTCGCCGATCGCAGCGGCGGCGTAGGTTTGAGCGAGCTCCGGATAGCCGTCGCGGTAGCCGGCGATCGCTTTCTCTCCCGCGCCTGCCAGGTACAGCATGTCCTCGCGCTCGACCTTCCCGAGGGCTTGCTCGACGTCCTCGATGATCTGCTCCCGGTGCTCGATCAGCACCGCGCAGCGTTCCTCATGCGTCACCGCCGCTAGCAACAGGCGCAGGATCTCCTCGCGCGGGACCCAGGCCAGGCCCCAGCCCTCGGTCTTCATCAGCTCGACGGCCTGCTCGACCTCCTCGGGCTCAAGCTCGCGCCAGTTGGCGGGCAATGCCGCCTTGAACTGCTCGACGATCCCGGCGGTCGCCTCTTGGAGCCGACGCAAGAACGGCGCCGGGTCGGGCAACGTGCGCATCCAGCCGGCGGCCTTGAACCAATCCGGGTCCAGAACCTTCGAGGTGATTCCGAGATCGGTCAGCTTCGGAATCTGCGCGTTGGCCCGAGTGATCTCGCCGATTTGCTTCAGGTGCTGGTTTCGCACGCTGCCTCCGGCGAATCCGGACTTGCTCAAGTCCGGCAGGGAGGCCTTCATCTGCTGAAGCAACCGGCTAGATCCGGTGAGATCGAACAGCTTTGCCTTCGCCGCCGCATCAGCCTGCAGCTTGCCGATCGGCGAGTACTTCTTGGAGTCGAACAAGTCGCTGAGCTTCTTGATCACTGGCACCGCGATTCCTTGCAGCGCCTCCTTCAATTGCTTCAGCTCGGCATCGGCCGCACGGGCGAGTTCATCGGCGACCGACCCGGCGTCGGTCGCCGCAAACTTGGGCTCCTCTGAGGCTTCAGCGACTAGGCGCAGTAAGCGCTGCGGATCGGCCGTCTCCCAGTCGAAGCTCGGCGAGTGCTCGCGGACGCGGCGGCGAACAAACGCAGCGCACACTTCCTCGGCGCTCAGCTCCTCGCGCTGGTAGGCGTGGATTGACTTGCCCAAGTCTCCCATGCTGAGGATCCCGCAGCGAGCAATCGTCAGCGTTGCCCGTCCGTAGCGCACGCGCGCGTACCGCGGTCCCTCGAGGCGGATTACTCGACGCTTCTCAGCCATCGCTTGAGTGTAGGGTTGAGCCAAGTGGTGCTCATCGCCCCGAGCGGAATTGGGCGCCGGTGCATGCGGCTGGGAAGGGACTGCGCCACTGCTGCTTTCGCGTGAAAGCAGCAGCGCCGCGGAGCCGGTTTTCGCTTCGGCAGTCCGCGATGCCCAGGAAATGAGACCAGGATGAGACCACGACCTCGCGGAAACCTCCGGATGGGCGCGGAGAGCATCGGAACTCCGGATTCAGACCCAGTCACCCCATCCGGCTCTGCAATGGGAAGAACCCGGCGTCTCAAGGAGACAGACGGAACGCGCCCGACAGGATTCGAACCTGTGACCTTCGGTTTCGTACACCGTGGCTCTGAGCAAGGCGCCGCTAGCCGGCTGGACGCTGCTGAGAGGAATGGACCCTAAATGGACCCCGTCGCGGGGTTGTCGAACCTACGTCCAAGCAAGAAATCGCCGCAAGTTGGCGATTTTCTTTAGTCGGGGCGACTGGAACAAACTGCCGCGAAATCGGCTTGTCATCTAGCCCTCCCCGTCGCTGGCGACCGATCTGCGCCCGACCTCTTGGAACGCATAGGCACGACGTTTGCGCCATAGGCTCGACGCAGACGTTCCCGGGCAAGCTCGTGAGAGGGGTGGCCAAGCGCATTGATCGTGTCGTAGTCAGGCTCGGGTCTGCGCCAGGCGGCGGCGCACATTCGCCGCGCGATTTCGACGTTCTCCTGAGACATCCCCTACTCCCGCAGCCCAGCGGCTTTGAGTGCTTCCTGCGGCGTCATATATGCCGTAGCCCTCCGGACCAGGCCGTCCTCGAACTGGAACACGTAGCCAATCGACCGCTCCACCTCCACCCCGCTCGACTTGCCTTGTGTTCGGAGTACCGCGCGCACCAGGACGGCGTCACCGAGATCGCGTATTTCCGAGGGCTCAATTTCCAGATTCCACAGCTCATGCCACTCGTCCCAGAACTTCCCGATATCGGCCCGTCCCCTATAGACCGCCGCATCCGGGCGGCGCGAGCGGTACTTCGTGGTGCGCTGTGCGCGGATCGAGGATCTGCCGCGCGTGCGTGATCGGGGCAGCCTGAGGCTTCTCACCTGGTAAGGGGCGCGTGGATGAGGGGCTGACAACCCTCGCCGCCGGCCGGCGGGATTCGCGTCGGCGCGAACCCCGCCACTCGCGGGCCGGCGGCGCAGGTCGGTGCATCTCGAACTCGAGCTCGAAGTCACCGAGCACCGAGAGCGAGATGCGGACTGAGACTTTTCGTCTCATAACCACTCCTTTCTGATCCCCGGATCGCCCGGAGGTTGGATGAGGGCAGCGAGAATCTCCGCTGCTATGCGACGAGGGTTGTCGTGCCCAGTTGCTGCGCTTCCAGTGTTACGAGCACCGCTTCTCGAGCCGTGAGGCGAAACTCGCGGCTCAGGTACTCGACCAGCAGGCAGGAGGGATACCCGGCCTCGAGAAGGACCCGAGCCCAGACGATCATCTCCTCTGCACAGTCCACTGCTCTCACCTCCTTTCAGGCGGTTTTGGACATAAAAAAAGAGGCCCGAAGGCCCCTGAGGGAAACCGGGGACGCACGGGTCCCAGGCGTATGGGCTGCTAGCCCTAGGAAGGATCCCGACCTGACTCGGGGCTTCCCATTGGTCGGAGCTCACTCCAACCACCACCCATTATGGGAAATCTCGGGTCTAAGTCAAGTTCCCGTGCCTGAGAACCCCGTAAACGGCGCGGAAAGGTCGAGAAAGCGCCTGCCAACTCGCTGGGTCAGAACTCGGTGAACTCGTCGAAGCCAGAGCGGTTCTGGGTCGGAACTACCTCGCCACGGCGGCGCATAAAGAGCGACTTGCAATCCAGGCACCGAAACCAGTCGGCCCCTTCGACCCTCTGCTCCCCCTTGCCGACCATCCGCAGCGTGCCTCCGCACTCTGCACACTCGTCTACGAGCTCCTCGGCGTGCTTATCGTCGTCCTTCCAGAGGCGGCCGCAATCCGGGCAGTCGAACCGGACACCACTCCGCCAGACGCGTTTCGTCTCGGTCATGCCGCCTTTGCCTCGCTGCGGCGGTGGGCCAGGATTTGTAGGACCTCATCGACGACCCTCGGAAGCTCCTTGCTCACCTCGAAATCCCAAAAGCGCAGGACCGCCCATCCCGAGGCCGTCAGTTCCGCGTCAACCCGGCGGTCCCTTGCGACGTTCTGCTCGATCTTGTGGTCCCAGTAGCGGCCCGAGCGACCGGGGCGGTGGCGCGAGGGGTGGCCGTGCCAGAAGGCTCCGTCCACGAACACTGCAACTTTCCGCTGCGGCCACGCGATATCGGGACGCCCGAGTGCCCGCTTGTAGTTGCATCGCCACCCCCGCGCGCCAGCGGCGAAGAGCGCCCGACGGAGCGCGACCTCTGGGCCAGTGTCGCGGCTCCCGACTGCGGCCATGATCTCGCTGCGTTTCTCGGGGGTTCGCGTGTCTGTCATTTCGACGGCGGGAGGTCCTCGGCGTAGGCCCGGATCTCCTCGTCGGACAGATCGCCCTCAGGAACGAGCCGGTAGTGCTTCTCGGATTGGATCGAGACTCCCTGTTCGGGGTTCTCCTCGAAGTCGAAGAGGGCGATCAGGTCGTCGCCTACGAACTGCGCTGCGATGGGTTTGCACACTAGGTGCGGAAACTTATCGGCGCACATCGCGAAGTCCTGCTCGATCTGCACGATGCTCAGCTTGTCGCTCCCCCCCTTGGCCTGCACGGGGAAGACGTACTGGGCGCCCCGGCGGTCCACGCCGATGTAGACCTCGTCCGTCTCGACCTGGCCCATCGCCGGCACCGACGTCCTCAGGTGATTCTGGAGCGAGTAGCAGGTAACGCCCGAGAAGATGTCGATCAGCCGGTTGTAGCGGAGCTTCGCGAGGAGAGCCTGCTCGTCGCTGAGGGCCCAGCGCGTGATCAGGCCCGGCGTCGCATCCGGCACCTTGATCGCGCTCATGAGCTCGTTCGGCTCTACTTGGGCCGTGGAGACCGCAACGAATCGGTACTTGGCCCTCCCGACGGGCCTAATGATCCAGACCTTGCCCTCGGGCGCTCGGTCCGAGATGGACTTAGGCAGCTCGCGGCGATAGCGGAACGAGTAGAGAACGTCCCCGAGATTCTTCGGGAGGGCGATCTTGAGGGCCTTCGCGGCGCTCTCTATCTCGTCTCGCGTGAAGTCAACTTCTGTCGCCCCTTCCTTGTGTCCCGAAAGGAATATGTGCTCGATGATCTGCCCATAGCGGCTCGTGTCGGTCACGCGGCTACGGACTCGGTCCTTCGCTTTCGCGGCGGCGGGACCTGGTCTGGGTCCGCCCCGTAGAAGTCGGTCGCTTCCGCCATCGCCATGCGAAGGAGCCCAACCGGGCCGAGCTCTACCGCAGAGTCCGGCCGCGTCGCCGCCACCCCGAGGCTGGCGCGGATCTCGTCACCGACGGCACGCCCAACTAGCGGGGCGACGGCGTTCCCCACCTGGCGGAAGCCGTGCCACTTCGTGGCGTGCAGGCGGAACCAGTCCGGAAACGAGTGCAGCCTCGCAGCCTCACGGACGGAAATGACGCGAGGCAGAGTCGGGTGGATCGGCCGGGGGGAGGTGTACGCCCCTCGCTCGCTCCCCGTGCCAGCTCTCAGTGTGTTGCAGAGCCCTTCCGGGGGAAGCCTGTAGAACCGGCTGACCGGCTCGGTCTCCCCCGGCGGGGTCGCGTCGAAGCGCGAAATCGAGAGCTCAGTGTGCCGAGTCCTGGGGGAGCTCGTCAGGAGCCTAGGGTCGCCCGCGCGCGGGTGCGACAGGTCGCCGGTGTCTGTCTGGAGTCCGCGGAGCAGCCGCGCGTACTCGCTACTCGACCGCTCCGAATCGCGTAGCTGCGCCGCCGAGAGGCGGACCTCATCAGTCTTTTCCAGCTCGTCGAAGGTGTCCAGGTCGGGCAGGTCCCCGATGGCGTCCCAGACCGTAGGGCCGTCTGGCAGATCGGCGTCGACCCGTTTCTCTCCGAGCCTCTTGGCAACCGGACGGACTCGCAGACCGGGGTGCTTGACCGGCGCTTGGTCCTCGCGGGCCCCCAGAACGAAGAGACGGGTTCGCGACTGGGGCACGCCGTAGTCGGCAGCGTTGAGGATCTTCGGCTTCGGGACCTGGTAGCCGATTCGCTCGAACTCCTCGACGAGGCGCGTGAGAATGCCGGCGTGCCCACCCGCCCGCATCCCGGGCACGTTCTCCATCACGAAGTATTTCGGGCGCAGGTCGGCAACTGCGCGGAAAAAGTGGAAGACGAGACGGTTGCGCTTGTCGTCGATCAACCGCTTGCCAATGGTCGAGAACCCCTGGCACGGCGGCCCACCGACCACCACATCGACCTCGCCCCGGCGAGCTGCGGAGGAGCGGTTTCCGTGTCGGCGGGCCCCCTCCCGGACAGCGTCGCGGAGAGTGTCGGTCTCGACGGCCTGGATGTCAGCGCAGATGCTCGCGGTCAGCGGAAAGTTGAACTCGTGGGTCGCAGCGTGGACAGGGTCGTATTCCAAGGAGGCGACCACATCGAACCCGGCCTGTTCGAGCCCGAGCGACAAGCCTCCGCAGCCGGCGAAAAGGTCAATGGTGGTAGGTCTTGGGCTCACGCTTGTGCCGATCCTAGGGATCCTCGACGACGCCCCCTGATCTGCATCTACCGGGGGGTAGATTGTCCGCGCTTAGAAGGACCGCCGCCTCCTCCCATGGGCGGCGGTCCTTCGGCTCTTTACTGAGCCCCAACAGGTCAGCCAGGCTCCACGAGCTGGCCGAGGGTTTCAAGGGCGACCGGCGAGTCGGGACGGGCGGCCAACTCCGATAACGCGGCGCTGGCGATCAGCGCCTCCCCGATGCTCGGCCGCACCTCCTCGAGAAAGCGGATCAGCCAGCGCCGTGCGGCCGGGGCGAAGCGATCGTCGTCCGCCTGTGCCAGGAGTTCGCAGAGTTCGAGGGCGTCGGCGAGCGTGACCCGTTCCAGCTCGCCCGCCGCCTCCAGCGCCGGGACGACGAGACGACGGTCGAGCGAGCGACGAAAACGACCATAAGCTGAACCCTGTGACGTCACCGAACGTATGTTCGCACCCTTTTACGTCCGATGATCGCCGTTACTCTGTGGATCTGCTCACCGTGGTGAGCGCAACCCGACCGAGGAGCAGCAGAGCACCGTGGACTCGCAGCGCGACATCTTCGTGACCCCGCGCTCGCGCTGGGAGCGCCCTGAAATGAAGGAGAGGGTCGCCGCGGCCGATACCGCGACGACCCTCAGGTAGCCAAGGCCCTACACCCGTTCCGCCTCGTACTTGGTTTCGCTTGCCCTGTCGTCCGCTGCGGCTGAAGACCGTGCTCGGACTCCGGGGAGCCTTGGCCATGATTACCAGGCTAAGAGTGCTTGCGGACGAAACCTCTCGCGAAAGTTCGCAGCTCAGGTCCTGGAGGCTAGGTGCGGTCTAGGGTGACCCCGTATGACCGACCCCCGAATCGATAAGTGGACGCGCTGGATCGAGGGGCCGATCCGAAGCAACGTCCTGACGATGTACCTGCACCGCGACACGTGGCAGGAGCTCGCGAAGGTGATCGAAGATCACGGATCGCTGCCGGATTCCTACTTCTGGGAGTACTACCGCGATATATACGCGGCGAATCAGGCGATGGCCGTCCGCCGGCAGGCCGACACGGATCACCGCGCCGCCAGCCTCGGTCGACTCTTGGTCGAGGTCGGCGACGCGGCCGAGCTGATTACGCGGGACTTCTGGCTCGAGCTGTGGCGCAAGCCGGATGAGGACCCGTACTGGGTGCAGGTAGCCGAGAAGCAGTGGTGCGAGCACTTCGCAGGAGATGTTGGCGACCACCTCGACCCATCCGTCCCGGCCCGCCAGCTCGCGGAGCTGCAGTCGGCCGCCGAGGCGATCAAGGGCTACGCGGATCGCCACGTCGCCCACACCGACACTCGTGCAGTTGGCACCGAAGTGACCTTTACCCTGAACGACGTTCACGTGCCCATCGACGTGATTGGCCAACTTTTCCGCCGCTACAACAGCCTGTTCACGGCCTCGGACTACGCGGTCATGGTCCCCGCGATTCAGCACGACTGGCTCGCGCCGTTCCGGCAGCCCTGGATTCCCCCACGGCCCGGGGAGCGGCCCGGCCACGCCGGCGGAGCGACTCGCCCTCGCGCTTGAGGATCGCCCCGACTGCCTGGTGCGCCCACGGCCTGCCCGTGACGTTGGGGATTCCACTCTCTTGCAGCCAGTCGGTGATCTGCCGAAGCGTTTCGCCCTGCAGGTAGCGGCTTGCCATGTCTCGAATCGCTTCCTGCTCCTCGGCAACCGGCATGTACTCGTGCCTACCGTCCAACCGCTGCTCGAGGCGGTAGCCGTAGCGCCAGGCGATGCGGGGTCCGCCGACGTAGCCGCCGGCCGCGGCCTTCGCCGCCTTGGCGCCGCGCATCCGCTCGACGTACTGGCGGTGCCGAACACCCCCTGCATCCCGGCGAACGCCTCACCGCTGGGCGTGGTCAGGTCTATCCCGGGTTCCAGGCAAACGAGCGCCCACCCCTCCCGCTGGCTGCGCTCGAGCAGGTCGGCGAAGTCGCGCAGCGAGCGGGAGAGCCTGTCGAACTTGGCGACGACCAGCGAATCGAGCTCGCCGTCTCGAAGACGTCGGAGCGCCGGCCCGAGCATCGGGCGGTCGTCCGGTGCGAGACCGCCCGACACGTCGTCCTCGCGCAGGACCCCCTCCAGGTCGCACCTTCGGTACTTGGCCCAGGCGCGGATGCGGGCCTCCTGGTCATCGAGGCTGAAAGCGCCGTTGTCTCGCTCGCGCGAGCGGCGCGCGTAACCGACTGAGCGCATAGCTTTGTCAGCGCCGTCTTTTCACCGCGTGACATTACTGAGCTCGAGCGGCGTCTCCGCGCGCAGGACGAGACGACAAACGGGCCTCGCTGGAGCCGTGAGACTTGCAGCGCCGCCGAGCCGAGGAGCCCCGCCAGTGACCGGTCCTACGCGAGGCCGGGACGGGGCCCGAGGTCGCGCCGGGCGCCGCTGTGCGGCTCTGGCGCAACCGTCACGCAATCGCTCCGTGCAGCCGCGGGCGCCTGGTACCGCTTCGTACCACTTCGTCGATAACCCTCACGTAAGAGCTCGAAACTGGGCGTCATCCCAGAAGTGGTACCGAGCGGTACGCGCCGCTCAGAGTAGGTAGCCGCTGCACTCGATCTTGTGCGTGTGCACTGGCTGCGGGCCGTTGGGGTCGACATCGATCCGCGTGAAGACGTCCCGACCCCTGCAGCGCCCGATCCGCCACAGCGTCACGCGCGCGCCGATCTTCCGGTACTTGCCGGTGGCGCAGTCCGGCACACACGTGTCGTAGTGCAGCCTGCCGCGACCGCTGGCACTTCCGTAGAACCACCCATTCCAGTTGCGCCAGTGGATCCCAGTGACCTTTATAGGCGGGAAGAGCGCCGGGAAAGCGAAGTTCAGGACGCGAGGATGCTTCTTGAATCTGCGCGTCGTGTCGCGGACGAACGTCGGGTGACATTCCTCTCTGTAACGGAGGTCTTTTTGCACTGGCCTGGGGATTCGGACCCCGGTCTCATCGGCGCAGAGCCGGTTCGTGGCGACGACAAACTTCCAGTGTGCGCCGCTGCCGCGATACAGCGCGAACTCGTCGTAGGGCTCCACCTGCACGACCTTGGCGACCGCCCAGGGTCCCGCGGTAGAGACCTGTATGTACTTGAAGACGTAGGGGTCCGGGTTCTCCGAGGGCGGTGGCAGCGCCGTGATCGCCGTGGCCTCCTCGGGCGTCGGGTCGCGGTAGGCGCTCGCGGATGCAGGCAGCGCCAGAAAGGCCGTGACCAAGAGAGCGGCTATCGCGAAACGCTGGACCACGGCGCCACCTTAGGCGAGATCAGTTCTTTACGCGAAGGCCCCTCCACGCCTTCTTGCGCAACCTGATCGGCCCGTTGGAAGTCGGCTCATCGAACTGGACTGCGGACTTCGGCCGCGAGTAGCCGCGCTGCTCCATCAGCTCGTTGAAGCGCCGCTCGCCGAGAGGGCGCTTTCCGGTCTGCTCGCAGTAGTCGGCGTATGACTCCCTCACCCACTCGATCGGCACGAGACCCTCGGGATCGTCGACGAAAGTTTCGGTAATCCAGCCGCTCAGGGGGTCCATCTCCGCCCGGTAGTCGTCGGTGGCGGCCCGCACGGCCGTGGGTTCGGGCAGCAGGCCCTCCTGCTGGTACAGGCGCCAGCCCTCGACCAGCCACGCCAGGATCACATCTGCCTCCTCGCGCAGTCGGGCCTGCACGTCCCCGGGCTCCAGTCGCTCCTCGGGCGGGATCGTGACCTCGAACGGCACGAGCCTGATCCGCCGCCAGATCGCGAGGTCGGTGCCCTGGACGACGGGCTTGTAGTTGGTGGCGAGCCATACGGCTAGCTGGTTCGGGTAGGTGAAGTAGTCCTGGCGCATGAACTTCGCGGTGATCTCCGGCTCGCCGGTCAGCTTCTTCGCCAAGACCTCCGCGAGCTGCTTGCCCTGCTCGGTCTCGGTCGCCGTGACGAGCCGGCGGCCGAGCAGCCCCGGCGAGCGCCGACTCTCCCGCGGCGCGCCCCCAGCAGGTCGGACGGAGCCTCGGCCGCGTAGTCGCCGAGCGCGTGGCGCCACGCATACTCGATCGTGGACTTGAGGTTCGCTCCGCCGCCATGCGGGATGAATAGGAACTCCGAGAACTTGCCGCTGATCGAGTAGCCGGCGGCCTTCTGCACCCAGCGCCGGAGCTCCTCGTCGGGCAGCGCTTTCGCCACGCACTCGCGGAAGAAAGGCGCGTCGGCGTCGGGGTCGTAGTTCGCGTTCGCGATCCGAGTGTGGTGCTCGGCTGGGTCGTGGTGGCGTAGCGTCAGGGTCTCGAGGTCGAGCGTGCCGTTGGCGACGTTGAGCGCCATCGGATCGGCGTCGAGCGCTCGCGCACCGTCGTCCACGACGAGTCGGCTCTGCGCGGTCGCGAGCTTGACCATCGCGGCGATGCGGTTCGCCGCCTCGCTGTTCCTGGCCCACTTCCCGGCTCCCTTCGCCTGCTCGGCCCACTGGCGGCGCTCGTCCTCATCGGTCGCCCTGCCCGCCTGCCCGTTTGAGAAACGCGGCCTCGCCGTAGATCCCGCGCACGGTGTGCGTGGCTTCCCGGAGCACCCAGTTCGACTCGTCGCGGCGCCAGCGCCTCCCGTCCCAGCACAGCCAACCAAGCCCGTAGACCCAGAGGAGCTTTCCGTCCGCGCTGTCAGAGAGACGCTCGGCGTTTCCGAGGTCGGTCCATTTGTGAATGGTTGGCCACTCGCCTCCCTCGTCGACCCGTGCTGTGGCCGGGGCCGTCGGCGCGTGCGGGCTAGGCTTGTTCATGCCGCTGCGTCCTCAGCGGTTCTTTGACGGCGCCGACTCCTCCAAGTCGGCGTTCGTCGTTCGTGTTCTCCTGATGGCCTGCGCCTCGGTAGAGGTGCTGCATCAGCCGCTCGCGGATATACGCCGAAGTCGTCATGTGCGCGGCCTCGGCACGTCGCTCCAGCTCCCGCTTCCAGCGGGGGTCGAGCTTCGTGTTTGCCTGCACCTTCTGCATGGTGTTAACCCTGTGTCTTGATCCTAGGTCGGCGGAATAGGTCAGATTCAGGTCAAGAATGCGATCGCAGACCCAGGCGCGAGACCGCGGGGGCGGCGCCGGCGCGCTCCCGCCGGGGGCGTAGACACCCCGGGTGTCTGCCAGGTGTCTAGGTTCTTGCGGAGCCGTGCGGAGTTATGCGTGGTACTGCGTGCCTGTCCTGTGCTTAACAGGCGTAAGCCTGAGAATCGGGGCGACTGGATTTGAACCAGCGACCTTTCGGCCCCCAGCCAAATTCGGGCGTAGTGCTGACCACTCGGCCACAGGACTCACAATCCTTCCGGCGCGGATGGCCTCAGATCCTCGCTTCCAGAGTCGGGAAGCGCACCGCCGCACGACCAAATCTATGCCCGTTCTATGCCTGTCCATGCGTCGCAAAGGAGGGTAGGTAAAACGAAACCCCCGCAGGGGTGAGCGACCGGACTCGAACCGGCGACCACCTGGACCACAACCCGTGGCCCAAGCTCGCCGGCAGGTGGCTAACGGTGCCCAGAGATCCACCTCTGAGCGCGGAGCCCGACGAAGCGAGGCACTGCATCTGCACCTATTGGGCCCTTATTGGGCCCCCGAGGCCGGGGTCGGAGTCCGAACCAAGAGAAGGAGGTAGCGAGCAAACATGCTGATTTGCTCGCCTTTCTTGTAGTCGGGGCGACTGGATTTGAACCAGCGACCTTTCGGCCCCCAGCCGAATGCGCTACCAGACTGCGCCACGCCCCGTGGTGATCGCGAGTTTACGCCAGTGTTCCGTCCGAGAACGATGGGAACATATGTTCGATGGCAGGTAGAGGGTCGGAAGTTCGCAAGTGCTACCGGTGCGGCGAGTTGAAACCAGTCGATGACTTCGCGTGGCGCCGCAAATCAAGGGGTCAGAGGGATTCCTTCTGCCGGCCCTGCCGTTCCGCATACGGCAGAGAGCACTACGAAGCAAATCGACAGCGCTACATCGATCAGGCTGCAAGGGTAAAGCGAAGGTTGACGCGGGAGCGGACCCTGTATCTGATCGAGTACTTCAAGACCCACCCCTGTATCGACTGTGGAGAGAAGATCCAATCGTTCTCGAGTTCGATCACCTGCGCGACAAGTCATTTGCGATCGGTCCTGCGCTCTCGCGCAAGAGCTGGGGAAACATTCTCGAAGAGATGAAGAAGTGCGAGGTCGTGTGCGCGAACTGTCATCGCCGCCGCACGTCTCGGCGGCGGGGCGCCCTTCGCGCAGTGTTGACGCAGCGATAGCGCGCTGCGACCTGAAGCGGGCGACGGGGCTCGAACCCGCGCTCTGAGCTTGGAAGGCTCATGTGCAAACCACTACACCACGCCCGCGCCGAATACCGATTATAGGTCCGCCCGCTCGCCTCACAGGCGTGATCCCCGGATGTGAGAGCCGCATTGGGCGTCGCCTCTCCGGGTCTTTGGGTTGGCGACAGAGATGCCGATACGTCACCCGATGCGAAGCCGCTTCTCGACCTTCCCTCTGGCAAGGTTTCTGAGCCTCGCCCTGCTCGCGCTTGTGCTCGTCGCGCTGACCAGCTGCGGCGGGTCTGACAGCGGGACCACGAGCGCCGGCGGCGGCACTGCATCGAACGGCAACCTGATCGAGTGGAAGCTGTTCGGACGCGTACCGCAGCGGCTCCACTACCTGCCGAGTGACCTCAACCCGCCGCTGAAGCAGGTCTGGGCCTACAACGACCAGGCGCTAATCGAGTTCCCGCCCGCGATCGCCAACGGGCGCCTCTACCTCGTCAACAAGTACAGCAACGTGCGGGCCCTGGACGCCGAGACCGGCAAGGTGGTCTGGGATCTGCGCCGCGACCGCCACTACAAGGGGCCGGCCTCCGACGTCACCGCGCCGGTCTTCGGGCGCCAGCAGATATTCGTCTCCTTCGAGGACGGGACGCTGCTGTCGCTGAACGCCAGCGACGCGAAGATCGAATGGAAGCGCAAGCTCCCCACCACCCTCCAGTCATCGCCGCTGGTGATCGGCAAGACGATCTACATCGGCTCCGACAAGGGGATCTTCTTTGCGCTGAACACCGCCAACGGCAAGACACGCTGGACGTTCCACGTCCCGCACGTGATCAAGGCCAGCCCCAGCTTCGACCGCGGGATGGTCTATTTCGGCGACTACGGCGGCGCGATGTTCGCGCTGCGCGCCTCCGACGGGCGCGAGATCTGGCGCGTCAACACCGAGGACCTGCCGCCGGGCGGCGATGGCGGCTTCTACTCCTCGCCGGCAATCGCGAACGGGCGCGTCTACGCCGGGCGCGACGACGGCACCGTGTTCGCGCTCGACCAGAAAACCGGCAAGTACAGCTGGTCGTTCCAGACCGGCAATTTCGTCTACGGCTCGCCGGCGGTCGCCGACGTTCCCGGCACGCCGGGACCGACCGTCTACATCGGCTCCTACGACCATCGCCTCTACGCGATCGACGCGCTGAGCGGCAAGCTGCGCTGGCGCTACAACGTCGGCGGCTCGATACCGGGTACCGCGGTGGTGATCGGTCACACGGTGTACACGTCGAGCTTCGCGACCGGCAAGTCGATCGGGATCGACGTGCTGACGCACAAGAAGGTCTTCAGCTTCGCTTCCCCCGGCTACACACCGATGATCTCCGACGGGCAGAGCCTCTACCTGGTCGGCTACTACTCGCTGCACCGCTTCGAGCCGAAGGGCTAGCGAGTCGCCAGCGGGGCAGCCAGGACTCGAACCTGGAATCGCCGGTTTTGGAGACCGGTGCCGTAACCAATTTGGCCACTGCCCCAAGCGTTCGAATCGTAACGCCGAGGCCTCTGGCAACGGTCGTAATCGCAACATCGCTGGGGCTTGCCGGAGTGCGGGCGGAGGGACTCGAACCCCCAAGCTCTTTCGAGCACCGGCACCTAAAGCCGGCGTGTCTTCCAAATTCCACCACGCCCGCGCGTGGCCACGAATACTAGGTCGGCGCCCAACCGTCGCGTTTTTAAGCGCGGGGATTTATGCTTGTGCTGATGGCGGTAGGAGAGGTCAGGCCAGGCTACGAGCTGTGGCGACCCAACAGGGAGAAGCCGCAAGCCATCACGACGAAGGCCGTGATCGTGCTGCTGCTGCTGGCCACAGCCGGAGTTTGCCTGGTGGTGACGATCGGCGGCTGGTCGCTACTGGACGGCGGCGCCGCCATGGGGCTCGTCTGCATCATCTACGTCGCCCTCTACATCGGCTTCGCCGTGATGGTCGCGCGCTGGAGCCGCGGCGTGCTGCCGGTCTCGGCGGCGCTCTCGATCCTGCTGTTGATCTTCGCCGCCGTCGGTGTCCCGAGCTGGTTCGCGCGCGACAAGTCGGGCTTCGACACCGCGATCCTCCCCGACACGTTGATCGGTCTGCTGCTGGTGATCCTGATCCCACTCCAGGTGCTGGTGATCGCAGTCGCGATGATCGGTTTCAACCAGGACTGGCACGTGGAGGAGGAGCGGCCGATCGGCTCCGGCGAGGATTACGGCGCCGAGCCGCCGCCCGACACTGGCAGCCCGCAGCCGGCCTAGGCGCGCCCAGCCCATTCAGCGCCTCCGTCGAGCCGGTGCCCTGTGAAAGCTTCCTAACGGAACTGCCTCAAATGGCGCAGGAATGCGGGATTCGGGGCTTCCGCGACCGCCCGGTCGCCTACCCCGCCCGTAGACTGAAATGACCTGCGGCGGTGTCCAAACTGGCAAAGGAGGCGGTCTCAAAAGCCGCTGCCCGCAAGGGCTTGTGGGTTCGAGTCCCACCCGCCGCATGAGGTTCGAGGCCAGATGAGATCTCAGGCTGAGGTGGACCTCGTGCTCGAGCTGCATGCCGCGGGCCTCAACAACTCTGAAATCTCCCGTCGCATGGGCATTTCTCGGGCGACGTTTCGTCCGTGGTTATCGGGCAACACACCAGGATCGGGACGAAGATATGTACACCGGAGGACGAGTTGCCCTCGTTGCAGCGAGTCGGCGGAGTTCCTCCCCGGAACCACGGCATTCGCGTACGCCTATCTTCTCGGTCTCTATCTGGGAGACGGTCTCGTGTCCCGGGCTCCGCGGAACGTGCATCGCCTCCGCGTCTTCCTTGATCGGGCATATCCGGTGATCGTCGACGAGTGCGGAGCTGCGATGAGCCTCGTAATGCCCTCGAGCAAGGTCGGTGTCTTCCGGCGCCGCAATGAGCATCTCAATGAGGTCTCCTCGTATTCGCGTCATTGGCCATGCCTATTTCCCCAGCACGGCCCTGGCATGAAGCACAAAAGGCGCATCGCCTTGAAGCCCTGGCAGCAGCGCATCGCTGAGTGCTTTCCCGGCCGCATCGCTCGGGGTCTGATCCACTCCGATGGATACCGCGTCCAGAACAAGATCCGCCACCCGAAGAAAACCTATTCCTATCCGCGCTATTTCTTTTCCAACCGTTCTCAGGACATCCAGGCGATTTTCTGCGATGCATGCGATCGCCTCGGTGTGCAATGGCGCCAGGATGGCCCTTGGAACATCTCGGTCGCCCGGTCTGAGTCGGTCCAGATTCTCGACCGACACATAGGCCCGAAGCGATGGCTCAGGGATAATCCGCCGCCCTTGAACGCCGCCGACCGCAGGGAGCTGATCGAGGAGCTGTGCTCGTTCGAGGGTCGCGGGCCCGGCACCGACGCCGAGCGCCGGGCCGCCAACCGCCTCGCCGAGCGGCTGCGGAAGACGGGCCGCAAGGTCGCGATCGAGCCGACATACGTCCACCCTGAGTACGCGCTGGTGATGGCCGCGCACCTGCTGCTGGCGGTCGCCGGCTCGCTGGTTGCGCTGGTGCTGGCGCCGCTCGGCTTCGTAATCGTTTTGATCGCCGCCACCTCCCTTTACCTGGACCAGAACACGCGCCTCTACCTGATCCGCAGACTGTTCTTCCGCCGTGCCTCCCAGAACGTCGTCTCCCCCGGCCCCAATCCCTCCGCCCCGGCCCGCCTCGTACTGAGCGCCCACTACGACGCCGCCAAGACCGGGCTCGTCTTCGGGCCCCGCTCGACCCGCGCGGCAAAGCGCCTTCCCGAGACCGCGAGGCTGCTGCTCGGCCCGTTCAGGCTCTTCTTCTGGGTCGGCATCGTCCCGCTGCTGGCGATCAGCGCAGCACGATTGGGCGGCATCGAAACGCAAGGGCTGGCGATCGCCCAGCTCATCCCCATGGCGCTGCTGCTCGTCACCCTCGCGCTGCTGATCGACATCGCGCTTTCCGGGGTCGTGCCGGGCGCCTACGACAACGCCTCCGGCGTCGCCGCCGTTCTCTCGACCGCCGAACTGCTCGACGCCGACCCGCCGCAGAACCTCGACGTCTGGGTGGTCCTCCCCGGCGCCGAGGAGTGCAACTGCGAGGGCATGGCGCGCTGGTTCGCGGCCCATCGGAAGGAGCTAAACGCCGAGAACACCTTCTTCGTCAACGTCGACTCGGTCTCCTATGGCGACGTCCACTACCTCGCCAGCGAGGGCGCGATCATCAGCTACGAGTTGGATCGCCGCCTGTTCGATCTCTGCGACGCGATCGCGACCGCCGACCGCGAGAACGGTGACCGCTACCGGGCGCGTCCGATCCGCATCCCCTTCCACACCGACGCGCTGCCGGCCAGAACGCGCGGATTTCGAGCCATCTCGCTGATCGGCGCCGAGGATGGCGTCGGACCGCCCTACTACCACACGCACGCCGACACCCCGGACAAGCTCGACGAGGATGCGATGACGCGGGCGGTCGAGTTCACGGTCGAGCTGGCGCGCCAGATCGACCGCGACGTGGGCCGGCAGCAGAGCCGGTGATATAAGCGGGCGCGATGGAAGAGGGGACAGCGGGCCGCGCTGGGGAACTGCTCTGGGAGCCGCCGGCCGAGATGGTCGAGCGCTGCGCAATGACCCGCTACATGCGCTGGCTGGAGAGCGAGCGCGGCCTCCGCTTCGACGGTTACCCGCCACTGTGGGAGTGGTCCGTCATCGAGCTGGAGGACTTCTGGTCCTCGATCTGGGACTACTTCGGCGTCACCTCCCCCACCCCGCACTCGGCGGTGCTTAGCGACCGCACGATGCCGGGGGCGCGCTGGTTCGAGGGCGCCGAGCTCAACTACGCCGAGCACCTGTTCCGCGACAAGCGCGACGAGGAGCCCGCGATCCTGCACGCCTCCGAGCTGCGGGACCTGACCCAGCTGAGCTGGGCAGAGCTGCGCGACCAGGTCGCCGAGATCGCTGCCGGCCTGCGCGACCTCGGCGTCGGGCGTGGCGACCGCGTCGCCGCCTACCTGCCGAACATCCCCGAGGCGGTGATCGCCTTCCTCGCCACAGCCAGCATCGGCGCGGTCTGGTCGAGCTGCTCGCCCGACTTCGGGCCCGGCAGCGTCGTCGACCGCTTCGCCCAAATCGAGCCGAAGGTGCTGTTCGCCGTCGACGGCTACAGCTACAACGGAAAGGGGTTCGACCGCCGCGACGTGCTCGCCGGGCTACAGGCGCAGATGCCCACGCTCCAACACACCGCCGTGCTCGGCTACCTCGACGCCGACCCCGACCTCTCACCGCTGCGAAACGCGATCACCTGGGACGAGCTCGCCTCGGCCGGTACGGGCGCCGAGCTGCATTTCGAGTCAGTCCCCTTCGACCACCCGCTGTGGATCCTCTACTCCTCCGGCACCACCGGGCTTCCGAAGGCGATCGTCCAGGGGCACGGCGGGATCCTTCTCGAGCACCTCAAGAAGCTGCATCTGCACGTCGACGGACAACGCGGGGACCGGATCTTCTGGTTCACGACGACCGGCTGGATGATGTGGAACTTCCTCGTCTCCGGCCTGCTGACCGAGGCGGCCATCGTCCTCTACGACGGCAGCCCCGGCCACCCGGACCTGGGGGTGCTCTGGGACCTCGCCGACCGCGCCCGCATCACCTGCTTCGGCACCAGCGCCAGTTACATCGCCACCTGCATGAAGGCCGAGGTCGAGCCCGGCGCCGGTCGCAACCTCTCGGCCCTGCGCGCGGTCGGCTCGACCGGTTCTCCCCTGTCCCCGGAGAGCTTCGACTGGATCTATGACCACGTCGGGAGCGACACCTGGCTGTTCTCGACCAGCGGTGGCACCGACGTCTGCACCGCTTTTGTCGGCGGCGTTCCGCTGCTTCCCGTCTACCGCGGCGAGCTCCAGGGACGGGCACTGGGCGCCAAGGTCGAGGCTTTCGATGAGGGGGGAAGCCCGGTGATCGACGAGGTCGGCGAGCTTGTGATCACCGAGCCGATGCCCTCGATGCCGCTCTTCCTGTGGGGCGACGGGGACGGCTCCCGCTACCGCGCCAGCTACTTCGAGCAGTACCCGGGCATCTGGCGCCACGGCGACTGGATCGAGATCACCTCGCGGGGCACCGCGGTGATCTACGGGCGCTCCGACTCGACCATCAACCGACAGGGAGTGCGGATGGGCACCAGCGAGATCTACCGCGCCGTGCAGGCGATCCCGGACGTGCTCGACGCCCTGGTGGTCGACGTTCCCAGACCCGGAACGGAGGGATGGATGCCGCTGTTCGTCGTATTGGGCGAGGGCGCCGAATTGGACGAGCAGCTGGAGGACGAGATCAAGCGACGGATCCGCGAGCGCTGCTCGCCCCGCCACGTTCCCAATGCGGTCTACCGGATCGCCGAGGTGCCGCGGACACTCAGCGGCAAGGTGCTGGAGGTCCCGGTGAAGCGGATCCTGATGGGCACCGCTCCCGAGCAGGCCGCGAGTCGCGACTCGCTCGCCAACCCGGCGGCGCTCGACTACTTCGTCGAGCTGGCCGAGAGACTTGACATTTCGGCCTGAACTCCGTTCGTCCGGGCCAGCTCGTCGAACGCGTCAGACTCCAGCAGCGACAGGAACGCCTCGATGACCCGCTCGTCGAACTGGCTTCCAGCGTTGCGCCGCAGCTCGGCGCGCGCCTTCGACTCGTTCATCGCCGAGCGGTAGGCGCGGTCGTTGGTCATCGCCTCGTATGCGTCGCCGACCGCGAGGATCCGCGCCTCCAGCGGTATCTCGCCCTCGCTGAGCCCGAGCGGATAGCCGCGGCCGTCGGGGCGCTCATGGTGGGCGCTGATCCACAGGGCAATATCGCTGAGCCCCGCGTTGCGGGCTATCCGCGCCCCGATCTCCGGGTGGGTACGCATCTCCTCCATCTCCGCCGCGGTGAGCGGGCCCGGCTTGGCCAGGATCGAGCCCCTGACGCCGATCTTGCCGACGTCGTGAAGGATCCCGGCGAGGCGAAGGCGCTGCACGTCGTCCGGGTACAACCCGATCTTCTCTCCCATCGCCTCGGCGTAACGTCCGACCACCTGCGAGTGGCGCGCCGAGCCCATCTGGTTGACGTCGACCAGCTCGGCGAGCGAGAGGATCGTCTCCAGGCTCGTCGGCAACTCGTTGGCGGCGCCGAGGCCGAGCTCGAGAAGGTTCGACGCAACCTCGTCGCTGAAGATCACCGTGCGGTCGCGCCCCAACCGCTTCGCCGCCAGCAGCGCCTGCTCGCCGGCCGCGATCAGCTCCTGGGGGGTGCTGCCGTGCCTTCCGAAGATCGCCACGCCGGCGCTAACAGTGAGTCCGTTCCCTCCGTCCTCCAGCGTCTCGCGCACCCTCTTGCGGAGCCGCTCGGCGAGCAGGTAGGTGTCGACCTGAGCGGCCTCCGGAACGATCACCCCGAACTCGTCGCCACCGAGACGCGCCAGCGTGTCGCTCTCCCGTAACTCGCTGCGCATCAGGCGCGCGACGCGCTCGAGCAGCAGATCGCCCGCATGGTGACCGGCGCTGTCGTTGATTGGCTGGAAGCGGTCGAGGTCGAGCCAGACGAGTCCAAACTCGATCCCGACCCGCTTCGCCCGCGCAAGCTCATGGCGCAGCTTGGTATCGAACTCGCGGCGGTTGGGCAGACCGGTCAGCACGTCGATGCTGGCCGCCGTGGACAGCTGACCGACCAGGTGTTCCGCCCGGGACCGCAGCAGGCCCATGATCACCCCGGAGACGAACAGCCCACCGGTCAGCATCAACCACTTCAGCTGGCCCAGCTGGACCCCCGATTGGAAGTTCAAGACGCCGGCATAGGAGATGCTGGCCACCGCCCCGCAGACCATCGCCCAACGCAACTCGAAGAAGTAGAACGCGGCCAGGGCAACCCAGAAGTAGAACAGCGCATAGGCGCCAGTCGCCTGGGTTCCGCCGAACACGATCGCCAGCGCAACGAGCAGGTTGCCCAGCATCGGCGATATCCGGAAGAACCATTGCGGCAGCCGGTCATAGGCGAGGATGAAGAGGGCCGTCGTCAGGTACGCCTCGACGGCGACGGCGGCGAACGGCAACTCGGCGCGATCCGGGGAACCGGGCAGCAGCAGCGTCAGCAAGGCGAGCGTCCCGCCGATCCCGAACAGATAGGCGAAGGTCCGCGCCATAAGCGCCCTGTCCTCGACGATCCGCGTCGTCGACATCCCGCTGGAGAACCGCAGGCGGGCCTTCAGAGGGGGGTCGAGATGTGGAGACATTTCCAACATGGCAGTACAAGAAGGAGCCGTGTAACCGGCGCCTGTGGAGCTATCGGCAGGGGCGTGAAGCCCGATGACCCCGAAATCGACTAGATCGCGCGCTGACCGAGGCGGTGATCCGCTATTTCCGCCATCTCGTAGGTTTCCGGGACGCACTTCACCCGCAACCCAACCGCCCAAAGACCGAGGACAAAAATGGAGCAGAAGACCGTCGTCGACTTTGACATCGACCGCTACATGCGCAACTCCAAGAAGGTGGATCTGAGCCATCTCGACTGGGAGGGCATCCCCAACCACCACCTCTCGGACGGGGACGTGATGAGCATGCACTACATGATGGACATCGAGTCGCACACGGTGATCTACCTGCGCGACCTGCTCGCCACCCGCGCCGCCGCCGACCCCTACATCACCGCCTTCCTTTCCTGCTGGGTCTACGAGGAGCTCTGGCACGGGGAGGCGTTCTCGGATTTCCTGCGCGCCTACGGAATCGAGGAACCGATCGAGCCCCGGCTCCCCGACGGCTCTTCGCCGATGCCAACCCGGACCAACCGGCTGCGCCGGTTGCGCACCGACATCGGCGTCGGCAACGGCTTCGCGATCGTCCCCTCGATGGTCGGCTCGGCGCTGACCCGCAACTTCATCGCCATCCACATGTCCTGGGGCGCGATCAACGAGCTCACCACGCTGACCGGCTACTACCAGCTGATGCGCCGCTCCTCGCACCCGGTTCTCCACCAGATGCTGCGCCGCGTGATCCAGGACGAACGCCGCCACTTCGCGTTCTACCGCGCCCAGGCGAAGGCGCGGATGGAGGGCAATCCAGCCGCCGGGCGGATGGTGCGCCGGGCCCTGCAGGCGTTCTGGACCCCGGTCGGCGCCGGCGTCAAGACGCAGGAGGAGACCGACGCGCTCGCCCTCTACCTGATGGGCGACGGCAGCGCGGAGGGACTTGAGGCCGCGCGCGGGATCGACGAGACGATCACCGCGCTGCCCGGGCTGGAGGGCCTGACGCTGATCGAGGACTACCTCGACGCGGCGCGGCGGCGCGTCACGGAGCGGCCCGGCTGGGCCGGCATCACGCCGATGCCCGAGCGGCGTGAGCCCTCGACCGATGGCACCGCGGAGCACTGGCCATCGCCCGAGGACAGGGGCCGCGACGACGTCCCCGAGGAGCAGCCGGCGAGAAGCTAGCGGCTGTCGGCCTCGAGAGCCACGCCGTAGATCAGCGCGACCGAGGCAGCGGCGATTCCGATCGCGGCAAGGACCGAGGTCGTGTGGGTAGCTGCATATGAGGTCAGCGCGTTCGGGTGCGTGACCAGCAGCAGGGCGATGCCGATCGCCACGGCGGCCGCCAAGGCCTCGAGCACCTGCACGCTGATCGATCGCACCGAGAGCCTGGGTTGGCGGTCGACTGCAGCGCCTCCGGCCCTCCTGCCCTCGCTTGCCCGCAGGCCGGCGAGAGCCAGCATGCTGACGGTACCGGCGACCAGAAAGCCCCCCAGCACATCGCTTGGGAAGTGCCAGGCCTGGATCACGAGCGCGATCGAGACCGCGAGGGCGAAGGCGCCACCCACGATCGCAGTCGCCGATCGCCAGCGGCTCGGGGCAACCAGGACAGCGGCCAGGGCCAGTGACATCGCGGCGGTCGCATGACCGCTTGGAAAAGCTGGGCCCCCCAGCTGGTCCGACCCCAGAATCGGCTGATATCGAGGATGCGCGGCGGCGATCTTGACCACCTGGGTGGCGATGTTGGCGCCGCCGACCAGCAGCGCCGCCGCCGCCGCCTGCCGAGGCCGGCCCCAACGGAGACCGGCGCCACAGATCACGAGCAGCGCCGCGACCAGAAACGGCAGGTCAACGCTGTGCGCGAGCCCGTCGTTGACGACCCAGACCCACCGATGCTCGGACAACGTCCTCAGCCCGTGCAGAGCGATGGCGTCCGAACGGGCAACCGGTCCGACGAAGTACGCCGCGAACAGCAATGCCGTCAGGGCGGCGATGCCGCCGGCCGCGAGGAGCAGTGGTCGGTTCACGCGTGATTGCATCCCCGACACGGTAGCGAGGCCGAGGTCCGCCGCCACCGATCGCGGTGGCGCGCTGCATCCGGCCGCAGGATATGGCCCTATGCCGGCGTCACCGGGTTGCGCCGCTCGGCGAAACGGCGGTCGCGGCCCTCGGCGTAGGCGAAGCGGCGGATCAGCTCGGCACGCAGCTGCTCGGGCTGTACGACGGCGTCGACTACCAGCTCGGAGGCGAGGTGCAGGATGTCGATGTCCTTCGCGTACTCGCGGCGCTTGTTGGCCACGAACTTCTCACGCTCGTCGGGGTCCTCGATCGCCTGAATCTGGTTGTAGAAGACCGCGTTGATCGCCGCCTGCGGGCCCATCACCGCGATCGAGGCAGTCGGGAGGGCGATGCAGCAATCGGGCTCGAACGCCGGGCCGGCCATCGCGTAGAGACCGGCGCCATAGGCCTTGCGAACGATCACCGAGATCTTCGGGACCGTCGCCTCGGCCACGGCGCTGATCATCTTCGCCCCGTGGCGAATGATGCCCTGACGCTCTACCGCCGTGCCGATCATGAAGCCGGGCACGTCGGCGAGGAACAGCAGCGGGACGTTGAAGGCGTTGCAGGTCTGGATGAAGCGTGCCGCCTTGTCGGCCGAGTCGACGAACAGCACGCCACCCTTCTCGTTCGGCTGGTTGGCGACGATGCCGACGGCGCGGCCGTTGAGGCGCGCGTAGCCGGTGATCAGCTCCTTCGCCCAGCGCGCATGCACCTCGAGCAACGAGTCGGCGTCAAGCAGTGCGTCGAGCACCTCGCGCATGTCGAAGATCTGGTTCTCGTCGGCGGGAACGATGTCGCCGATCGAAGCTGTCGAGGCCTGGTCGGCCGGCGGCGCCGCCGGTGGGTCCTCGCGCCAGTTGACCGGCATGTAGGACAGATAGCGGCGCGCCAGATCGATCACGGCCTCGTCGCTGGCGGCGAGGAAGTGCCCGCAGCCCGAGACGCCGGTGTGCATCTTCGCGCCGCCCATCTCCTCCAGCGCCACCTTCTCGCCGATCACCATCTCGGCCATTCGGGGGGAGCCCAGATACATGGAGGCGTTGCCCTCGCGCATGATCACGACGTCGCAGAAGGCCGGGATGTAGGCGCCCCCCGCGGCGCTCGGCCCGAACAGCAGGCAGACCTGCGGCACCTGGCCCGAGAGCCGCACCTCGTTGTAGAAGATGCGCCCGGCGCCGCGGCGGCCCGGGAACATCTGCACCTGGTCGGTGATCCGTGCCCCGGCGGAGTCGACCAGATAGACCATCGGCACGCCCAACTTCAGCGCCCGCTCCTGGACGCGGAGGATCTTCTCGACGGTCTTCGGACCCCACGACCCGGCCTTGACGGTCGGGTCGTTGGCCATCAGCGCTGCGCGGCGCCCTCCGACCAGCGCCAGACCGGTGACCACCCCGTCGGCACCCAAACCTTCCTGCTCCCAGTTGGCGAGCAGCGCTTCCTCCGCGAACGACCCGGGGTCGACGAGCCGCTCGATTCGCTCACGGACGGGAAGCTTCTCCTGCTCGGCTAGCTTCGCGTGATGACGCTCAGGACCGCCGGCCAGCGCCGCCTCCAACGCCAGTCGGATGTCGGTCACTGCCTGCTGGGAGCGGGCGGCGGCGTCGAAAGAGGGGTCTTCGACCCGGCCAGCGGGGCAGCCGACTGGGGGTCGGGCGGCCGCGAGCTGCCGTCTGTGGTCGGCGGCTTGGCGTTCGTGGCCGGCGGCGTGACCTCCTTAGACGGCGGCCTTGCGTCCGTAGCCGGTGTGCTCGCGTCCGTGGCCGGCGGCCTCGCGTCGGCCGGCGAATCGCCCCGCGACTTGCCTACGGTTGCCGCGCCGGCGAGCTGACTCGACAGCTTCTCGAGCCCGCCGATCACCGCGTCGCGCCGCGTCTCCAGGTCGGCGATCACCTTCTCCATCTCGCGGCGGCGCTTGGCGGCCTCCTCGACCATCCGGATCGCCTTGTCCTCGGCCTCCTTCACGGTCTTGGAGGCGTGGGCGTCCGCCTCGCTGCGGACCCTCTTCGCGTAGCCATCGGCCTCGTCGCGGAGCTTCGTGGCCTGCGACTCAGCCTCCTGGCGAGCCCGCCCCGAGATCGTCTCGGCCTCACTTCGAAGCTGCGTCGAGTGCGCTTCCGCTTCCGCGCGGGCCTTGGTGGCGAAAGCCTGGGCCTCTTCGCGCGCGTGCTTAGCGTACTCGTCGGCAGAAGTCTTGATGGACTCCACGCTCCCGTGTGCGACCTCGCGGATCTGGCGCGCGTCGTGCTCGGCGTCCGTCCGCAGCGACTGGGCTGCCTCCTCGGCCGCGGTGAGGATCTTGCCCGTCTTGTCGCCGATCCGTTCCAGCTCGTGCTTGATCGTGTGGGAATGAACCTGGTCGGCGCCACCGCCCTCCAGCCACTCGGCCAGCTTCGAGAGGTAGTTATCGACCTCGCGCCTGTCATACCCGCGTCGCGTGAGCGTGAAAGTCGCGTTCCGAATCCGTTCGATCGCCTCCACTCTTCCCTTCCTCCTCTTCACGGCCCGGAGCTTATCCACTTCCCGCCCCTGCCACCTTGGTCTGCATCGCTTCCGCCAGGGCGTGCACGCCGCTCATCGGTCGCACCATCACCATCAGCTCGACGATCCTGTCGTCGGCGTCGAAATGCAGGATGTCCACTCCGTTGAGTTCGCGGTCGCCGACCCGGGCCTCGAATATGAGAACAGCGGTGTCGCCCGACTCGACCTGATCGGTGTAGCGGAAATCCTCGAACACCTCGACGACAGCGCCCAGGAGCATCGAAATCGCCTCGCGGCCCTCGTAGGGCGCAAAAACCACCGGGCTGCGGAACGAGGCTTCCTCAGCGAAAAGCTCGTCCACGGCCGAGAAGTCCTTTTCCTCGGCCGCTGCCCTGAAGCGGTCGCTTCTCATCGAATGCGCAGACTAGTGAGAGATCGCCGATTGCGCCTCTTGGCGCCGCCCAAAGCTCAGAGAAGGACCAGCAATTGCGGCGAAAATCATGGGTCTTGGCGTCTGCGATTCGCTGACTCAAAGTCAGTTGATCCTCGTTCCCCCGACCTCGAGATCCTAGGCGTCGATCGAGCCCTGCCAGTCGACCGGCCCGGCGTGCAGGACATGCGCGCCCAAGGGGCGTCTGAGTGTCTGCTGGGCGCCGCGTGAGGCCTCGATCAGCCTCGCCAGGTCGATCCCGGTCTCGATCCTCATCTCGTGCAGCATCGAAACCACGTCCTCGGTCGCGACGTTGCCGGTCGAACCCGGCGGAACCGGACAACCGCCCAGCTCGCCGAATGAGCTCTCGAACGAGTCCACGCCCTCCTCCAGCGCCGCCAGCACGTTGGCCAGCCCCTGACCGCGGGTGTTGTGGAAGTGGGCGGTCAGCTCGACCCCGCCGAGCTGAGCGCGGGCGGCGATGAAGAACTCGTGAACCTGGCGGGGGTTGGCCATCCCGGTCGTGTCGCCAAACGCGACCTCCTCGCACCCCGCTGCCGCCAAACGCTTTCCGATCTCGAAAACACGCTCGGGCGTGACCTCCCCTTCGTAGGGACATCCGAAGGAGACCGAGATCACCCCCTCGCAGCGCAGCCCCTCGGCGCGAGCGGTGGAGATCGTGCGCTCGAGCCCATCGAGCGACTCTTCGATCGAGCGGTTGACGTTGCGCTGGTTGTGGGTTTCCGACGCGGAGAGGAACAGGTTGACCTCGTCGAAGTGATCCCGCATCTCCAGCGCCCTCTCCAGGCCGCGCTCGTTGGGGATCAGCACCGAGAGGGACACGCCCTCGCGCCGCTCGATCCGCTCCAGCACCTGCTCGGCGTCGGCGAGTTGCGGGATCACGTCGGCGCGCACGAACGAGGTCACTTCCAAGCGCGCCAGCCCGGTCTCCGACAGCATGTCGATCAGCCGCACCTTGTCGTCGGTGCCGATCACCTCGGGCTCGTTCTGAAATCCGTCTCGCGGGCCGACCTCGCGGATCCGGACGCGGTCGGGGAGCCCGGCGGGGCTCAATCCTTCTTCACCCCGCCGACCTCGATGACGCGCCGCTCGTGCGTCCCGACGCCGATTGTGCGGTCGCCATCCATCACCTCGACCTCGAAGCGGAGCTTGCGCCCGTCGACCACCTCGCGCAGATCGGATCGCACCTGGCAGAGCGCCCCCTCAACCGCGGCGGCCACGTGCTTGACGCAGATCTCGAAGCCAACCGTGGCCTTCCCCTCGGGAAGGTTCTGGTAGCTGAGGACCGCGGTGTTTCGCTCCATCACAGCGACCATCCCGGGTGTCGACAGTACGCTGGCGCCGATCGTGCCCCCCACGTCGGTGACCAGCCGGCCCTCGACGACGAACTCGTCGACCCTCTGCAGCCCGGGCTCCAGGGTGGCTTCCGCGGGGCGGTCGGAGTCCGGTACGACCTCGCTGATCGAGGCCAGCTTGCGCTGCGGGTCGCTGGACATCAGGCGACCGGTTCGGTGATCGGATCGGGCATCAGACCATCCCCAGGCCGCCGCTGACGCCCAGTGTCTCGCCGGTGACGTAAGAGGACTCCTCGGCCGCCAGGAAGGCGACCGCGGCGGCGACCTCGTCCGGCTTTCCGAGCCGGCGCATCTGCGTCGCGCCCTTCATCGTCTCGATCAGCTTCTCCCCCAGCTCGCCCATCTGCGCCGCGCCCATCAGCAGCGGCGTCTCTATAGGACCCGGGGCGATCGAGTTGGCGGTGACCCCGAAGCGGGCGTTCTCGCGCGCGATCACCTTCATGAACGCGATCACACCACCCTTGGCCGCCGAATAGACCGCCGAGCCCTTGGAGCCGACACGCCCCGCCTCCGAGGAGATGCTGACGATCCGCCCGTAGCCGGCCTCCTGCATGCCCGGCAGCGCCGCGTGGGTGCAGTTGAGGACGCCGTTGAGGTTGACCGCCAGCACCCGCTCCCACATGTCGGGCGTGGTCTGGTTGAAGAAGCCGAACTCGTCGGTGCCGGCGTTGTTGACCAACACCGAAAGGTCAGCGATCGAGTCGACCACGCTGCGGGCCGATTCGTGGTCGGTGACGTCGAGCTGTACCGCGTGACCCCCGATCTCCGCCGCAACCTTGGCGGCGCCGTCCTCGTCCAGGTCACCGACCCACACCTCGGCGCCCTCGCCGGCCAGGCGGCGGGCTATCGCGGCGCCGATGCCTCCGGCCCCCCCGGTGACCAGGGCCTTGCGTGCCTCCAATCTCATCCGCTCGGAGCATACGGCCCATGGTGCCGCGTCCGCCGATGTCGGCCCGTTTCTGGCGAGCGAAAGTCGAGCATGGCAAGGAGGCAGGGAGGGCGAGTAGTCAAGTGCTACTCGCCCGACCGAGGACCTCGCGCTTCGCGCTCGCACCGCGCCTTCGGCGCTGAGGCGAAGACTTGCAGCCGCCAGAACGGGGCGTCCATCGGCGGACGTGGCACTTACACTGGCGCGCCGATGGCCCAAGCGAGCGATTCGACGCCTCCGATCCCGATCGTTGGCGGAACCGGCGCCCTCGGCTTCGGCCTGGCGCTGCGCTGGGCGACCGCAGGCGTACCGGTCGTAATCGGATCGCGCAATGCCGAGCGCGCGACCGAAGCGGCGGCGCGGCTGTCCGAGGCGGTACCGGACGCCGAGGCCGAGGGGCTGGTCAACGAGGAGGCCGCACGCGGGGCACCGGTCGTCTTCCTCACCGTTCCCTTTCGCGCCCAGTCGGAGAACCTGAACAACCTTCGGGGCACGCTGACATCCGGCCAGCTGCTCGTCGACTGCACGGTGCCCCTTGCCGCAGCGGTGAGTGGCAAGGCGACCCGTTCGCTCGGGGTCTGGCAGGGCTCCGCCGCCCAGCAAGCGCAGGAGATGGTGCCCGAGGGCGTGACGGTTGTCTCGGCGCTGCACACCGTCAGCGCGCCGGTCCTCGGCGACCTCGAACGGGAACTCGACGAGGACGTGCTGCTCTGCGGCGATCGCAAGGCCGACAAGGCGATGGTGGCGCGGTTGGTGGAGTTGATCCCGGGGCTGAGAGCGGTCAACGCCGGCGCACTGGAGACCGCCCGCATCGTCGAGCAGCTGACGCCGCTTCTGATCTCGATCAACAGCCGCTACAAGACGCACACCGGGATTCGCATCACGGGCATCCCCGGCGCGGACCACTGGGCCGAGTGAACCAATGAAGGTCGCACTGCTTGCCGGTGGTACCGGCGGCGCCAAGCTGGCCGCCGGAATGCAGGCGCGGATCGGCGCCGACCTCTCGGTGATCGCCAACACCGGCGACGACATCGAGACTCTGGGAGTGCACGTCTCCCCCGACCCCGACCTGATCACCTACTGGCTCTCCGGCGACATCGACGAAGACCGGGGCTGGGGAATCCGCGACGACAGCCTTGTCGTATTCGAGCGGCTGGTGAAGCTCGGCGCCCCGGACTGGTTCGCACTCACCGACCGCGACCTCGCCGCCTGCCTCTACCGGCGCCATTTCCTCGCCGAGGGAGGGAGGCTCACCGCCGCCCAGGAGCAGATCGCCCGCGCCGTCGGGGTCAAGGCGACGGTGCTGCCGATGTGCGAGCAGCCGGTCCGCACGAGAGTGCAGACCCCAGCCGGCTGGCGCGACGTGCAGGAGTACCTGATCATCGACCGGGCCGAGCTCCCGATCGAGGCCGTCGAGCTGGGCGGGATCTCCTCCGCTCGACCGACCGCGGAGGTCACGGAGGCGATCGCGGCCGCGTCGCTGATCGTGATCGGCCCCTCCAACCCGGTGATCAGTATCGGGCCGATCCTCGCCGTCCCCGGGATGCGGGAGGCGATCATGACCGCGACGGCGCCGGTGGTCGCGGTGAGCCCGTTTGTCGAGGGCCGGGTCGTCAAGGGCCCGACCGAAGAGTTCATGCGCGCCCTTGGCCGGCCGGCGACGGCGGCCGGGGTCGCCGGCCTCTACGAGGGCCTGCTCGACGGGATGGTCGTGGACGGGGGCGATCCGGACCCACCGCCGGAGGGGATCAAGACGCTGGCCGCGCCGATCCTCATGGACAGCGCCAAGTCCCGCAAGCGGGTGGCTCGGGTCGCGCTCGGCTTCGGCGCTAGCCTCGCTCGAGGATGAATTCTAAGGCGACCGCGGTCCTGCCGGTGAAGCGTTTCGACGCCGCCAAGCAGCGGCTGGGTGTCGGCATCGACGAGGACCGCCGCCATGCGCTGGTCGCCGCGATGCTGAAAGACGTCCTCGAGGCGATCGGCGCTGCGCGGATGATCGACCGGACGATCGTCGTCAGCGGCGAGCCCGCCGCGCAGCAGATCGCGGGCGATGGGGGCGCAGACGTGGTCTCAGACTCCGGCGACGAGGGACACCCCGAGGCCGCCCTGATTGGGATCGGTGAAGCGCAGGCCGCCGCCGCATCCTGCGTGGTGCTGGTGCCCGGTGACTGCCCGCTGCTCGACCCGCGCGACCTCGACCGCCTGCTCACCGCCGTGCCGGACCCCTACGTGGCGATCGTCCCCGATCGCCACGGGACCGGCACCAACGCCCTGCTGCTGCGCCCCCCGAACGCGATCCGCCCGGCATTCGGAGAGGGAAGTTGCGAGCGCCATCTCGAAGCCGCTCGGGCGGCAGGCCTTCCGCACGGGGTCGAGCGTTTGGACTCGCTCGCCCTCGACCTCGACACCCCAGCCGACCTGGTCGCCTTGACGACGACACTCGAAGCGGGCCGCGGGCGGGCCGTCCACACGGCTCGGGTGCTGGGGCTGTGAGCGCGAGGCTCTACCAAGGAGCTTGGTGCCGGGCCGAGCGCGAACCGAGGGGGCTGTGAGCACGAGGGAGCTCCGGGTATTGCCGGTCGAGGGGCTGCCCGAGATCGAACAAGGCGACCGGCTGGGGGAGCTGATCGCCGCCCGGACGGACCTCGAGCAGGGTGACGTCGTGGTGGTCTCGCAGAAGGTGGTCTCGAAGGCGGAGAGCCGCGTGGTGCAGCTTTCCGAAGTCAAACCCTCCGAGCGTGCCCAGGAACTCGCGGCCGAGCTGGGCAAGGACACGGCGATCGTGCAGCTGGTGCTCGACGAGTGCCGCGAGGTCATCCGCGCCGAGCGCGGCGTGCTGATCTGCGAAACGCGACATGGGCTGGTCTGCGCGAACGCCGGAGTCGACACATCGAACGTCCCCCAGGGCTCCGCCGCGCTGCTGCCGCTGGATCCAGATGCATCGGCCCGCCACATCCGTGCCGAGCTCACGGAGTCGAGCGGCGCGTCGGTGGCCGTGGTGGTTTCGGACAGCTTCGGCCGGGCGTGGCGACATGGCCAGTACGAGGTGGCGATCGGCTGCGCGGGCCTGCGCCCCCTCGACGACTGGCGCGGACGTGCCGACGCCGGCGGGCGCACGCTGACGGTCACTGCGATCGCGATCGCCGACGAGGCGGCAGCAGCAGCCGACCTGGTCCGCGACAAGGCCAGCGGCGTGCCGGCAGCGATCGTCCGGGGCCTGGAACGCCAGGTGACCGAAGACGACGGTCCGGGCGCCGCGGTGCTGCGACGCTCCCGCGAAGAGGACCTATTCCGCTAGGCGGTCGGCGCCCTGTTAGGCGGTCGGCGCCTGTTCCTTGTCCGGCATCGGGGGAAGCGCGCCCCCCTCTTCGGTCCAGTCCGGCGGCTCGTAGGCCTGCCCCGGGTTGCCGCCGAGGCAGAGGATGCGGGCGCCGTCGTCGCCGGTCACCAACTTGCGTAGCTGCCCGGGGCCGACGCGGGCGAAGACTCCAGGCTCCAGCGAAAACTCCTCCTCCCCGACCTGCAGCGTCGCCCTGCCGCCGAGCGTCAGGTAGACCTCCTCCTGCTCGTCGTGGGAGTGATCATGGGAGGGGTACATCGAGAAGTCGGGCGGCAGCTCGATCACCTGCATCCCGAACGAGGTCACACCGAGGCCGGCCCGGACGCGGCGCATTCCGCCGCCGAACACGGCCTCGAACTCCTCAAGCCTCTTTACGGTGACGTCAGCCATCGGTCACGCTCAGAACCGCTGCTCCCGCAAGCCTACCTGCGCGCAGGTCGTCGAGCGCTGTATTGGCGTCCTGGAGCGGATAGACCTGGACTTCCGTGCGCACCGGGACCCGGGGCGCCAGCTCCAGAAACTCCTCTCCGTCGCGCCGGGTCAGGTTGGCAACCGAGCGCACGGCTCGCTCGCCCCAGAGAATCTCGTAGGGAAACTCGGGGATGTCGCTCATGTGGATCCCCGCGCAGACGATCGTCGCCCCCTTGGCGCTCGCCCGCAGCGCCGCCGGGACCAGCTCACCGACCGGCGCGAAGATGATCGCCGCGTCGATCAGCTCAGGGGCTTGATCCTCGACCGCTCCAGCCCACTCTGCGCCAACCCGGCGCGCGAAGTGCTGGCCTTCGGAATCGCCGGCCCGAGTGAAGGCGAAGACCCGCCTTCCCTGATGGGCGGCGACCTGGCAGAGGATGTGCGCTGAGGCGCCGAATCCGTAGAAGCCGATTCGCTCCGCGTCGTCCCCGCAGAGGCGCAACGCCCGGTAGCCGATCAGACCGGCGCAGAGCAGCGGGGCCGCCTGCAGGTCCGGATAGTCGTCGGGGATCGGAAAGCAGAAGCGCTCGTCGGCAACCGCCGCTTCGGCGTAGCCGCCATCGGTGTCGTAGCCGGTGAAGCGCGCCCGGTCGCAGAGGTTCTCGCGGCCGGAGCGGCAGTAGCGGCACTCGCCGTCGGTCCAGCCGAGCCACGGCACGCCGACCCGGTCGCCCACCGCGAACCGCTCGGCACCCTCCCCCGCGCGCTCGACCGTGCCGACGATCTGATGCCCCGGCACCAGCGGAAGCTTCGGCTCGGTCAGGTCACCATCGACGACGTGCAGGTCGGTGCGGCAGACCCCGCAGGTATGAACGCCGACCAGCACCTGGCCCGGACCGGGCTCGGGGACCGGGAGGTCGGCGTGGCGCAGCGGCTGCCGCTGCTGCTCGAGCACCATCGCGTCCACAAGTTGATTGTCGCGGCAACCGCCGGGCGCCGCGGACCGAAAGCCGGGCTAGCTGCCCTTATCTCCCGCTTCCCGCTCGGTGCGCACGACAACGCTCGGGTGGCCGCCGTACAAGCGCTCGACGGCCCGCCGCTCCATCTCGCGTGGCGACTGGCGATCGGGCTGCTTTGGTCCCTCCTTGCGACTCCGGCCCGCGAACAGGTCGAGCAGTCGTTGCTCTATGCGGATTGCGTCGCCCATACTCCGTTCCTTCCTCTGGTCGCCGCCTCAAACGGAGACAGCATTGCTCCCAGCATAAACCCGCATTTTGCGATCGGTTAAAGAGATTGACGGCTAGGCGCTTCGTGCGCTTCCGCGCTAAAGACGTTGGCCGCGGCGTTGCGCCGCGGCACGTGCATGTCAGGCGGCGAAGCCACCGCAATCAATACGTCTCGATGATCTCGTAGAGCGTCGTGCGCTGTGCCGGCTGGCGTCCCGCGGCCCGCGCCGCCTCGATCAGCTGCTGCGGCTCCAGCCGCACGCCGTGATGAGAACCCGCCATTCGCGAGATGTTCTCCTCCATCAGCGTGCCGCCGAGGTCGTTGACCCCCCATCGCAGGCTCTCGGTTGCGGCTTCGAGGCCCATCTTCACCCAGCTCGCCTGCAGGTTGGGGATCGTGCGGCCGAGCGCCAGGCGGAAGGCGGCGGTGTGCTTGAGATTCTCGTCGCGCCCGATCTCCTCGATCCCGTGCGTGCGGCCGAGCAGCGTCTGGAAGGGGATGAAGCTGAGCGGCACGAACTCGGTGATGCCTCCAGTTCGCTCCTGCAGCGCCCGCACGACCTTCATGTGGCGGGCCAGCTCGCGCGGCTCCTCGATGTGGCCGAACATCACGGTCGAGGTGGAGCGCAATCCGACCCGATGCGAGGCCTCGATGATCCGCACCCAGCGCTCGACCGGCAGCTTGTTGGGGGAGATCCGCTGGCGCACCCCGTCGTCGAGCACCTCGGCGGCAGTGCCCGGCGTCGACCCCAGGCCGCACTCGATCAGGTACTCGAAGACCGACTCCGGTTCACGGCCGGATCGCTCGCACATGAACTCGATCTCCATCGGGGAGTAGGCGTGCAGGTGGATCTGCGGCGCCACCTGCTTGGCGAGACGAAGCCAGCGCCCGTAGTCCTCGAGCGTGTAGTCGGGGTGGATGCCGGCCTGCATGCAGATCTCCGTGGCGCCGAACTCGACCGCCTCCTCCACCCTGGCGACGAAGTCCTCCTCCTCCACGTGGTAGGCGTCGGGCGAGCGCTTGCCCTGGCCGAAGCCGCAGAACGCGCATCCGACGATGCAGATGTTGGTGAAGTTGATGTTGCGGTTGACGACGAAGGTCGCTTGATCCCCGGCAAGCTCGGCCCGCAGCTCGTCGGCGGCCAGCCGCATCTCCTCGATCACCTCGGGGCGGGTCTCGGCGAACAGCGCCGTCAGCTCGTCCTCCGAGAGCTGCTTTCCCTCGCGCCCCTTGGCGATCGCCTTCGGGGCGAGGCCCGGATCGAGCGTCTCCTCGCGACGGCGACCGGAGCCGCGGCGCGGGATGAAGCTCCAGTACTTCAGCTTCACCAAGTCCAGCACCCCCTGCTCCATCCACTCTGGCTCGAGGAATTGAGGGTAGACGCAGAGGCGCTCGGTGAGCGCGAAGCCGCGCGGCGCAAGCTCCTTTCGCACCTGGTGGGGACTGGGGAAGGCGTGCTCGGGCGAGATGTGGTCGCCGTTTGCCGACAGGCCGCCGAGATCGGTGGCACCTGCCTCGACCAGCTCCGACCACCAGTCCGAGAGGTTCGGCGGCACCTGGATCCCGACGTCGGGCATCAAACGTTTGCACTCGGAGACGAGGCGCTTCATGTCCTCGAGCGTGATCGGGGAGGCCCAAGCTGGAACCGGCTCTGAGTTACTTGTTGCTTGTTCCTTGTTACTTGGGGCTTGGGCTTCGGCCGAGGAACGAGGAACAAGGAACGAGGAACTGTCCTCATTCCAACGGCGGCTGGCAGCGGCATCAGCTATGTCCGCAACCTCCCTGCCGTAGTACCGCGGGTGCGGCACGTAGTTCTGCAGGATCACTTCCTGGATGTGGCCGTGGCGGGCCTGCAGCTCGGCGAGCGCCTCCAGCGACGCGATCCGCTCCTCCTCGGTCTCGCCGATCCCGACCAGGATCCCGCTCGTGAACGGGACCCGCAGATCGCCGGCAGCATCGATCATCTCCAGCCGCCGCGCTGGGTGTTTGGTTGGAGAGCCGGCGTGGACAGTCTCCATCAGCCGCTCGGAGACCGACTCCAGCATCAGCCCCTGGGACGCGGTGGCCTCGCGCAGCCGCAGCAGGTCGCCGCGGTCGAGGACCCCGACATTGGTGTGGGGAAGCAGTCCCCGCTCCAGCCCCCGCTCGCAGGTCCAGACGACATAGGACGTGAAGTCCGGATGGCCCCAGGAGCGCAACCGGTCCGCGACTTCGTCGTTTACCTCCGGCCGCTCGCCGGTGAGGACCAGCAGCTCCTTGCAGTTATGTCGCAGCGCCTCATCGAGGCGCTGCTCGACCTCGTCGGGTGCGTAGATGTGGGCGCGATGCGTTGCGAAGGCGCAGTACTTGCAGTAGCACTGGCAGGTGCGCGAGAGCGACAGCGTGTAATTGCGCGAGAAGGTGACCCGGCGCACGCCGGGGACGCTACCGCACGGCGGGCGTCGCCCCTAGGTGTTGGGCCCTTGCCTGCCGCCCTGACCGGGAATTGGCGGGGAGACCTTCTCGCCAGCCTCGATCACGAAGCGGAACAGCACAGCGCCGATCAATGCCGCAACCAGTGGGCCGAGCACATACGGCCAGACGCCACCCCAGTGGTTGCTGACCAGCGCCGGTCCGAACCAGCGGGCCGGGTTCAGCGAACCACCGGCGAGTGGACCGGTGACCATCACCGCGAATCCGAGCGTCGCCCCAATGCCGAGCGGGGCCCATTCCTTCGCCGAGCGCGTTCCGAGCGCCACGACCAGCACCGCCAGGACCAACACCAGGGCGCCGATGCCCTCGACGACGAAGCCCTGGAGCTTCGAGCCGAGCAGAGAGCTGACCTGGACGGCGCCGTAGTGACCGGCCCGCCCCTCATCGACCAGCAGGGCCTTGGTCAGCAGCGCACCGAGCACGGCGCCGGACAGCTGGGCGAGGATGTAGATGACGGCGTCGATCGGGTCGATCCTGCGGATTGCCGCAACCGCCACTGTCACCGCGGGGTTGAAGTGACCCCCGCTGACAGGTCCGAAGATCAAGATCAGACCGAAGAGCAGAAATGCATGGACGAGACCGATGACGGCGAAGTCGGAGCCGAACTGGGCCTGGTTTCCGGTCGCCACGAACAGGGTGACGGCGCTGGTGATGAAGAAGACCAGAAATAGGGTGCCGACTAGCTCAGCGATGTAGGCAGCGAGTCCTCGATCCTGCACAGCGTCGAACCTCCTCGGTTGAATGCCGGCGGCAGTCTAACCAGACCGGCGGCGCGCGGCGTCGGCGGGCCGCTGACCGCCTCCGTTGTTACCCCCGCCGCCGCCGCCGTGCCGATGGTGATGGTGATGCCTGTGGTGGCGCCGCTTGGGCGGCTTCTCGCGATGGCAGCGGCGCGTGCCGTGGTCGATCGTGTGACCGAAGACGTCCACGAACGACCATCCGTAGCGCTTGAAACCGAGGCTCATGAACAGCACACCGAAGTCCTGGTTGTAGGCGAACTGGCTGTGCGGCACACGCGGCGAAGCGATCGGAAAGAGGAAATAACCCCCGGTGCCGACCGTGAACTGGCTGATGCCGCGCTTGTGATCGACGATGCCGCTCGGTCGCTGCGGCGCGAAGCGCTCGTAGATGTGCTCGTGTCCGTTGAGTACCACGTCGGCCCGGCCGCGATAGAGCGCCTTCCACAGCGAGCGCGTGTTCCCGTGCTCCTCGAACAGCCCGGACGAGAAGTGCGGATGGTGCATGTAAGCGAGCACGCAGCGGCGCGGGTGCTCGCGAAGGTCCTGTCGCAGCCATCTCAGCTGCCGCGAGTTGCCGCGGCAGGAGACTTCGTCGCAATTGGAGTTGAGCGCCACGAGGTGCCAGGAGCCGAGATTGTAGGAGTACCACCCCTGTCCGCGCACGCCAGCCGCGCCGTCGCCGACCCCGACCCCGTCCCAGTAGTCCCAGTAGCCCTGCGCACCCTGGCCGTCGTCGTACTCGTGGTTGCCGATCACCGGATGGCTGGCGGCATGCCAGCGTCCCCAGGTGGGCTGGTAGGAGTCGAGAAAGCTGTCCAGCGAGCCGTTGTCGTCGTATTGCAGGTCCCCGAGTGCCAGCACCGCCGAGAGCGATCGGCCGGCGAGCAGGTTCGAGGTCAAGAGCTCCTGGCAGCTGTTGAAAGTGCCGAACCCCGAGTTAAAGCGGGGGTTGTTGGGACCGCAGGCTATGTCGCCCGCGGCGGCGATCAGCGGCGTCCGCCGGGCCTGCGCCGCCGACGCGAGCGCCAGGATCACCAGCAACCCGAGCGCGCAGACCAGCGGCCCCGGCCGTATCCCCAATCGACTCATCTACGAATCAATAACTGACCGAACGGGGACGAGTTGCGCCGCACTCGGCCATCCGGCCAGCAATTGTCTTGGCGACACAAAGTGTCGCGGCAGTGACATGTCAGGCGCCGAAGGCGCCGCAGAATATGCTGGCGCGCGCATGAGAATGGTCGTCGCGTCGCTGGCGGCCGTCCTGCTCGGGCTCGCCGTCGTGGGCTGTGGAGGGGACGGCGCTGAACCGGGCGCTCCTCAGAGGGCGACCCTCGTGCTGGACTTCACGCCCAACGCCGTGCACAGCGGGATCTACGTCGCGCTGCGGCGCGGCTACTACCGCGACGCCGGCGTCAACCTCGAAGTGCGTGCTCCGTCGGCCTCGACCGACGCCCCGAAGCTGCTCGAGGCCGGCAGGGCCGACTTCGCGATCCTCGACATCCACGACCTCGGCATCGCCCGCGAGCGTGGGTTGAACCTGGTCGGCATTGCACCGATCGTGCAGCGGCCGCTGGCCTCGGTGATCGCCCGCGCGGACGGGCCGGTTCGTCGACCCCGCGACCTGGAGGGCCGGCGCGTTGGCGTCACCGGACTGCCCTCCGACGACGCCGTGGTGGACTCAGAGGTGGCGGCCGACGGTGGCGACCCGGCGAAGGTCGATCGGGTGACGATCGGCTTCAACGCGGTCGTCGACCTCGCCGCGGGCAAGGTCGACGCGGCGACCGGCTTTTGGAACGCCGAGGCCGTTGCGCTGCGACGACAGGGTGTCCCGGTGCGGGTATTCAAGGTGGACCGCTATGGGGCTCCGGGCTACCCCGAGCTGGTGCTGTGCACGTCGCCGTCCACGCTTCAGCACGATCCGGAGCTGGTGCGCGGGGTTGTCGGCGCCACGAGGCGGGGCTACCAGGCCACGCTGCGGGATCCCGCCGCTGGACTCGACAACCTGCTTGCCGCGAACCCCGGTCTCGACCGCGCCGAGCAGCAGGCCGAGCTGCACGTGCTCCTGTCCGCTCTCTCGCCACCAGGGCAGCTGCGAACGGCCGCTCTGGTCGGGTGGGCGCGTTGGGACGCCGAGCACGGGATCCTCGCCGGCCCAGCGACGATCGCCCGGGCGAAGGAGGTCGAGGCGCAAGCGTTCCCGCTCGGATGACGCGCGACTAGTCGCCGAGTAGGCGCTCGACCAGCTGGGGCATTTCGCGAACCAGTCGCGAGCGCGGCACCACCAGGTCGACGCCCGCCGCCTCCGCCCTCTGGCGCAGCTCGGCGTCGGTGTGAGGGTAGAAGCCGAGCACCGGGAGGCCGAGCCCCACCAGGGCGTCCGGTTCACTGTGCTCGAGGTCGGCGATCAGCAACTCGGCCCCGTCCAGCGATGCCTCCGGGATCGTCGGCGCAAGCGCGACCTCGTGCCCAGCCGCGGTCAGCGTCTCCTCGACGCGGGTGCCAAGCAAAAGCTCGGGCGCGATCACGACGATATGGGCCACGCCTAGAGACTGCGGCGCTGACGGAACTCCTCGCGGACGCTCTCCGGCCGCCCCCACATCTGCACCACCTCCGCTCGGCCCTCGCGCACCTCGCGCAGCGCCATCTCGCCCCCGATTCCTCCCCCGTCGAGCTTTACCAGCACGCCATTGACGGTCTCCGCCGCCGCCGCGTGCCCGAAGCTGTGGGCGACGAGCAGGCGCCAGTGCCAGTCGGCCTTCGAATAGGGCTGCGCGTTGACGGTGCTGAGGATCACGGCCGCGTCCACGTAGCGATTCTCGTCGTCGATCCGCAGGTCCAGCTCGAGGTCGGTCCAATCGGCCGGCAGCGAATCGAGCAGCTCCTGGAAGTCGTCAGCGAGGGCCATCGGTCGAAGCGTAGCCCTCTAGGCGAAGAAGACCTGCTGGAGCAGGAACAGGTTCAGCGCGATGATCAGCGCCGCCAGCGTGCCGGCGACCGCCGAGACCCACCTCGGGTTGACCAGCGAGCCCATCACGTCGCGCCGCCCGGCGATCAGCAGCAGCGGCACCAGCGCGAAGGGAATGCCGAAGGAGAGCACCACCTGGCTCCCGACCAGCGCGTCGGTCGGATTGAGACCGATTCCAAGCACGACAAGGGCCGGCGCCAGGGTCACCGCCCGGCGCACGAAGATCGGGATGCGGCGCTGGATGAAGCCCTGCATGACCACCTGCCCGGCCATCGTTCCCACCGACGACGACGCAAAGCCGGAGGCGAGCAGCGCGACGCCGAAGATCGTCGCCGCGTTCGGCGAGACAAGATGCTTGAAGCCGTCGAAGGCGCCCTGGATCGTGTCGATGTTGGCAAGCCCGCTGCTGTGGAAGAGCGCCGCGGCCACCATCATCATCGAGAGGTTGACGACCCCGGCGATCGACATCGCGATCACCACGTCGACCTTCTCGAAGCGAAGGATGCGCCGCCGCTCCTCGTCATCGCGGCCGACGATCCGCTTCTGGGTCAGCGCCGAGTGAAGGTAGATCACGTGCGGCATCACCGTCGCCCCGATGATCCCCGTCGCCAGCAGAATGCTCTCGGTGCCGCCAAAGCCCGGGATCACTAAGTGTCGAGCTACTTCCCCCGCGTCGGGCTTGGCGTAGAACAGCTCGGCGATGAACGAGAGCACGACGACGCCGACCAGTACCGAGACCCCCGCCTCCAGCCGCCGGTAGCCCATCTGCTGGAGGCCGAGGATCGCGAAGGCCCCCGCCCCCGCGATCAGTCCGGCGAGGAAGAGCGGGATTCCGAACAGGAGGTACAAGCCGAGCGCCGCACCGACGACCTCCGCGATGTCGGTCGCCATGGCGACGATCTCGGCCTGGATCCAGAGCCCGATCGAGGCCGGGCGCGGGAACGCCTCGCGACAGGCCTCGGCGAGGTTCTTGCCGGTGGCGATCCCGAGCTTCGCCGACTGGGTCTGCACCACCATCGCGATCAGGTTCGCTGCCAGAACCACCCAGAGCAGCAGGTAGCCGAACTTCGCTCCCCCGGCGATATTGGTCGCGAAGTTGCCCGGGTCGATATAGGCGACCGCGGCGACGAAGGCGGGGCCGAGGAACGGCCACACCCTGTTCAAACCCTGGGCCCGCCCCTCAAGCGAGCGGCGCGCGGCCGCTGCGACCGCGGCCTCGCCGGGAAGGACGTCCTCGACGGTGGCTTCGCCGGGGGGCGGCGGAGGCGGCTTCATCGGGCCTGCTCGGCAACCGAAACGCGCATCCGCCGAACCAGCTCGCCGCCGAGTGCGTGCTCGGCGCCGTCGACCTCGACGAAGACCGGTCCGCCGAACGGCTGGCGCCCCTTCACCACCACGCGGGCTCCGGGCCTTATCCCGCGCTCGGCCAGATAGCGGAGCATCTGCGAGTCGCTGTCCGAGACGCGGGTGAAGGTCGCCGTCTCGCCGTCCTCCAGGGCCTCCAATGGGCGGCTGCCCGCCTCGTCGGGAAACTCCAGGTCCGGCCCCGGAATCGGGTCGCCATGCGGGTCGTGGCTGGGCTCCCCCAGCTTCGCCGCGATCAGCCCCTCGAGCTCCTCGGAGATGTAGTGCTCCAGCACCTCGGCCTCCTCGTGCACGCGGTCCCAGGGCATGCCCAGCGCCTCGCTGAGGTAGGACTCGAGCAGGCGGTGGTGGCGGATCACCTCCAGCGCCACTCGCTCGCCGGCCGGGGTGAGGCTGCCACCGTGGTAGGGCTGGTGATGGACCAATCCCATGCCGTCGAGTCGCTTCAGCATCGCCGTCGCGGTTGCCGGGGCGACGCCGAGGCGGGCCGCAAGCTCGCTGGTGCCCACCGGCCGCCCGGAGCGCCGCGAGAGCGCGTAGATTGCCTTTGCGTAGTCCTCGATCGCTTCCGATGCGGCGGCGGGCTTCTCGTGGCGGGCGTGAGTGCTCGGGGCCATCGTTCGGTTCTGTCGGACGAAATTCAAATTTAGGTTAGCCTAAAGATAGGATATGGGAGATGGCAACCAAGGCGATGCCCGAGCTGGACGCGCAGTACCGGGTGCTGCGCGAGGAGGCCGGCCTTCTGGACCGCTCAGAACGGGGCAAGCTGATCGTGCGCGGCCCCGAAGCGGCCGAGTATCTGCAGGGGCAGCTCACCAACGACGTCGAGGCGCTCGGCGCCGACGGGGGCTGCTACGCGGCACTGCTGGACCGCAAGGGGCACATCCAGGCGGACATGCGGGTCCTGCGGCTGAGCAGCGGGGAGATCTGGCTCGACCTCGAGCCACAAGCCGTCCCCACGGTGCTCCGTCACCTCCAGACCTATTCCGTCGGGCGCGAGGTCGAGATCGAGGACGTCTCCGATCGCTGGGCGATCACCGCGCTGCTCGGTCCGCGGGCCGCCGGGATTGCCGGCTTCGAGGGGCTGGGGCCGGAGCATGCGCAGCGCTTCCGTGAGTGGGACGGGGTCGAGGTGCTTGGGGTGGCCACCGATCTCGGCCTCGACCTGATCACCAGGGTCGACCAGCAGGCCTCGCTCCGCAAGCTGCTGAGCGCCGCTGGCGCCGTCGAGATCACCGAGGCTGCCGCGGAGATCGCCCGAGTGGAGTCTGGGCGCCCCCGCTTGGGCGCCGAGATGGGCGAGTCGACGATGCCGGCCGAGGCCGGGATCGTCGAGCGGGCAGTCGATTTCGAGAAGGGCTGCTACATCGGCCAGGAGCCGGTCGCCAGGCTGCATTACCGAGGCAAGCCCAACCGCCGGCTTCGCGGCCTACGGCTCGGCGCGCCGGCGGAGCCAGGCGCCGCGCTGCAGCTCGAGGACCGCGACGTGGGCTCGATCGGCACCGCCTGCGTCTCCCCCGCCCTCGGGCCGATCGCCCTTGCGGTCGTGCGCCGCGAAGCGGAGCCGGGCAACACCGTTCGAGTCGGCGACGGAACCGCAACGGCAGAGGTCGTCGAGCTGCCATTCGGAGCCGACCGGTGAGCGACGGGGCCAGGCGCCCCAGCACCCACCGCCGCTGGTTGGGTGGCCGGCGCCGCCTCGGACCCGACAGTCCGCTGGTCGGCGGCCCGGTGGTCACCGAGCCCCCGATGGGCGGGCCGGTAGAAGCGAGGGCGGGAGCCGAAGAGGCGTCCGTGGCGGCGAGCTTTGACCCACGCGCCGACGACTACGCTCGGCCCGAGGTCACGCCCGAGGTCGTGCCAGAGCGCGCCAACCTGCGCGACCTGCGGGCGCTGCTCCCCGCCACCGACGAGGAGCGCTCGCTTGACGACTGGGGCCGCTCCGAGAGCTTCGTGTCGCTGGTCGAGCCGCTGCTGAACTTCTACTACCGCTACTGGTTTCGAGTCGAGACCGAGGGCATCGAGAACGTCCCCTCGCAGGGCGGGGCGCTGCTGGTCGCCAACCACTCGGGCGCGCTTCCGCCGGACGGGCCGATGGTGATGGAGGCGATCCGCAACGAGCACCCCAATCCCCGCCCGCTCTACATGCTGGGCGAGAACTGGTTCAAGGGCTTTCCCGGCGTCGGGATGCTCGCCAACAAGCTCGGAATGGTCAGCGCCCACCGTGACAACGCCCAGCGGCTGCTCCACGACGAGGGTCGGCTGGCGATCGCCTTCCCGGAGGGCCAGAAGGGCAGCCGCAAGGTGCTCTGGCAGCGCTACCGGTTGCGCCGCTTCGGCCGCGGGGGCTTCGTGCGCACCGCGATCCGCGCCCGCGTCCCAATCGTCCCGATCGCCGTCGTTGGGGCCGAGGAGGCAATGCCGATCTTCGCCCACCTGCGCCCGCTGCAACGGATCAGCGGCCTGATCTACTTCCCCCTCAACCACGCGTTCCCGCAATTCGGCCTCGCGGCGGGGCTGATGTACCTGCCGGCGAAGTTCAAGATCCGCTTCCTCGAGCCGGTCGACATGTCCGAGTACGGGCCGGAGATCGCCGAGGACTCGGGCGCGATTCAGGCGATCGCGGAGGAGATCCGGGCCCGGATCCAGGTCCAGCTGGAGGAGATGCTGAGGGCGCGGAACTCGGTTTGGTTCGGCTGAAGACAGAATTTGCGGCGCCTTCCGGCGCCTGACAGTCGTGCCTGGCCGGTGCCCAGGCACCGGCACATGCATGTCAGGCTGCGGAGCAGCCACAAGTGCTGTGCCGCGGCGCAGCGCCGCGGCAAAAACCCGTTGACCGGGGCGCGTGCCGGGTCGAGTCGGCTAGATTCTGGGCCGAGATGGGTCGCGGGAGAGGCAAACAGGCGATCCTGGCCGCAATCGGCACGTTCGCGCTGGGGTTACTCGGCGTTGGGTGTGGACCCACGAGCCACCCCAATGATCCCCGGCCCCCGCTCGCGGCGGAGGTGACGGTGAACATCACCAGCAGCTCCGTCTCGGCCCAGCCGGCCGCGGTCGGGGTAAAGCGCGCGAACGGCGCCCCGCTGAGCCAGAACGGCGTCAAAGAGCCGAGCGCAGACACCAAGGACCAGGTCGTCAACTTCACGACCTCCAACACCACTGCGACCCAGACCACACTTGAGATCCACGGCCCGGGCGGGTCAGAGAAACGCTCCGGCCCGATCGTCCCCAAGGGCAACAACGTCTACAAGGTCGCGCTCGGGACCGGCCACTACACGCTCGAGGCGGCCGACCTACCAGGGGCAAAGCCGGCGCCGTTTTATGTCGGGCCGGTCCGCGTTTCCTCGCAGAACGAGTTGCTTCTTCCCTAGGGCCTAGTCGGCGTCGACCGCGGGCGCAATCAATTCCTGGACCTGGTCCAGGCAGCTCTCCACGTCCGCGGCGATCGCGTCGAAGCCCTCCCGCGCACCATCAATGCCCTGTTGGGCCCGGGTAAGGCTGTCGCGCACTCCCTTGCCTCGCTTCAGCGCTGCGGCGGCCCGCTCCACCAGAGCGTCCACCCCGGCGGCGTCGACGTCGAGATCCAGCTCCGCGGCCATCAGGGCGCGGGCGCACGCGTAGCGGTAGACGAGCTCGAGCGCACGCGGGTCGAGCGACTCCTTGTCGAACACCACGACCATCTTGTTGCCCTGGTACTCGTGCAGCTCCTCGGTCTTGGCCGGGAGCTTTGACTCGCCCGACACCAGGAGAACCGCAAAGGCGGCGTCGCGGCCGTTTAGCTCCGCGTCCAGCTCCTTCCAGGCGTCGTTGCGGCTCAGCTTCCTGTCCTTCGCCTCGAAGACGACACGGGCGCGCGCCGGGCCGTTCCCGCCGCCGATCTCGACAAGAGTGTCGCCTTTCTTGCTCCCAGCCTCGTTAGTGACCGAACCCACGTGGTGGGCGGCGTCGCCTCGCGCCGAGGCGATCCGCTCGATCTCCTCGTGGACGACGTCCTCGAAGTCGAATCCCTTCTGGGTCCCCGCCTCGACCGCCGCGGCGAGCTCTTCGCTGCCGCGCTGCATGCCACCGAGGGCGGCAGCCTCTTGGAGCAGCTGATCCAGCTTCTTCTCGAGCTTCTCGTCGCGGGCGTTCTGGTCGTCGCGCCGCTCCTTGGCCCAGTTGCGCACTGCGGCGAGCACCGGATGCAGGGGGTTGGCCTCGTCATCGGCCGACAGGGTCCGCAGGAAGGCATCGTCGCGCTTCTCCAGCATCTCCTTGATCCGCGCCTGTACTGCGCTGTCTCGGCCGTCCTCAAACAGCTCGGCGAGCTGGTCGGTGAGGCCGCTCGAGTGGCTCTCCAGCGCCGCACCGAGCAGTCCGCCCGACTCCTCGGCGCCGAATGCCCGGCGAACCTCCGCCTCGACGCGTTCCACTGTCTGCTGGTTGCGAGCGTCGACCTGGTCGCGGTGTTCGGCGGCCATGCGTTCGAACTCGCGCCGCACGAAATCGACCTCGGCGGCGGTGTCCTCGCGGTCGAGCACCCGCGAGCCGATCTCGATCGTCCGCCTGACCGTTCGCGCCGGCTCCTCGCCAGCCTCGGCGCGCTCTCGGACCACCCGTGCGGTGTCACGATCGGCGATCGTCAGGTCCTCGACCACGATGCGGTCCTCGAGCACGCGCACCGTGCCCTCGCCGGTCGAATCCAGCGGTAGTTGTGGCTTCTTTGAAGCTTCCATGGGAACTGACAAAAGTAGTCGTGGCGCCGGACACGAACCTGACTCCAGAGCGCTTGATCTAGGATTGCACCGCCCTATCGAGCCCGGAGGAAGCCCCTTGGCGGTTGACATCGAAGAAGTCTCGAAGCTCGGCGTGCAACCCGGCGAGCTGCCGGAGACGATGGCGGCCTGGGTGATCCGGCAAGACCGCGAGGGCGAGCCGATGACCGCCTTCCAGCTCGAGGAGATCGAAGTGCCCGAGCCAGGGCCGTTCGAGGTGATCGTGCGGGTGATGGCCGCCGGCGTCAACTTCAACAACGTCTGGGCGGCGCTGGGCAAGCCGGTCTCTGTCTTCGGCTACGGCGATCACCCCGATTACGGCCACCACATCGGCGGCTCGGACGCCTCGGGGATCGTCTGGAAGGTCGGCGAAGGGGTCACCAAGCACAACCCCGGCGACGAGGTCGTGGTCCACTGCAACCAGGCCTCCTACGAGGACGTCGAGGTGCACGGACTGGACCCGCTCGCGGCGCCCAGCCAGATGATCTGGGGCTACGAGACCACCTGGGGCTCGTTCGCCCAGTTCACCAAGGTCCAGGCCCAACAGCTTCTGCCCCGCCCCCAGAACCTCAGCTGGGCCGAGTCGTCCGCCTACGGACTGACCTACTTCACCGCCTACCGGATGCTGATCGACCAGTGCAAGGTCCAGGCCGGGCAGAACGTCTTGATCTGGGGCGCCGCCGGCGGGCTGGGAGTGTTCGCGACCCAGCTCTGCGCCGCGTCGGGGGCCAACGCGGTCGGCGTCGTCTCCTCCGACCAGAAGGGTGAGCTGGCCAAGCAACTCGGCGCCGTCGACTACATCAACCGCACCGAGTTCGCGGGCATGATGCGCACAGGCAACGAGTCGCCGGAGGAGGAAAAGGAGCGATCCAAGGTCGCGCGCGGGTTCGCGAAGCGGGTCAAGGAGATCCTCGGCGACGCGCCCGACATCGTCTTCGAGCACGTCGGCCAGGCGACCTTCCCGACCTCGGTCTTCGTGGTCAAGCCGTTCGGCAAGGTGGTGATCTGCGGCGCCACCTCCGGCTAC
>JBBQNM010000003.1:0-80050 GCA_038329895.1 Solirubrobacterales bacterium | reverse complement strand
GCCCGTTCGTCGGCGAGCGCAAGCTGGTGCGGATCGAGCGCGTCGAGCGCTCCGCGGCGGTGGCCTCGCTGCCGGGGGTGGAGGTCTCCGGCAACGGCGCCGGCGATGGGAAGGAGGACGGCGACGGGCTAGAATCCTCCGACTCCGGCAGGCGCCGACGTCGTGGCCGCAGAGGCGGCCGGGGGCGTTCGCGCGCAAAGTCCGGCGACGAGTAACGAGTAACGAGGAACGAGGAACAAATTTTGTACGCAATCGTCGAAAGCGGAGGCAAGCAGTACAAGGTCGAGAAGGGTGAGACCCTGCTCCTCGATCGGCTGCCCGCAAAGGAGGGCGACAAGGTCGACCTGCGGGCGGTGATGTTCCGCGACGGCGACGTGGTCACAGATCCCGCCGAGTTGGAGAAGGTGAAGGTCGAGGCGACGATCGCCGAGCATCTGCGTGGCCCCAAGATCCGGGTCTTCAAGTACAAGGCGAAGAAGGGCTACCGCCGCCGGGCGGGCCACCGCTCGGAGCTGACCAAGGTCGAGATCACCGATCTGAAGAAGCTGATCCGCAAGCCGGCGGCGAAGGAGCCGGAAGCGAAGGCCGAGGCAAACGCCGAGACCAAGGCGGAGCCGAAGGCACGTAAGCCGGCGGCGAAGAAGACCACGACCCGTAAGGCGCCGGCCCGCAAGAGGACGACGACGCGCAAGACTTCAGGCAGCTCATCGACCAGGAAGGGAAGCTCCAGTGGCTCATAAGAAGGGGCTCGGCTCGAGCCGCAACGGCCGCGATTCGAACCCGAAGATGCTCGGCGTCAAGGTGTTCGCCGGGCAGCAGGTGAACGGCGGCGAGATCATCGTCCGCCAGCGCGGAACCCGCTTCCGCCCCGGCGACGGCGCCGGCCTCGGCCGCGACCACTCGGTCTTCGCCACCCGCGCCGGCGTCGTGCAGTTCCGCCCCAAGGGCAAGGGCCGGCTGATCTCGGTCGAGGGCGAGTAGGCAGCAAGGACGGAGGGCGGCCCGAACGCGGCCCTCCATGGTCCCGATGCTCGTCAACCGGTCAGATTGACGTAGCACCAGTCAGCGCCGTAGGGAGTGGGGACCGCGATCTTCGCGCGGGGCCGCGGGTTGCTCGCGAACAGCGAGAGCGGCTGGTTTGCGCGGTACACGTGTCCACTCGCCTCGACACGCCAGTAAGAGTTCTGGATCTCTGACTGTGTGTCGAAGACGTTGCCAGTGCTGTCCTGGATCCGCTTGATCTGGACCAGCGGGCCGAATCCGCTTCCGAACACCCAGGTCTGGATGCTTGCACCGCAACCGTTGCGGGTTGGCTGCGTGGTCGTCCACCAACTCGTCTGTTTGAGGGCTCCTGCCCAGCTGAACGAGAAGTGGATGTGGTCGGTATGTGGGTTGGACCCCGTGTAGTCAGCCCATCCCCGCGGTGGATAGAAGCGGAATATCTTGTGGTTCCAGACGATGTACATCAGCCCGAACCGTCGCCCGAACGCGTACGGATTTCCGTACTCGTCGGAATGCAGCACCCAATCAATGATCCGCCACGAAGTGGGGTCATTGGCGGCGACCATGTAATCGAGCGCCCGTCCCTCCTTGTGCTCGCTTCGCCCGCCATTCGAACCGATCGGATCCCTTGGATCACAGCCCCGCACGATGCCGTAGCTGTGCTGTCCGAACCAGAAGTTCAGGAGGTTTCGGAACTCCACGACTCCTGGTTTCTCCGACACGGAGCAAGGGTGGTCTGGCCCTGGTAGGGCTGGTAGCCGTCGATGTAGGGCATGAACTGGTACGGCCACGGAATGTCTGCGCTCGCAGCGGGCGGCCGCGCCACCGTCACCAGTCCGAAGCAGGTGACGGCGAGGAGGCCTGTCAGCTTGATGGTGACAGTAAGAGTGTCACCGGCAGGCTTGGTGGGCCGAGTCTAGGCCGGGCGGCCGTTCAGAGACGGGTTGCCGTAGCGATCAGCGCTTCGGATCCGTTCGAGCCCGAGCCACATGAATCGCATCATGTGCAGGAGAACCTCATCCCGCTCCATCGAGGGATTCTCGATCCACCAGTTCGCCGCTCGCACGCTGGCCCCGTTGATCATCACGGCGAGCAGATCGAGCTGCCTGGGGCCGAGGTTCTGGCGCGCAATCCCCTCGTCGCCGGCGAGCATCTGGGCAATCGCTGCCTCTCCGCGCTTCTGCTGGCTTTGATCGAGGGCGATGATCTCCGGATCCGAAACCTCCTGCTCGATCACCCGCCACAGAGTCGGATACTCCGCGACGAAGTCAAGGAATGCCCGCAGCCCGTGCTCCATTCGCTGCACGCTGCCCTCCACCAGGGCTGTCGCCTCCAACACGCGCCGGAGGTGCTCCTGCGTGCCACTGCGCATAATGTGGGCGTAGAGGTCGCGCTTTCCCTGGAAGTGCTCGTAGATCAGCGCTTTCGAGACACCCGCGGCGGACGCGATCTCCTCGATCCGCGCACCTTCGTAGCCGCGCCGGGCGAATACATCCGCAGCAGCCTCGACGATGCTTCGCTGACGCTGCGCGCCGGTGAGTCGAGGCTGGCGAACAACGTTGCGACCGTCGGCTTTGGGTATCGATGCCAACTGCTCGAGCCCGTCAGGTGGCCGGGCCGACCATCGACCCACGCCCTCCGTTTTGCGCTGTGAACGCCATCCCTCCGATGAAGCCGATGTTCGGGCCGGCGATTGGTACTGGTGGTTCGGTACTTCAACCCAACCGCCAATCGATTCACACGGCCCCCGGAAACCTACCAGAGGCCCGGCGCTCCGCTTGGGGAATATTCGGTAATTTGGTGTCGTAACTGAACAGTTGGTCAGCAGGCAAGAAAATAAGTAAGCGGCTGATCGAGTCCCTAGAAGTCCCGCCGCCCGGCTAGGTGCTCGGCCGTCTCGGGACGGGTCAGCTCGTAGATCGCCACGCGGTGGCCGCCTGGCGCCTCGATCTCGGCGCAGGGGCCGTGAGGGATGCCAAACAGGGTGCCCACCTCGCAGCCACTCTCCTTCAGCTCGGTGACCGTTGCGTCGAGGTCGGCGACGCGGTAGACGAGGATTGGCCGCTCTCCGTCGAGGTGATCGGCGAACAGCAGCGCTGGCGCGTCCTCGGTGAGCTCGACCATTGCGACGCGGGCGCCGAATGCCTCGATCGCGAACACGAGCTTGGCGCCGAGTGCCTCGCTGAAATAGCGAGCCTCGGCCGCCGGGTCGCGGCTCGGCATATAGAGAAAGTCGAGGCGCTCGAACGCTGTCAACCTTTCGCCAATGTACGACCGAACGCTGATCCAGGTAGAGGCGGGACGGGGCGGCGACGGCTGCGTGAGCTTTCGCCGCGAGGCCCATGTGCCCAAGGGTGGCCCCGACGGCGGCGATGGAGGGCACGGTGGCGATGTGGTGCTGCTCTGCGACGGGTCGCTGCGCGATCTTGCGGGGTTGCGACGCCAGACGCACTTTCGCGGTGAACGGGGCAGCCACGGTCAGGGCAAAGATCGCCACGGTGCCCGCGGCGCCGACGCGGTTGTGCGGGTGGCGCCCGGTACTCAGGCGAGCTCGCTGGACAGCAGCCAGATTGACCTGGTGACCGACGGCCAGCGCGCCGTGGTCGCCCGCGGCGGCCGCGGCGGACACGGGAACAAGCGCTTTGCGACCTCGACCCGCCAGACGCCGCGCTTCGCGGAGCGTGGGACGGCAGGCGAGTCGGGCCAAATCGAGCTGCGGCTGAAGCTGCTCGCCGACGCGGGCTTGGTCGGGCTGCCGAACGCCGGCAAGTCCTCGCTGCTGGCGCGGCTCACCCGCGCCGCGCCGAAGGTCGCCGACTACCCGTTCACGACCACGGAGCCGGTGCTCGGGACCCTGGAAGGGGAGGAGCGCCAGGTCGTGCTTGCCGACATCCCCGGGCTGATCGAGGGCGCCGCGGAAGGCGCCGGCCTGGGGCACGAGTTCCTCGCCCACATCGAGCGCTGCGCGATGCTCGTCCACCTGGTCGAGGTCGCGCCGCTGGAGGGCGACCCCGAGGCCAACTACGTGGCGGTGCGGGCCGAGCTCGCCTCCTACGGAACCGGGCTTGCGGAGCTCCCGGAGCTGGTGGTGCTCTCGAAGCGCGACCTGGTCACCGAGGAGGAGGCCGAGCGGATGCGCCAGCGGTGGGCGGATCGGCTCGGAGCCGGCGTTCTCGGTGTGCTTGCAACCTCGTCGGCTACCGGGGCGGGGCTGGATGAGCTGAAGGCGGCGATCCTCGCCGCGGTGCCAGAGCAGCCTGCCGCGCCCGCCACAAAGCCGGACGCAGCGCCGCCCGAGTTCGAGGCCGAGCACCGCGTCTACCGGCCGGCGGGCGAGGGCGGCTACCGGGTCCAGCGCGAGGAGGAGGGGGCCTACCGGGTCGAGGGCCGCGGCGTCGAGATGCTGTTCGAGCGCCACGACCTCGCGAACGCGGAGGCGCTCGCCTACCTGGAGCAGCGCCTGACCGAGATGGGCGTGCTGGCGGCGCTACGCGACGCCGGCTTCGAGCCGGGCGACGAGGTGCGCATCGGCGAGCAGGAGTTCGAGCTTCACCCAGGTAATTAGGCGCCTCGCCCGAATCTATTTGAGTCATGTCGCGGACCGATCTCGAGTCAACCGAGAACCCGGAAGTGCGTGCAGCCGGTGGGGTGCTGGTGCGTCCCGGCCCCGACGGCCCTGAGGTCGCGGTGATCCACCGCCCCAAGTACGAGGACTGGTCGCTGCCGAAGGGAAAGCTCGACGGGGACGAGAGCTTCGAGGAGGCGGCGCTGCGCGAGGTCGAGGAGGAGACCGGCATGCGTGCCGAGCTGGGGCCGGAGCTGAGCTCGATCCACTACCGCGATCGCAAGGGCCGCAGCAAGCTGGTCCGCTATTGGCTCATGCGCGCCACCGACGGCGAGTTCCGGCCCGGCCCCGAGGTTGACGAGTTGCGCTGGTCGGACCCGAAAGGCGCCCAGGAGCTGCTCAGCTACGAGCACGACGCCAAGCTGGTTGGCGAGGCGCTCGCAGCTTCCTAGACTCTTCACATGACCGTCGTCGCCAAGCTGGGTTCCTCGATCGTCGCCGCCGAGAACGGCGAGCTGCGCAGCGATGTGCTCGATCGCGTTTGCGCACAGGTCGCCGAGCTGGAGAAGGGAAGGGAGAAGCTGGTCATGGTCACCTCGGGCGCGATCGCGCGCGGCATGCGGCTGCTGGAGCTGGGCCAGCGGCCGGGCGCGATGGACGAGCTGCAGGCGGCCTCGGCGGTCGGGCAGGGCGACCTCTTCCGCGCCTACGAGCAGCGCCTCGCCGAACATGGGGTGCGATCGGCGCAGGTTCTGCTCACCGCGTCGGACATCGCGGCCCGAACCAACTACCTCAACGCGCGCCAGACGCTGCGCAGGCTGCTCGCCTGGGACGTCGTACCGGTGGTCAACGAGAACGACACCACGGCGACCGACGAGATCACTTTCGGCGACAACGACTTCCTCTCGGCCCAGGTGGCGATCCTGCTCGATGCGCGGCTGCTGGTACTGCTCACCGACATCGAGGGACTGCACACGGCAGACCCGCGACTGGACTCATCGGCCGAGCTGGTCGATGAGGTGTCCGACTTCAGCCAGCTGGAGGGCTACGAGATCGGTGACCGTACCTCCCCGTTCGGTCTCGGTGGGATGCGCAGCAAGGTGGCCGCCGCAGAGATGGCGAGCGAGGCGGGGATCGCGGCGGTGATCTGCGACGGCACCGCACCCGAAACCCTGACCGCAGCCGCGGCGGGGGAGCGGGTGGGCACGCGCTTCGCGCCCAACCCCACCAAGACCTCCAGCTTCAAGCTGTGGTTGCGCTACGGCAAGCCGGCCCGTGGGCAGCTTGCGGTCGACGAAGGCGCCGCGAAGGTTCTTCGCGAGCGTGGAAGCAGTTTGCTCCCAGTCGGCATCACCGCGGTGCAGGGAAGCTTCGAGGCCGGTGAGGCGGTCGAGGTCGTGGTCGATGGCGATGTGGTCGGCAAGGGGATCAGCAACTACTCGGCCGAGGAGATGCGGCGTATCCAGGGTCTCAACAGCGCCCAGGTACGCGAGCTGATGCCCCACGCGGCCGAGGAGGCCGTGCACCGCGACTACTTCGTCGTCGCCTGAGCATCCGCGCCCGGCACCGGGCGTGCGGGCGGCTACCCTTAGCTCCGAAATGGCCACCACGGTGAAGAGCGTCGCCGCGAGCTGTGCCGCCGCCAAGCAGGCGTCGCGTCAGCTAGCCGTCGCTTCCACGAAGGCCAAGGACGCGGCGCTGCGGCGCACGGCCGAGCTGCTTGCCGAACGCAGCGCCGACGTGCTGGAGGCCAATGCGGCCGACCTCGCCGACGAGCGCGCCGCCGGGCTCAATAGCGCGCTTCGCGACCGACTCACCCTCGACCAGGGGCGCGTGAGCGCGATGGCCGAAGGGATCACGGAGATCGTCGCGCTGCCCGACCCGGTTGGTGAGGAGATCGAGGCGCGCACGATCGCCAGCGGCATCGAGTTGCGCCGAGTCCGCGTGCCGCTCGGCGTCGTCGCGGTCGTCTATGAGGCGCGGCCCAACGTGACCATTGACTGTGCGGCGCTGACGATCAAGAGTGGCAATGCGATTGTGCTGCGCGGCTCCAGCTACGCCGAGCGGTCCAACGGCGCCCTGGCTGCGATCGTGCGTGAGGCGCTGGCCGACACCGGTCTGCCCGAGGACGCGGTCGTCCTGCTGCCGGCCGGCGACCACGGCGGCCTGGCCGAGCTGGCGATCCAGGACGAGTTGGTCGATCTGCTGATCCCGCGCGGCGGCGAGGGGCTGAAGGCGGCCCTGAAGGAGGTTGCGACGGTGCCGGTGATCTACGCGGCGGCCGGCAACTGTCACGTCTACGTCCATGACGACGCCGATCTGGAGATGGCGCGCCGGGTCGCCTACGACGCCAAGGTCGATCGGCCGGGGGTCTGCAACTCGGCCGAGACGCTGCTCGTCAACGCGATCATTGCGCCAGCCTTTCTGCCCGCAATCCTCGGCGATCTGCACGACGCCGGAGTCGAGCTGGTCGGCGACGAGCGGGTGCGCGAGAACGCGGGCGACGCGAAGGTTGACGCGGCCACGGCCGAGGACTGGGACACCGAGTACCTGGACATGAAGATGACGGTTGGGGTCGTCGATTCCGAGCAGGAGGCGATCGACCACATAAACCGCCACGGCACCGGCCATTCGGAGGCGATAGTCACATCCAGCGACCAGGCGGCCGAGGAGTTCACGACCGGGGTCGACGCGGCCGCCGTCTACGTAAACGCCTCGACCCGCTTCACCGACGGCTTCGAGTACGGGATGGGGGCCGAGATCGGCAACTCGACCCAGAAGCTTCATGCGCGCGGGCCGGTTGGCCTGCGCGAGTTGACCACCTACAAGTACGTCGCCCGCGGGGACGGGCAGACGAAGGGGTAGAGGTCCGGTCGCTGCGGTCGGCATTCTCGGATCGGCTTTCAACCCGCCGCATCTTGGGCACCTGGCTCTTGCGCAGGAGGCGCTCTGGCAGCTCGACCTCGATCGGGTGCTGTTCGTCCCCACCGGGCAGGCTCCCCACAAGCGGATCATCGACGATCCCGGCGCCGAGCTGCGGTTGGCGATGACCCGCTTGGCGGCGACCGACGACGAGCGCTTCGTCGTCTCGACCCTGGAGTTCGAGCGCGACGGACCGTCCTACACCTATGAGACCTTGGAGCAACTTGCCGAGCAAGGGGACGACAGCCTGGTGTTCGTGATGGGGGCGGACGCGGCAGTCGGGTTGGAGAGCTGGCGCAACCCCGAGCGGGTCGTGGAGCTGGCGCGGCTGGCGATCGCCCGCCGCGCCGGGATCTCGGAGGCCGACGTGGCAGCGGTCCTCCGCAGCCTCGGGGCCAACGGGCGCTGCGAGATGCTCGAGATGCCCGAGTTCGGGATCTCCTCGTCGGCGGCGCGGGAGCGCGCCAAGGCTGGACGGCCGTTGCGCTACGTCGTTCCCGAGCAGGTGGCCCGGTTCATCGAGGAGAAGGGGATCTACTCGCGCTGATGGATTCCGAGGCTCTGGCCCGCAGGCTGGCTGAGCTGGCCGACTCAAAGGGTGCGACGGAGATCGTCGCGCTCGACATGCGCGAGCTCGTTTCCTACACCGACTTCCTGGTCATCTGCACGGGGCGCAACGAGCGCCAAGCCGCTGCGATCGCCGACGAGGTGGGATTGCGCCTGAAGCGCGACGAGGAACTGATGCCGCGCCAGGTGGAGGGGGGACCGGCGGCCGGTTGGGCGGTGCTGGACTATCTGGACTGCGTGCTGCACGTGTTCACGCCCGAGCCACGGGACCGCTACCGGCTCGAACTGCTGTGGGGGGACGCCCCGCGGCTTGAGCTGGGTCTCGCCGGAGAGGCGCTGGAGCACCGCGCCGCGCGTGCCTGATTCACGCCTGGGGCCGGCTCAGCCGAACAGGTGTTCGACCTCGCGTCGGATGTGACGAAATAGCGTCCGACCACGCCCCTAGCTTGCCGCCCATGGGTAGCTTCCGGAGGGCTTTCCTCGGCTACCGGCGCGCAGAGGTTGATGCGGCCGTCAACTCCCGTGATGTCCGCGTCGGTGAGCTCGAGCGCGAGATGCTCGCACTCTCGGAAATGCTGCTGGGGCGCGAGCGCGAGATGGACGGTTTGCGTGATGCGCTTCGGGAAGCCAACGCTCGCCACGACCGTAGTCTCAACGCCCTGCAGACGGTGGCGATGCGCGTCGAGGAGATCCACGCACAGGCTCGCGGCCAGGCGACAAGGATTCGCATGAAGGCGCTGGCCGACGCGGTCGAGATCAGCCGCAAGGTGGGGGAGATCGCGGAGCGAATCGCGATCGAGCAGCAGCCGTCCAACGGCACCGATTCGATCGCCGAGGAGCGGGGCGCCGCGCGATTGGCGCCGGAGCTGTTCGAAGGGATCGTCGAGGTGGAGATAGGTCCCCTCGGGGACTTCTCACAGTTGGTTGGGTTCGAGGATGCGGCGGCGAACATCGGCGCGACGTCGGAGATCTCGGTGCGCAAGTTCTCCGAGGGGCGGGCGACGCTGTCGATGCGGCTCAACGAGCCGGTCGAGTTGCTGCACGAGCTGGAGCAGCGGTCGCCGATGGACTTCCGGGTTCGCAGGACGGACCAGGACCGCGTCGTCCTCGATCTCGATGACGAAGCCGAAGCCGCCTAGAGCGGCTGGTCTCGGCACTGGGCGGGTCGTGGCAGACTTGCGCCCGTCCCGCTCGCCTGCAAGGAGGTAGATGCCATGCCCGGCTACACGAAGGTCAACCTGAAGGACGACGTCAAGGACTCCGCTGAGGACTTCGGTCTCGCACCGAACATCGAGGCTCGCTTCGCAACCGGCAACCTCGGACTGGAGAAGTCGGGGATGAGCTATCAGCGGCTGGCGCCCGGCTTCCGCGTGCCGTTTGGCCACCGGCAGAAGGAGCAGGAGGAGTTCTATGTCGTTGTCAGCGGCGGCGGGAGGGCGAAGATCGAGGACGAGGTCATCGAGGTCAAGCAGTGGGACGTGATCCGCGTGCCACCCGAGATGATGCGCGGCTTCGAGGCGGGACCCGACGGCGCCGAGTTGCTCGCGGTCGGCGCGCCCAACACCGGCCCCAACGCGGCCACCGACGGCGAGATGACGCCGGGCTGGTGGAGCGACTGAGCGCCAGCGGTAACGGGCCTTAGAATTCTGTCCCTCTGGGGCTATAGCTCAGTTGGAAGAGCGTCTGAGTGGCACTCAGAAGGTCGCCGGTTCGAGCCCGGCTAGCTCCACTCCAAACGACGCGCCGTCGGGCGGCTCGTCCACGGTTGGCGCCCACCAGTTCCGCCTGAGGGACAACCCTCAAACCCAACTCGGCGGCTCAACAAATCCTCCTGCCTGCCGATCAATCAACGATGAGCGCCAGCGATTACGTTCTCGCGCAGGGTTTGCGCGACACGCGCGGCACCTTCGAAACCTGGCAGCGGGGGCGCTGGTCGGTGCTCGGCGGTTGGGCGGCGCTGAGCCTGGCGATCGCCTGCACGTTGCTCGGCGCAACCTGGGCCGTCGCCAACCTCGTCACACCGGACATCTCGCGGATCACGCTCGCGGGTGTCACCCATCCGGTTGACCTCTCTGACTACCTGCACATCCTCCTGCGCAACGGGGCGGTCCTGGCCTTCCACGCCACGGCTTGCGTCGCCGGGTTCATCGCCGGCGCCTCAATGCCGATCGCGGCTCAAACGCGCACCGGCTTCTCCCGTTGGGTCCACGTGAAGGCGGGCGAGTTCGCGATCGCCTTCGTGATCGGCGTGACCTTCTTCTCGCTCTCGATCCAGGCTCTGACCCTCGGCTTTCAGGCCTCGACCCTCGCCTACCACCTCCACATCAGCAACGGCCAGGTGATCCTCAGCGTCCTGCCTCAGGCGCTGATCGAGCTGACCGCCCTCTTCCTGCCGCTCGCCGCGTGGATCCTCGCCAGCCGTAAGGGAGAGTGGAACCAGCTGCTCGCCGCCACTTTCGTCACCGTCGCGATCGCGGTCCCGATGCTGCTCGTCGCGGCGCTGATCGAGGTCTTCCTCTGGCCCCAGATCCTGATCTCGATCTCCCCGATCGTGAGCTAGCGCGTCCTTCTACACCGAGCTGTTTGGGTGGAAGACCAGCGACATCCCCAGCGCCAGTGGAGAGCCGTACTCGATGGTCGAGGCCGAGGACGGTGGCATCGGCGGCGGAATCGGAAAGGCGCGCGACGGCATCGAAGGTCACGTGACCTTCGATGTCGGGGTCGACGATCTCGACGCCGCCCTCTCGAAGGCGGAGTCGTTGGGGGGCAGGCGTTTGACCGAGCCGATGGACATCCCCAACGGGCAGATCGCGCAATTCGCCGATCCCGAGGGACACGTGATCGGCCTCGGCTCTTCCTAGGCCCCGCCGATCGGCCTACGCGGCGACGTGCATCTCGCACGCCGCCGCTTGCGCGGCGTAAAGAGCGGGCCGCTGGCTGCCGGCCGTCCGGGCGCCCGCAATAATCGCGTTGATGCTGGCGCGGAGCAGAGGGTGCGAAGCGCCCGATTGCGAGGCGAGAAACATGTATTGGTCCTGATATGAGCAGCTACGACCCGAACGCGATCGAGCGCCGCTGGCAGGAGGTCTGGGAGTCAGAGCACACCTGGGAGGTTCCCAACCCTGGTCAGCCCGGCTTCGACGAGTCGAAGCCGAAGTCCTACGTGCTCGAGATGCTGCCCTATCCCTCCGGCGAGCCCCACATCGGCCACCTCAAGGTCTACTCGGTCGGCGACGCAGTCGCCCACTACCAGCGGCGCAACGGCTTTCGGGTCATCCATCCGATGGGCTACGACGCGTTCGGCCTCCCGGCCGAGAACCACGCGATCCAGACCGGCGAGCATCCACGCGACTCGACCGCAGCCGCGATCGCCTCCTTCCAGCGCCAGTTCCGCCGCTGGGGGGTCTCGATCGACTGGAGCCGCGAGCTCTCCACCCACGAGCCCGCCTACTACCGCTGGACCCAGTGGATCTTTCTGAAGCTGTTCGAGCGCGGTCTCGCGTACCGCCAGGACGCGGCGGTCAAGTGGTGCCCCAAGGACGCGACTGTGCTCGCCAACGAGCAGGTCGTCGACGGACGCTGCGAGCGCTGCGGGACCGAGGTCGAGGCGCGCCAGCTCGAGCAGTGGTTCTTCCGCATCACCGACTACGCCGACCGGCTGCTCAACGACCTCGAGGCGATCGAGTGGTCCGAGCACGTGAAGACGATGCAGCGAAACTGGATCGGTCGCTCGGAGGGCGCCGAGGTCGTATTCCGCTGCGAGGAGCTGGGCATCGACTTCCCCGTCTTCACGACCCGCCCCGACACGCTGTTCGGCGCCACCTTCTTCGTCCTCGCGCCCGAGCATCCGGCGATCGAGCGGCTCGTCGCCGGCACCGACGCTGAGGCTGGGGTCCTCGACTACGTCAACAAGGCGCTGCGCGAATCGACCGAGGAGCGAAGCGCCGAGGACCGAGAGAAGACCGGCGTTCCGCTCGGTCGCACGGTCACCAACCCCGTCAACGGCGAACAGATCCCGATGTTCGTCTCCGACTACGTGCTGATGGAGTACGGCACCGGGGCGGTGATGGCGGTTCCCGCGCACGACCAGCGCGACTACGAGTTCGCGACCGCATTCGACCTGCCGATCCGACGCGTCGTCGAGCCGCCCGACGGAGATGTCCCCGAGGATTCCGCCTATGTCGAACACTCCGAGGATGAGGTGCTCGTCGATTCGGGCCCCTTCACCGGAGTGCGCGCCGACGAGGCGATCCAGAAGATCACCGGCTGGCTCGAGGAGAAGGGCCTCGGCAAAGCCGCCGTCAGCTATCGCCTCCGCGACTGGCTGATCTCGCGGCAGCGCTACTGGGGCTGCCCGATCCCGATCGTCTATTGCGAGAAGTGCGGCATCGTCGCGGTCCCGGAGGACCAGCTGCCGGTCGAGCTTCCCGAGGTCGAGGACTACGCGCCCAAGGGGCGCAGCCCACTGGCCGCCGCAGAGGACTGGGTCGCGACCGAATGCCCGCAGTGCGGCGGCGCGGCGCGGCGCGAGACCGACACGATGGACACCTTCGTCGACTCCTCCTGGTATTTCCTGCGCTACTGCGACGCCAGCAACGAGGCGGCGGCCTGGGACCGCGACGTGCTGCGCGCCTGGATGCCGGTCGACCAATACATCGGCGGCGTCGAGCACGCGATCCTGCACCTGATGTACGCGCGCTTTTTCACCAAGGCGCTCGCCGACCTCGACCTGCTTGACGTGGAGGAGCCGTTCCAGGCCCTGTTCACGATCGGGATGATCACCCGCGACGGGGCAAAGATGTCGAAGTCGAAGGGCAATGCGGTCGATCCCGCCGATTACGTCGAGCGCTACGGCGCCGACACCGCGCGCTCCTACGTGCTGTTCATCGGCCCACCGAGCCAGGACGCCGACTGGTCCGACGACGGGGTCGAGGGCATGCACCGGTTCATGTCCCGGCTGTGGCGGCTCGGCCAGGAGGTCGCCGAGCGCACCGAGCCCAGCAACGAGGAACGAGGAACGAGGAACGGGACTTCCGGTGACGCGGGAACCCTGTTCCGCAAGACCCATTGGGCGATCGACAAGGTGACGCGGGACTTCGAGCGCGGGTTTCAGTTCAACACCGCGATCTCGGCGGTGATGGAGCTGGTCAACGAGGCCTACCGGTGCAAGGACTCGCTCTACGGCGATCCCGTGGGAGACGCCTGCCTCAGGTTCGCCACCGCGACCGCCGCCTCGCTGATCTCCCTCTTCGCGCCCCACCTGGGCGCCGAGGTCTACGAGCAGCTGACCGGCGTTCGGGTCTGGGAGCAGCCCTGGCCGAAGGCCGATCCGGCGGCGTTGAGCGCCGACACGATCATCTACGCCGTGCAGGTGAACGGCAAGCTTCGCGACCGGATCGAGGTGCCCGTGGACACCCCGAAGGACGAAGTGATCATCCTGGCGCGGCAGAGCGAGAAGGTTCAGCGCCACCTCGACGGCACGGTGGTCGTGAAGGAGATTTTCGTGCCGGGCAAGCTCGTAAACCTCGTCGTGCGCTGAGTCTGCTAGAAGTCCCACCGTGCTTGTCAGGCGGCTCAGCGAGGCGTCCGTCGAGGAGTGGCACCGCCTTCGCTCGCATGTCCTCATGGACGCAGGGGAACTCGGTTCCCGCAATATGTCGGTGACCTGGCTCGAGGTGCCGGCCGGCGTCGAGCAGACGCTCCATTCCGACGAGCAGGCCGAGCAGGTCTACGTGGTGGTGCGGGGGCGCGGGCAGATGTCGGTCGCCGGCGACACCGGCGAGATCTCCGAGGGAGACCTGGTGCTCGTTCCCCCGGCGACCGACCACGCAATCTCCAACACCGGGGACGGTGAGCTGGCCTGCGTCTCGGTGCAGTCGCCGCCTGTCGCGGTGGCGGAGTTGTATGGCCGTCAGATGGCGGAAGTCACCACCTTCGACGAAGACGACGAGTAGTAGGCCGCCGCGGTGATTCGCCGCCGCGCCGTCGTCCACGGCCGCGTGCAGGGGGTTTTCTTCCGCGACACCATGCGTCGCATGGCGCAGTCGCGCGGGGTTGCCGGCTGGGTCACCAACCGGCCCGACGGGGCGGTTGAGGCCGTCTTCGAGGGAGAGCCGGAGGACGTCGAGCCGATGTTGAGCTTCTGTCGCGAGGGACCGCGCGGCGCCGCTGTGGAGCGGGTCGAGGTGATCGAGGAAGAGCCCGAGGGATTGAGCGGGTTCGCGATCCGCTAGCTAGCGGCGCCGATCGCCGCATCTCGCAATCACTGAATTTTGCGCTTGCGGCGCGTTGCTTGGCAGCTTTGGCGCGCAACCGGTGCGGCTGGGCCGCAGATCATCGCGTCATCGCCGAGCTCAGCCGCACCCAGATCGCCGTCTATGGCGCAATCGCGATCGCCCTGCTGCTGGTTGGGGCACGGGCGATCGGCAGTGAGGGAAGCGGCGACTCGGGTAGCGCCTTCGGCTCGTCGGCGCCAAGCGGCGGCTCATCAACGGCCACGGGGTCCTCGGACGGATTCGGCGTCAGTCAGGAGGGCGGCGGGGACGTCGTCGTCGACGTCGCCGGGGCGGTGCGCAGTCCGGGCGTCTACCGGTTGCCCTCAGGGGCGCGGGTGACCGACGCGGTGCAGCGGGCCGGGGGCGGCACCGGCAGCGCCCTGCTCGACCAGATCAACCTGGCGGCCCGGCTCGGAGACGGGCAGCAGATCGTCGTTCCCGAGCGCGCCCAGGGGTCTGCCCCGATGGCGGCGGGGGCTGCCACGGCCTCCGATCAGGGACCGATCAGCCTCGGCAGCGCCAGCGTTGAGCAGCTCGACACGATCGAGGGGATCGGTCCGGTGACCGCCCAGGACATCATCGACTTTCGCGACCAGCACGGCGGCCTGTCCTCGATCGAGCAGCTCGACCAGATCAGCGGCATCGGGCCGGCGACGATGGGGGCACTGCGCAAGCGCCTGCAGCCCTGACCCCGCATTGGCGCTTCGCGGCTCTCGGCGGCGCCGCGGCCGGTTTGGCGCTGGCGCCGCTCGCCGAGCATGCGAGCGGCACCGAGGTGCTGGGAGCCCTGTTCGTCTCCGCGATCGCCCTGATCCTCACGCGACCGCGCTGGGGAGGGGCGGCGGTCTTGTGGCTGACGCTGGTGGGGCTCGCTTGTGCCGGCGCAGGGCTGCTGTTCGGGGCGGCACGGTTGCGATCGATCGACAGTGGCGCGTACATGCCGCGGGCCGGCACCCGCATCGCGGTGCGCGGCTACGTCGCAGCGGTGCCGCGGCGCACCGATGGGACCGTGCGAGTCCGAGTCGAGACTCCACGCGGCAGACTCGCGGTCGAGGCGCCCGAGCCCGTTCCGGACCTGCCGATCGGCGCCGAGGTGAGCGCGGCGGGGACGATCACCGTTCCGCCACCTTGGCTGCGGGACAACCTCCGCCGAAATGGGGCCGGGAGGATTCTGCGCGCCGCCCGAATCGAGCTGACCGGCGGCCGGCGGGGCGGGGCGGAGGGACGAATCGACCTGGTCCGCTCCCGGGCCGAGGGTGCGCTCGGTCGGGGTATGCCCGATGAGCAGGCCGCCTTGGCGCGGGGGTTCGTGCTGGGCGAAGACGACCGGATCCCGCCGGACACCACGACGGCGTTTCAGCGCAGCGGGTTGGCGCACCATCTAGCGGTGAGCGGGGAGAACGTCGTCCTGCTGGCGGTGCTGGCCGCGCCGCTGCTGGCCGCGCTGGGGATCCCGCTGCGGGCGCGGCTCGTCTGGCTGCTCGCACTGATCGCCCTCTACGTCCCGCTCGCTGGAGGGGGTGCCTCGATCCAGCGCGCCGGGGTGATGGGGGCCGCCGCCGTCGTGGCGACGCTAGCCGGGCGACCCGCCTCGCGCATATACGCGTTGCTGCTCGCTGTTGCCCTCACCCTGGGGCTCAATCCGCGCGCCAGCTCCGACGTCGGCTGGCAACTCAGCTTCGCGGCGGTCGCCGGGATCTTCGTCTTTGGCGCGCCGCTGCGAGACCTGCTGGTCGCCCGACTCGGCGACGGCGGCTGGCGGCGAGGGCTTGCGGACGGGGTTGCGGTGACGGTCGCGGCGACGCTAGCGACGGCGCCGCTGATGGCACACCACTTCGAGGCGATCTCGGCAACCTCGCTGCTGGCCAACGTGCTCGCGCTGCCGGCCGTCGCCCCCGCGATGTGGTTGGGCATGGCGGTGGCGGCGCTCGGGCAAGTCCCCGCGGTCCCGGTCGAACCCCTCAACTGGCTCAACTCGTTGCTGCTGGCCTACATCGGCCAGATCGCCGAGTGGATGGGAGGGCCCCGATGGGCGTTCGTCGCCCTGCCGATGTCGAGCTGGACCAGCGTGCTCGCCGCCTACGCCGCGCTGCTGGCTGGGGGCTTGGCGCTGCGCCGCTGGGCTGCCGGGCGGCAGGGATTGCGCGCCCGCGCCCGCGCGCGGTTTCGGCATCCGCTGCGGGTGGGCGTCGCCGTACTTGCGGCGCTTGCGGTTGTCGCCAACTCCGGTTTTCTGGGAGGCGGTGCCGGGGCGCACCCCTTGGTCGGCCTGCGCGTGTCAGTTCTCGACGTCGGGCAGGGCGACTCGATCCTCCTCCAACCCGCCGACGGAGCGCCGCTGCTGGTCGACGGCGGGCCTCCCGGGGACGACCTGCGCGCCAAGCTCGGCGATCTCGGGGCCGGCTCGCTGGCTGCCGCGGTCCTAACCCATGACCAGTCCGACCACGCTGGCGGGATCGAGGAACTGCTCGGTTCGCTGCCGGTGCACCGCCTCGTGTACGCCGAGGTCGGCCACCGCCTGATCGACAGAGCGCGAGCCGCCGGTGCGGTGCCGACCCGCGTCGCGGAGGGAAGCGAGCTGCGCTCCGGGTCGCTGCGGCTCGAGGTTCTGTGGCCACCCCGCGAGCTGCTCGGCGGCGCCTTGCCCGAGGACCCCAATACCGAGTGCCTCGTCTTGCTGGCTCGCTGGCGGCACTTCGAGATGCTGCTGACCGCCGACGCGGAGGCTGAGGCGGTGCCCATAGACCCCGGGCCGCTCGATGTGCTGAAGGTCTCCCATCACGGCAGCGCCGACGCGGGGTTGGCCGGGCTGCTCGATCGGACCGCGCCGCGACTGGCGGTGATCTCGGTCGGCGAGCACAACCCGTTCGGGCACCCCGACCCCGGCACGCTGGCGACGCTCGGGGCGCATCACGTTCCGGTGCTTCGGACCGACCTCGAAGGGACGGTGACCGTCGAGGTGGGCGGGGGCGGCGTACGGGTCGAGACAGAACGCTGACCTTTCCGGAGCGAGCGCAAATTTTGGGTAGACCGTGCGCAGCCGCCGCGATTCATGCCAGAATCGGTGCTGGCGTAGCCGACCGGTTTCGACCGGACGGTGCCATGGACGGTGCGTGAATAAATTCTCGGCGGAGACAGCTTGGCTGGTGGTGGAGCCAGAACTGGAGGAAGTCACGCTTTCTCCTTCGGGCCGGTGCGGTCTCGTTTGTGCTGCTCGCAGGCGCTACGGCAGCCGCTCTGATGCTCGGGCACTACGCCGGCTTCAGCAGCTGGCCTGACCTGCTGAGCGGGAGCAAGGGAACCAACGCCGGTTCTGCCTCCCTCGCCACCTCGCCCCACGCGGCGCGCGGGCACCGCGGAGGCACCTTCCTCAATATCGGGCCGGGGGCCCTGCCGTTCGCGGTCGGCGCGGCTCCCCTTCCCCTGCCTGGTGTCGCGCCGGCGGGCCCGGGCGTCCTGGTTACGAACAACGGAGGCGGTGGGCCCGGTGGCGGGGGGCCCGGCAACGGTGGTGGGCCCGGTGGCGGTGGGCCGGGCAACGGCGGCGAGACGCCTGGTGGCGCTGTCACCGGCCCCGGTGAGGGCGCGCCGAGCGGCCCGGAGGGCCCCGCCACCCCCGTTAACCCGCCGTCGCCGCAGCCGCCTACGGGCGGGTCCGGCGGCGGGCAGACACCGGGCGGCACGACACCCGGCGAGACCAATCCGCCGCCGATCGAGGAGCCCGGCGACGGAGGCGGCGACAACAGTGGCGGTTGCAACGGAGGCGCCATGAGCGCTGACCAGCAGAGCGTCGATACCGCGGCTGACCCGGTGTCAGCGGAATCGGCCGGTACAACGTCGGAAGTCTCTGAACCTGAGACGCCTGCGCCTGACCCGCCGTCACCGCCCGAGTACACGCAGGCGGTTGCGCCGGCTCCGGCCGATCCATCGCAGGACGCAGCGGCGCCTCCGGCGCCTGAGCAAGAGCCCAGTTCCTAGGGCGCCGCAGCAGTTCTGACGGGCGCCCGAGGGAGGGGCGCATCGCGTCGTCCAAGCGCAGGGGCTGAGCACCGCCCGTGGACTTCAACGGATGTCCTAGTCGCAATCGGGTGTTGGGCACGATCGCTCTCATTACGTGGCTGCGGGTGGGCGATGACAAGGGTGAGGTCCTCTGCATGTTGCCCATCTTCAGACATCCCCTCGCAGTCTCGGCCCGGGTCTGTTCGATGCCCAACCTGCTCGACCGCGCACGGCTCACCTCGGTCACGCTGCTGGCGGCGTTTGCCGCGCTCAGCCTGGCGCTGGTCGGCCACCTCGCCGTAAGCGGCGTGTCGGTGCCTCTGCCCGCCCTGTCAGGTCTGGGCAAGGTGTTGACGACCCCGAATCAGGCCGCAGGTTCGAATGCCGTGCGAGGGTCGCACGGTACGACCTCCAGTGCGACCGGTCTTGGCACTGGCGCTGGCACCGGCGCTAACGCCGGGACCACGAGCGGCGCAGGTCGCGGAGCAGGCCATCGGGGGTCGGCGCAATCCGGCTCCCCGCATTCAAACGCTGCGGGTCCGCGTCAGGTAGGAGTCACGATCGGCACCGCCGCCCCGGGCCAGCCCTCGACCACGTCCCCGGCCCCGACCTCGACCACGCCGCCCTCGCCGGGGACATCTTCGGGCTCCGGCACGGCGAGCACCGGCCATGGGGAGGACACCTCGGGCAACCCGTCCGGCAGCCAAGCAGGAAGTGCGGCCAACAACTATGGCCATAGCCCCCCCGGCCCCACGAGCTCGAGCGCGACGAGTAACCCGCATTCGACCAGCTCCCAGACCCCGGCTCAGTCGGGGACGGCGGACCTTGGCTCGTCCGGATCTTCCAGCGGCAAGCCGACCAGCTCGACGAGCAGCAAGACATCCAGCACGACGAGCAGCAAGACGAGCAAGACGAGCTCGACCGTCAGCGGTACCACCGGCTCCATCATCAAGACGCCGAGCTCTGGCACGAGGAGCTCCTTGGGCAGCAAGGTCCAGGGCCTCGTTCCGGGTCAGCTGAAGTAGCGATCCCGCGCAAGCTTGATCGGCGGCTGGTCCTCGACCGGCCGCACCAGCCTGCCAGCGCCGGGCCCGCAAATACACTCAAGCGATGGCCGAGATGAAGCCCGTCTATCTGATCGCCGGTGGCGACGAGGCGAAGATCGCGGCCGCGCGCCGCCGGCTGCGCTCCCGCGCCGAAACCGAGGGTGGGGCGGCCGCGCTACAGGTCTTCGCGCCGATCGAGGGGCGCGGGGCCCCTTCCGCCGAGGCCCTTGTGACCGCGATCCCGGCGATGTCCCTGACCACGGCGCGGCGCTATTTGCTCGCCGATCACGTCGAGCGCTGGTCCGAGGCCGATCAACGCGCCGTCGCCGATGCGCTTTCCTCGATTTCCGACGACCTGACCGTGGCACTGGTCGCCCACGGAAAGCCAGCCGGGAAGCTGGCCGCAGCGGTGCGAAAGGCGGGGGGCGAGGTCCTGACCTACGACGCGCCACGACAGCGGGACCTGCCGCGCCACCTCGTCGCCGACGCCACGGAGCGCGACTTCAGCCTCGACCCGGCCGCCGCCAAGCTTCTGGTCCAGCGGATGGGCGCCGACCCTCTTCGGCTCTCCAACGAGCTGGACCGGCTGGCGCTCTGGGCCGGTGATGGCGGCAAGGTGAGTGCCGCCGATCTCGAGGCGATGGTCAACGACACTTCCGAGACTGCCGTCTGGTCGCTTTCCGATGCGCTCATCGAGGGCAACGCGGAGCAGGCCCTGGCGATCTCCGAGCGCCTGCTGGCGCAGGGCGAAAGCGTGACCGGCCTGGTCTACGCGCTGGCCTCCAAATTGCGCAAGGCCAACACGGCATTGGAGCGCCTCGAGGCGGGGACCCCCGCGAAACAGATCGAGTCCGAGCTTGGGATGCACCCGTACGCCGCCAAGCAGCTGCTGGCCCGGCTCGAGACCTGCTCGCCGGAGCAGCTTCGCGGCGCGACGGCATCGCTGGCCGACCTCGAGGTCTGGTGCCGGGGCGGGGCCGAGTACGGAGACGCGCTGGCGCTTACGCTCACCCTCCGCAAGGCCACCGGCGCGGTGTAGATGTTGGCCGGCGCGTTGCGCGCCGGCACATGCATGTCAGGCGGCGAAGCCGCCGCAATTTATTCGCGGGGCCGGGCCTAGGCGCGGCTTGCCAGCTTCGCGGCCCGCGACTTCTTGCGGGCGGCGTTGCGAGAGTGCAGGGCGCCCTTCTGGACGGCCTTGTCGATCCGCGACACGAGCGCCCGATGCTCCTTCTCAACCGCCGCGGGGTCGTTCTCGGACACGGCGTGCTCGAGGCGCCGGAAATGGGTCTTCACGGCGCCCGCCACGAGCTGGTTCTCGGCGTGCTCTCGCGCCGTTCTTAAGATCCGCTTCTTCTGTGAGGCTATGTTGGCCATCTCTTGAGGGCCGAGCCGGGTGCCTTCCGGCTTCGAGCGGCCGCCGACTATAGCGAGCCATTCACTGCACCAGATGCCCACGCCCCCGGCACCCGACAGCCCAGACCAGGCACGAGACGAGGTGGCGCTCGACGCCGCCGAGCGGGCGGCGCAGGCGTTCGATCCCGGTGAGGAGCCCGCCGCTCCGCCGGCACCCGGTGAGCGGGCGGGCCGTTTGGCCAGGTCCACGGCGTTCTTCGCGGTCGCCACCGCCGCCTCTCGGATCGCGGGGTTGGTGCGGGAGATCGTCGCCGCCAGCTACTTCGGGGTGAAGGGGCCGATGTCGGCCTTCACGGTCGCCTTCCAGGTCCCGAACCTGGTCCGCAGCCTATTCGCCGACTCCGCGCTACAGCCGGCCTTCGTGCCGATCTTCACCGAGCAGCTGGAAGAGGGCAACTACAAGGAGGCCTTCCGGATGGCCTCGGCGATGATCTTCGTGGTCACGATGGTGCTGGGTGCGATCACGGCGCTGTTCGTGCTCCTGGCCCCGCTCGTGATGCCCCTCTTCGCACCGGGCCTGAAGGGCGAGATCCGCGACCTGATGGTCGTCCTCTCCCAGATCCTCTTCCCGATCCTGATCCTGCTCGGACTGAGCGGCGTCGTGGTCGGGATCCTCAACAGCTATGACCGCTTCGGCGCCTTCGCGATCTCGCCGCTGTTTTGGAACCTGACCATCATCGGGGTCCTCGTGTTCCTTGCCCCGGCCTTCTCCGGGAACGACCGCATCTATGCCTACGCGATCGGGATCCTCGCCGGGACGGTGGTGCAGCTTGCGATCCCGGCTTTCGACCTGCGCAACACGCCCTTCAAGTTCACGCGCCGCTTCGGTCGCCCGTGGCGCAACCCGGCTGTGCGCAGGGTTCTGCTGCTGATGCTGCCGGTGACGATCAGCCTCGGCCTGATCAATTTCAACCTGCTGATCAACAGCTTCTTCGGCAGCCTCGTCTCCGAGCGGGGGCCGGCGGCGATCGACAAGGCGTTTCGGATCTACCAGCTGCCGCAGGGGATCTTCTCGGTCGCGATCACGACCGTTCTCTTCCCGACCCTCGCCAGGTTTGCCGCCCGCGGCGCCCGCGACGACCTGCGGGCGACGATGGCCAACGGCATGCGCCAGATCGTCTTCGTGCTGCTGCCGGCCTCCGCCGCGGTGCTTGTGCTCTCCGAGCCGATGATCCGCCTCATCTATGAGCGCGGCGAGTTCACCGCCTCGCAGACCGATCTGGTCTCGACGGCGCTGTTCTGGTTCGCTTTCTCGCTGCCCTCCAATGGCCTCTTCCTGCTCTTGACCAGGACCTTCTTCAGCCTCCAGAGGCCCTGGATACCGACCTTGATCTCGGGCGCAAACCTTGCCGTCACCGGGGTCGCGGCGCTGGCGCTCTACAAGCCCTTCGGGGTGGGAGGGATCGTCGCCTCGACCGCGATCGCGACCGGAGCCAGCGTGATCGTGCAATGCGTGGTGCTCCGACGTGAGCTGGGGGGACTGGAGCTGGGCCGCTTGGCCGATTCCGCGCTAAGAATCGGCGCGGCCTCGGCGGCGCTGGCGGGGGTCAGCTACCTCGTCTGGCACCAGCTCGACTCGGCCTTAGGGCGATCGCTGGGTGGGCAGACGATCTCCCTCTGCACCGGTCTCGCCGTGGGCCTCGCTGTCTACCTCGGAGTTGTCCGGGCGCTGCGGGTCCCGGAGCTCGACCAGATCCTGCGCATGCTGCGCAGGCGCTGATCGAGGGGGCGCAGTTTGCTCGGCTCTGGCGACTACCTGCTCGGGGCGGCGGAGCTGGTCGCAGTCGTGCTCGGAGCTGCGGCGACCGCGACACGGGTTCGCTCGCGGCTGCTGCTGGGATGGACCGGCCCGCCCGCCTGGCTCGCCGACCTGGTGCTCGGTCTTGTGCTGGTTTTGGGGGTCGCCGAACTGCTGGGCTCGTTCGGCGCCTTTCGCGAGTTCCCCTTCGTACTCGCCGTGGTGATTGCTGGCCTCGCGGTTCGAGCCCGGGTTCGTCCTGGGCCCGGTCCGCGGCCCGGGCTGCAGGTGCCGCCGGCGCCCCCGAGCGGTGGGATTGCGACAGCGGCTGCGCTGGTGGTCGCCGGGCTGGTCATCGCCCACTGGTCGATTGGCGTGCGCGTCGTCCTCGACGCCGGCATCACGAACTTCGACTCGACCTGGTACCACGGGCCGTTCGCCGCGCACTTCGCGCAGGGGCACTCGACCTGGGACCTCGACTTCATCGCCCCGCAGTTCCTGGCCTGGTTTTACCCCGCGAACTCAGAGCTTCTGCACGGCGTGGGAATACTCGCCTTCGGGCGCGACAGCCTCTCGCCGCTGATCAACGCCGGCTGGCTGGCGGGCACCCTCCTCGCCGCCTGGTGCATCGGCCGCCCCTACGGGGTCGGTGCGCTCTCGCTGATCGGCGCGGCGGTCGTCCTCGATGCCGGGGCGCTTGCCGACCAGGCGGGATCGATGCGAAACGACATGCCGGCGATCTTTTTCCTCACTGCCGCGGCCGCCGTTGCCATCAACGCGCGGGCATCGGAGCGGGACCCCTGGCCGGCGCCCGGCGCTCTGGTCGTGGTCGGCCTGGCAGCTGGACTGGCGGCCGGGGTGAAGCTCAACTATCTGGTACCGGCTGCCGGCCTCGCGGCAGGTCTGGTCGCGATCAGCGCCCCAGGGACCCGCCGCCGCGCGACCGCCGCCGTCGGGCTCCCGCTGCTGTTCGGGTGCGGCTACTGGTACCTGCGCAACCTGGTGCAGGCCGGCAACCCGTTTCCGTGGGTGAAATCGCTCGGCCCGGTGAATCTGCCCGCCCCCGATCAGGCTCTCGGGGGCCGGCGGCAGGAGTCGGTGCTCGGGTACCTGTTCGACGGATCGACCTGGCGCCACTGGTTCTTGCCCGGGCTTCACGACTCGCTCGGCTGGCTATGGCCGTTGGTGGCGGGCCTGGCGGTCCTCGCCCTGGTGGTCTGTCTCTCGCGGCGCCAGGATCCCTTGGTCCGGGTGCTTGGGGCGGTGGGGCTGCTGACAGCGGTGGCGTGGGTCGCCAGCCCCGCGTCCGCTGCCGGGCCCAGCGGAATGCCGCTCAGCTTCGAGTCGGGCCTTCGCTACCTGGCCCCGGCGCTGATCCTCGGCCTCGCGCTGCTACCGGTGGTCGCCGGGGCAGACCGGGGTCCGCGCCGGGCGGCCCTGCTGGTGCTGCTGCTCGTCGCGCTTGCATTTGCCGATGCGTCGGCAGCGCCGTGGTACTCCGGCTACGTCGCCGGGGCGATCGCGGTTGGCGTCGCCTCCGTGGCCGGCGTCGCGTTGCTCGGCTCCCGGCGGCTGCGCCTGCTGTCGCGCCCGGCGCTGGCCGCCGCCGCCGGCGGGATCGTCCTGCTCGCAGTTGGCGCCGGATGGTTCGAGCAAAGGCGCTACCTCGATCACCGCTACGCGGACCCGGGCTTCACAACACCCGGCCTCGACGCGGCCTTCAAATGGGCGCGCAGCCTGGACGACCAGCGGATCGCTACCACCGCCACGCGGCAGTACCCGCTCTGGGGCACCGAGCTTTCCAACCGGATCCAGTTCGCCGGCCTGCACCGGCCGCACGCCGGATTCGTCCGCGCCTCGACCTGTGAGCAGTGGCGGCGCCTTCTCGACGCAGGCGACTACGACTACGTCGTCGTCAGTCTGGACCGGATCGGCCCCGGTGGTCCCTCGTTCCCGCGCGAGGCGCGCTGGACCCGCGACCCGCACGCGAAGGTCGTGCTGAAGACGCCGCCGACCGTGGTGTTCAAGATCGACGGGCCCCTGGCGGTGTCGAGGTGCGGGGCGCAGTTCGGGCGATAGAGGCGGAATTTAGGTTTTCCTGACAGCCTTCGCGACCGATGGCAGAAGAAGGACGCGAAACGAGGCTGGGCGGGGAGTCCTGGTCGGCGCCTGGCGCGGTGGCGGTGGCCAGGCGGATCGGCGCCGGGACGAGAAAGGCCGCGAACTGGGTCCAGCTGGTCAAGTTCGGGCTGGTCGGGGGCTCCGGCTACGTGATCAATCTTGGCGTATTCGCGGTGCTCAACGAGAACCTCGGCCTCCACCACGTGCTGGCCGCCGTCGGGGCGTTCTGCGTCGCCGTTTCCAACAATTACCTCTGGAACCGGTACTGGACCTTCGACAGTGGGGCCGGGCGGGCCCGCTTCGAGGCGGCACGGTTCTTCGCCGTCAGCCTCGGAGCGCTGTTGATCAACCTCGTGGTCCTGCAGCTGCTGGTGATGGCGGAGTTGCCCGAGCTGCAGGCTCAGGCTGTTGCCGTCGCCGTTGCGATGCCATTCAACTTCATCGGCAACAAGCTCTGGACCTTCAGCTGAGGCTGCTGGCCGCCCCGATCGCTGCGGGCCCGCGCTTCTGCCGCCGCCGGTGGTGCGCTTGACCGTGACGTCGTCGATGGCTCGCGTGTCGAGGACCTCGGTGATGGGCTGAGCGGAACCCTCGATGGTGGGCCCGGCGCAGCCCTCGCAGATGGGCCCGCCGTCGCTCTCGATGGGTAAACCCCGGCGCGACCTTCGGGCCTCCACCGATCATCACGGCGTTGGTCTGAAAGCCGGTGCGCAGGTGGCGCAGCAGCCGCATGCCGAGCGGCACGGGATGCGGGGCGATGAACCGGGTCACCGTGAAGCGGCCGAGGTCGGTCACTTCGGTGCGCCGGAACCTGGCCGTCAGAGGATCGGCGAACCGCGTCGCCCTGCTCTTGGTCACCACCACCACCTCCGGCACCGCAAAGGGGCCGCTGGCCGCGCGCCCGGTGCCGTCGTTCAGGTAGTACTCGAGGGGAGCGACGCCGAGCGTCCAGGTGACGATCACCCGCGGGTGCGTGGCGGGGCGGGCTGCCCGAGCCACTCCCCTCCAATCGGGCCGCTGAAGGTCAGGGGTAGCGGCCACGTATACGTCAAAGGCCAGCCAGTAGGCGCACAGCGCGGCGACCAGGGCGACGCCGAGCCTGCGGGCCCGCGCGAAGGTGGCAATCACGGCGATCGCCGCGATCAGCGGCAGTAGCGCCGGGAGCAGGTTGCGGGCCAGGACGTAGTCCTTGCCGGCCGCCGCCGCGAACAGCGCCAGGGCGACGCTTCCAAGGCCGATCACGATCCCGATTGCGGCGACGCGCCATTCGCGGCTCCGGCCCCGCAACAACCCGAGCCCGAGCAGGAGGCCGATGAGCATCAGGGGCACCGCCGTGTATTTCTCGCGCGGACCAACCGCCCCGATCACCCTGCCGGTCTCACCGATCAGGAAGCTTCCGCCCGAGTCCTCGAGCCGGTCCCCCACGGCCAGGTGTCCGATCCAGTCGATGTGGTTCGGGTTGGCCTGGTGAGCCGCGAGGGGCAAGAGCGCCAAGCCGACCGCCGCGATTGCGCTGATCGCCGCCCACACCGGACCTCGTGGTCTGCGCTCGACCAGCAGCCAGGCGGCCTCGATCACGATCGTGAAGACGGCGAAATAGTGGCTGGTGAGGGCGAGAGCGGAGAAGGCCGACCACAGCGCAAGGTCACGGTGCGAACCGGTGCGGCGGAAGCGCAGGAAGAACAGCAGCGAGGCCGCGCAGAGCAGGACCACCAACGCGTAAGCCCGTGCTTCCTGCGAGTACCAGATCAGCATCGGGTTCAACGCGACCATCGCCATGGTCAGCAGCCCGGTACGCCTCCCGGCCAGCTCCCTACCGATCAGGAAAGCGACCGGAATCGTGATCGCGCCGCAGAGAGCCGAGAGCGACCGTAGTCCTACCTCGCTGAACCCGAAGTACTTGCTCCAGACCCAGGCGAGGATGTAGTAGAGCGGCGGAGTCGATTCGCTGCGGCGGACCTCGTGCAGCATGTGCCCGAAGCTCCCCGGCAGCACCCTTACCGCGGTGATCACCTCGTCGTGGTGATAGCTCTGTAGCCCCAGGGTCGAGAAGCGGACAGCGACCCCGGCCGCGACCAAACCGGCGGCGATCCAGAAGACCGTAGAACCGGCTATCGCGAGGCGCCCCGAGCCTGCTCGGGGATCGCCGGCGCGCGCGGTTGCTGTCGCAGTCTCCACCGAGGCCCAAGCCTGCTGGCATGGCCTGAGGAGATGTTGAAGCTCTGTTAAAGGAGACCTAAGGGCACGCCTGGCTCAGTTCGCGCAGGCGCTCGCCGGCATCGGCCGGTCCGGCCCGTACGAAGGAGGCTGAGCCGCCGCCGCGGCTCCCCAGCTCCGTTTCGGTCGACGCCCAAGCGCGAACCGCAACCGGGCGCCGCGGGCGAGCGTGCAGTAGGTGGTCCACGGCTGGTCGATGCGGTGTCCGTTGAGCCGCAGCCCACGTATGAAGCGTGTCGCGGGCGTCGCTCCCCTTGCGTCGATGCGGACCGTGCTGCGGCCGATCCGCAACCTCGCATGGGGGAACAGGGGGCTGGAAAGCGCCAGCACGCCCGTGCCGGGGATCTCAGGGTAGATGCCGAGGGCGCCGAATACGTACCAGGAGGACAGCTCGCCGAGGTCGTCGTTGCCCGGGTATCCGGTCGGATAGGGCCCGTACAGCTGCAGGATGGCGCGCCGCACCGCTGCCTGGGTCTCGAACGGTTCGCCGAACCAGTCGAACAACCAGGGCGTGTTCAGGGTCGGTTCGTTGCCGAGCAGGGCATGGTCGCTGTCCGTGCCGCCGCTTGCGGAGTTCAGCACGCGGAGAAATCGGTCCAGCCGCCCCGCGGCCGCTGTAGGACCGCCGATCATCGATGCCAACCCTGCGGGGTCATGGGGAACCATCCAGGTGTACTGGACCGCGTCGCCCTCCGCGAACCCGCCACCGTTGAGGTCGTCGTAGCCGGGGACGAAGGAGCCGTTCGCGTAGCGCGGCTCGATGAAGCCACTGGCCGGATTGAACAGCTTGCGCCAGTTTCCCGACCGTTCGATGAACTTTGAGTACGTGGCCGGGTCGTGGGCGAAGCGGGCCGCGAACTGGGCGATCGCGAAGTCCGCGGTCTGGTATTCGAGCGTCGTCGCGGCGGAGGCCCAAACGGAGTCCGGCGAGCCGAAGAGCGAGTTCGCGTTGCGGGTCTTGGTGTCGAGGTCCCAGGGCACGTAGCCCAGGGCCTGATATTGGTCGAGCCCCTGGCGCTCGACATAGAGGTTGTTGGGGCTGCGGCAGGTCTGGGTCGCGCCCTTGACCATCGCCCCCAGCGCGGCGCCGACGTCGAAGTCGCTGGCGCCGAAGGCCGCCGCCGAGGCGATGATCGGGTCCGAGGGGTCGCCGACCATGGTCATGCTCTGTCCGTTCGCATAGGGCCAGCGCGGCAGACAACCGCTCTGCGCAGCGTCGGTGAGCAGCGAGCGCACCATCTCGCTCGCCCGGCTCGGCATCAGCAGCGCCAACAGCGGGATCTCGCTGCGGTAGACGTCCCAACCGGAGAAGTCGGCGTATTTCGTGCCACCCCCGGTCGAGTGCAGCTGGCCGTCCATACCGATGTATCTGCCGTCGACGTCGTTGAAGGTCCGCGGCGCGAGCAGCGTGTGGTAGAGCGCCGTGTAGAAGGTCGCGGTGTCGCGGCGCTGGCCGCCGCTCACCTTGATCGAGCCGAGCGCCCGGTTCCAGCGGCCTCGCGCCTTCGATCTGATGCGCCGGAATCCAAACCCCGGAGCCTCGGCGGCGAGGTTCGCCTTCGCGCCGTCGACGCTCACGAATGAGATCCCGACCCTCACCTTCACCGTCCGCTCGTGCCGGGCGTTGAAGGTTGAGTAGGCCCCCGCCTGGGTCGTGTTGGACGGGACGACGGAGGGAGGCTTGTCGTCGCTCGCCGAGGTCGAGGCCGGGCTTAGCGCCTGCTGGCGCCAGGTGCCGAAGCCGCTGAACGGCCGACTGAAGCGCGCCGCGAAGTAGACCGTGTAGCGGGGCCGCTGGGCGCAGAAGTAGCCGCTTGACGCCGAGCCGGTGATCTCGCGGGCCGCGGGATCGATCCGGACCGCGGATTGGTTGTCGGCGCGGGCGCTGCCGCCCGCGTTGATCAGCACGCTCGCCCGGCGGGTGCGGGGGAACTTGAAGGCGGCCATGCCGGTGCGCGTGGTCGCGGTCAGCTCGACGTCGATCTGCCGCCGACGCTGCCCCGGATTGAGCCGCACCGTGTAATAGCCGGGGCTCGCGGCCTCCTCGGAGTGGCTGAAGCCGGGCTGAAACTTTGACGCCAAACCCGCCGCCCCGTGGGGCGTCGGCGAGCCGTGGATCCGCTCGATGGTCGGCAGGAAGGGGAAGTCTCCGTACAGCGCACAACCGGCGCCGCTCAGATGGGTGAGGCTGAAGCCCGAGATGTGGGAGTCGCGAAAGTCGTAACCGCCCGAGTGGCGCTCGGCCGGCGAAGTGTCGGGGCTGAACTGGACCATCCCGAAGGGCAGCGCCGCGCCGGGGAAGTTGTGCCCGCCGCCGAACGTGTTGGCGCCAGGTCGCGTGCCGGCCAGGGGATGGACGTAGTCCGCCCGGGTTGTGGCAGCGGCATGCGAGGGGACGGCGAGCGCGATGCCTACAAGCGCTGCCGAGCAAAGACGTCTAGACATGCACCCCTCTGAACCCCGCCTCTCCGGTCAGTTGCTGTAGCAGCGTAGGAGGCTTCCCTAAGCGCCCATTGAACGCATCGCCGAGAATTCGAAGCTGATGCTCGACGCCCCCGCCTATCTGCTCGGCATGACTGCGCTCCTGGCCAGCATTTGCGCGCTCGGCCTCGGCGCCGCCAGGGTGCGAAGCCGGTTGCTGGGCGGCTGGTTAGGCCTTCCGGCGCGTCTCGCCGACGCCGTCCTCACCCTGGCACTGCTGACCTTGACTGCAGAGCTGATCGGTGCCGTAGGGATGCTGGAGCGAGCGCCACTGGTCGCCGCGTGCCTCGCCGTCGGTCTGGGGCTGCGCTTCGTGCTGCGGCCGCCAGCTGCCGGTGTGGATCAACCGCCTCCGGCTCCCCCCAGCGGGCGTTGGGGAAACTGGGTGGCGGCGCTGATCGCCGTCGTCCTCGTGGCCCACTGGTCAATTGGCACGGTCGCCACCTTTGGCGGCGGGATGACCGGCTATGACTCCGCCTGGTACCACATGCCGTTTGCCGCGCACTTCGCGCAGACCGGCTCGACGCTCGACTTCGCCTCCGTCTCGCCGCGCTATCTCTCCTGGTTTTACCCGCAGAACTCCGAACTGCTCCATGGCGTCGGCATCGTGTTGCTGCAACGAGACGTCCTTTCACCGCTTCTGAACCTGCTTTGGCTCGGAGGCTGCCTCGCCGCGGCATGGTGTGTGGGCAGGCCGTATGGACTTGCACCCTGGACGCTTGCCGCCGTTGCGACCCTGCTCGATGCCGGCCTGATGGCGGACCAGGCCGGTGAGGCACGGAACGACACCCTCGCACTCTTCTTTTTGCTCGCTGCGGTGGCGTTCCTCGTCAATGGAGCGGCTGCAGGGGGCAGGCGCGGCCCGCACTTCGGTGCGCTTGCTGTCGCTGGGACCGCCGCCGGGCTGGCGGCGGGAGTAAAGCTCAGCTTCCTGTTCCCGGTCGCGGCACTGACGATAAGCGCCCCATTCCTTGCTTCGAGCGGCAGGCGGCGCGCCGCGGCGCTCTGGTTTGGTGCTCCGATGCTGGCCGGCTGCGGGTTCTGGTACCTGCGCAACCTCCTAGCGGCCGGCAACCCGCTCCCCTGGTTGAAGGCGGTCGGGCCGTTGCAGCTGGACGGCCCCGAGCAGGGGTTGGGCGGGCGGCCGCAGTTCTCCGTTCTTCACTACCTTGGCGACGGCCGGGTCTGGAGCGATTGGTTCGAGCCCGCGTTGAGCAACCGGCTCGGCGAGCTGTGGCCGCTCCTCTTGGCGGCCGCCGCCGCGGGCATCATTCTCTGCCTGCTGCGGGCCTCGCCGATCTTGAAGGTGATCGCCCTCGCCGCACTGGCCTGGATTCCGGTCTATCTGCTCGACGGAACTTCGGCCGAGGGCCCGGCCGGAACCCCGGTCGGTTTCGCGTCGAGCCTCCGCCACCTACTGCCGTCGCTTGCCCTTGCCTTGGTGCTGGTGCCATTGCTGGCAGGCCAGTGGTCACGGCGCGGAAGGACGGCCATCGCGCTGCTGCTCGCCGCCCTGCTGGTCGCGAGCGATCTGTCAGGCGAGCCGTGGCGCCCGGTGTACGTCCTGGTGGCAGTCGTCGCCGCAGCGGCCGCGCTCTGCATGCCGCTGATGCGCAGGACGGACATGCGTCGACTCGTCGGGCGAATTTCGCCCGCGGCCGCCGGGGCGGCGGCGGTCGGGCTGCTCCTGGTCGGCGGTTGGTTCCTGCAGCGCTCCTATCTCAGCCATCGCTACGACGGCGAGGACTTCAGGTCGGCGGGTCTTAACGCCGCCTTCGGATGGGCCAACGACCAGCGCGAGCAGCGAATCGCGACAACGCTCCCGATCCAGTACCCGTTGATCGGTCCCGACCTCTCCAACCGGGTCACATTCGTCGGTCGCCGGCACGATGACGCGGGTTTCACCCTGATCCGTGGTTGCCGGCCGTTGCGCGCCGCGCTTGCCGCCGGGGACTACCGGTTCGTGGTCACGGCCGGTGGGCTGGAACCCTGGGAGCGGGGCAAGAGCCATTGCCTGGCCAAGGACCCACGGGCGCGGCCGGTCGTCCGGGAGGACCAGATCGTCGTCTTTCGCCTCGAGCGCCGCCGCGCCGCCGGTGTAAGGGACCGTTCACCCGAGCTCGGGCGCTCCGAGGCCCGCCGTCGCCGCGTCGAGCGGCAGCGCAGCTCGCGGTCCTGAGGTCGGGGGCGAGGGCGCCTGGGCGCGCCCCGCCATACTGGCGATCCGAAATGGAGCGAATCCGGAACTTCTCGATCATCGCCCACATCGACCACGGCAAGTCGACCCTGGCCGACCGCATCCTGGAGATAACCGGGGCCATCGACCCGAGCAAGATGCGCGCCCAGGTGCTCGACTCGATGGATCTGGAGCGTGAGCGGGGGATCACGATCAAGGCGCAGGCGGTGAGGGTCGAGTACGGGGCCTCGGATGGCCAGACCTACCACCTGCATCTGATCGATACCCCGGGTCACGTCGACTTCTCCTACGAGGTCTCGCGTAGCCTCGCCGCCTGCGAGGGCGCGCTGCTGGTCGTCGACGCGGCTCAGGGAGTGGAGGCGCAGACGGTCGCCAACACCTATATGGCCATCGAGAGCGGTTTGGAGCTGATCCCGGTGATCAACAAGGTCGACCTGCCGGGCGCCGAGCCCGATCGGGTCGCCGGCGAAATCTCCGACCTGCTCGGCGGCGACCCGGGAAAGATCCACCGCATCTCGGCGAAGACCGGCGAGGGGGTGGTGGAGGTCCTGGAGGCGATCGCCGAGCGGATCCCGCCCCCTGCCGGAGACGAGGGGGCTCCCCCGCGGGCGCTGATCTTCGACTCCGAGTTCGACCAGTACCGAGGCGTCGTCGCCTACGTTCGGATGGTCGACGGGAAGTTCTCAAAGCGGGGCCAGATCGTCGCCATGCAGGCCGGGACCGAGGCCGAGATCGACGACATCGGCTTCTTCACCCCGGAGATGCGGCCCGCGCCGGGGCTGTCGGCCGGCGAGGTTGGATACGTGATTACGGGCATCAAAGATGTGGCGCGGCTACGGGTAGGAGACACCCTGACCGATCGCGGTCGGCGAGCGGCCGAATCACTGCCCGGCTACCGCGAGGTGAAGCCGATGGTCTTCTGCGGGCTGTATCCGATCGACACCGATCGCTACGAGGACCTCCGCGACGCACTCGACCGCCTGTCGCTGAACGACGCGGCGCTCTCCTATGATCCGGAGACCTCGCAGGCGCTTGGCTTCGGGTTTCGCTGCGGCTTTCTAGGTCTGCTGCACATGGACATCGTGCGCGAGCGCCTGGAGCGCGAATACGACCTCGAGCTGCTCGCGACCACCCCCAACGTCCGCTACGAGGTGATGCTGATCGGCGGCGAGACAGCTGACGTGCGCAGTCCGACCGAGATGCCCGACCCGGCCTCGATCGCCGAGATCCGCGAGCCCTACATCCGCGCCACGATCATCGCTCCAGTCGATTACGTGGGCGCCGTGATGGAGCTATGCCAGGGACGGCGCGGGGCACACGTCGACATGCACTACCTGTCTCCTCAGCGGGTGCAGATTCGCTACGACCTGCCGCTGGCCGAGATCGTGCTCGACTTCTTCGACCTGCTGAAGTCCTCGACCCGTGGCTACGCCTCGCTCGACTACGAGCCGATCGGCAACCGAGCCTCCGACCTGGTCAAGCTCGACGTGCTGCTGGCCGGCGAGACCGTCGATGCGCTGAGCCAGATCGTCCATCGCGACAGGGCCTACGACGCCGGCCGGGCGCTGGTCGAGCGGCTCCAGAAGACGATCCCGCGCCAGCTCTTCGACATCCCGGTTCAGGCGGCGGTCGGCTCCCGGGTTCTGGCCCGCGAGACCGTGAAGGCGCTGCGCAAGGACGTGACCGCGAAGCTCTACGGCGGCGACGTGACCCGCAAGCGAAAGCTGTTGGAGAAGCAAAAGAAGGGTAAGAAGCGGATGAAGCAGGTAGGTTCCGTCGAGGTGCCGCAGGAGGCGTTCCTGGCCGTCTTGGAGATCGATGAGTGAGGAGGAACGCAACCTGGCGATCGCACGCGAGGGGCTGGAGGCCTTTCAGCGGGGTGACATTGAGGCGTTCCTGAACCTCCTCGACCCCGACGTCGAGATCTACAGCCCCCCCGACCTGGCCAATCCCGCGCAATTCCGGGGCCGCGACGCTGGCTGCGCTGGGCGAGCCGCTGGCTCGACGCTTGGGAGACCTTCGAGCTCGAGGCGGAGGGTTTCGAGCCGGTGGGGGAGCACCACGTGCTGATGAAGACGCGGCAGCACGGCATAGGTAAGGGGAGCGGGGTGGAGGTGGAGATGCGCGTCTATTACATGCTCGAGTACCACGACGGGCTGGCGACGCGGGTGCACCTCTATGCCGATCGCGAGCAGGCGCTAGAGGAAGCGCGGGCCGGGGAACAGGGCGCTCCGGGCGCGCCCTAGCCGGACGTTCGCCGCAGCAGACGCCGCCAGACCGAGGGCGGCCTCGGCTGGATGCTCCGCCACTCGTCGCGGGTCGGGAGCCGGCCAGCCTCGCGGGCGCGCATCACGCAGCGGGTGTGAGCGTGGCGCCGCCGGCTCGTATCACCCTCTGGGGCGATCAGCGTGTGCTCGCTCAGCGCCGGCAGGAATTTGCCGCACAGCGGGCAGCGATAGGTGGCGGGCTTGCGATTCTGGGCCCGCCGCATCGACCACCAGCGCGGTGGAGCCTCCTTCATGCCCAGAGCCTGGCAGGTCTGCTGCTAGGCCTTGGTGGCCTTGACCGCGGTGCCGTAGGCGCAGATCTCGGTCCAGGTGGTGCCCAGCTCGGAGGTGTCGAAGCGAAAAGCGATGATCGCGTTCGCGCCCTTGCCCTCCGCCTCCTCGACCAGGCGTTCGGTCGCATGCGCACGGCCCTCGGCGAGCATCTTGGTCATCCCCTTCAGCTCGCCGCCGCCCAGTGACTTCAGCGTTGCGCCGATCTGGGAGCCGATGTTGCGCGACCTCACGGTGAGCCCGAAGACCTCTCCCAGCACCTCGTCGATCGTGTAGCCCGGAAGGTCGTTCATCGTCGTGATGATCATCGGCGGGAACCTACCAGCGGCCCGCCGAAAGGCAAGGTCGGCTGGACCTACAGTTGCGGCCGCGGTTGGCCCGAATACAATCCGCCGCCGCGATGCCGGTCTCGAAGGACGCAGTCGGGAAGCAATGGCCGCCGGTCGTCTACCAGGCGGGGCGCGAGAAGATCCGCGAGTTCGCGAACGTGGTTGGCGCCGCGAACCCGGTTCATCACGATCGCGAGGCGGCTGTGGCGGCCGGCTATCGAGACGTCGTCGCGCCGCCGATGTTCTGCGTGGTCTACAGCGCCCCGGCGATCGCGCCCGGAATCGTCGACCCCGAGGTGGGGATCAATTTCGCGACCATGGTGCACGGCGGCCAGGAATTCATCTGGGGCGAGCCGGTCTGCTCGGGGGACGAGGTCACGACGACCGCGAGCCTGACCGACGTCTTCCAGAAGGACGACAAGGGCTTCTACGTATTCGAATCGGAGTCGGTGAACCAGGACGGCCAGCAGACCGTGCGCGGCATCTGGACCAACATAGTGAGGGGGGTCTGAATTGGCCGATCTCAAGCAGGGCGACGCGATCCCGGAGCTGAAGGAGACCCCGGACAAGTACCTGCCGCATCGCTACGCCGGCGCCTCGGGTGACTTCAATCCGATCCACATCGATCCCGAGTTCGCCAAGCAGGTCGGCCTGCCCGGCAACATCCTCCACGGCCTCTACATGATGGCCCTGGTGGCCCGCGCGAACGCCAACCTCGCGGACGGCGACCCGCGAGCCCTGAAGCGGCTCTCGGTCCAGTTCCGGGGCATGGGCATCCCCGAGCAGGAGATCGTCGTCTCAGGTGAGATCAAGGAAGTCGACGGCAACAGGGTCGTCACCGAGGGGGTCGCGAAACAGGGGGATACACGCGTCATCCGCAATGCGGAGGCAGAAGTAGAGCGGTAGGGCTCTGGGGCCCAGCCCTCTTAGAATTGGCGCATGCTGAACGAGCGCCAGGAATTGATCCTGCGGTGCGTTGTCGATGCGCACCTCGAGTCCGGAAAGCCCGTCGGGTCGAAGGCGCTTGCAGGAAAGAAGGAGATCGTCTGGAGCCCATCCACCGTGCGGGCCGAGCTCTCGGCCCTCGAGGGGGCGGGGTTCCTGACTCACCCGCACACCTCCGCCGGCCGCGTCCCAACCGATTCCGGCTACAGGACCTATGTCGAGGGGCTGCTCGCCTCCGAGCCTCGATCGAGCGGGGTTGGAGTGGAGCTGGAGCTGTCGAGGATGCGTCGCGAGGTCGACGACGCGATGCGCGAGACGACCGCCGCCCTGTCGAAGATGACCGACCTGGTCGCGCTGGTCACGGCGCCGCCGCTGGACACCGCAACCATCCACCGCGTCGAGGCGCTCCTGCTTCAGCCCAACGTCGTGATGGTGGTGGTGATCAGCTCCGCGGGCGCGGTCACCAAACGCACCTTCAGCTTCGACGAGCCGGTGGACCCGGGCGTGGTCGAATGGGCCTCCGAGTACCTCAACGAACGACTTTCCGGTCTCGGTCTCGGTGCGAGGATGATCGCCGGCCGGCTCGCGGATCCCGAGCTCGGCCGGGCCGAGCAGCGGTTCCTGAGCAGCATCCGCACCGCGTTCAGCTCGCTCGAGGGGGCGGGGGAGCAGCAGCTTTACATGGAGGGAGCCGCGAGTCTGCTCTCCGAGAGCCATTTCGGCGACCTACCCGACATCGACCGCCTGATGCGAACACTGGAGCGACGCGCCAGCGTGCTGCGCATGCTGCGCTCGGCGCTCGACGAGCGCTCCGTCTTCCTCTGGATCGGCGACGAGAACCCCCAGCCCGAGTTGCGCTCGGTGAGCGTGGTGGGCGCCAACTACGGGCTCGGCTACCGCAACCTCGGTTCGGTGGGCGTAGTGGGGCCGCTGCGAATGGACTACGCGACGGCGATCGTCTCGGTGCGCGACACCGCCCGCGAGCTGTCGCGCTACTTCGAGTCGGTCTACGAATAGCCACATGAGCCGCGACTACTACGACGTGCTCGGCGTCGAGCGGGCGGCCTCCGAGCAGGAGGTCAAGAAGGCGTTCCGGCGACTGGCCCGCGAGCTGCACCCCGACGTCAACTCCCACGACCCCGAGGCGGAGGAGAAATTCAAAGAAGCGGCGGAGGCGTACGAGGTGCTGTCCGACCCGTGGCGGCGTCAGACCTACGATTCCTTCGGCCGCGAGGGGCTGCGCTCCGGCGGTTGGTCGCCGCGCAGCGCCGGCTTCGGCTCGATCGAGGACATCTTCCAGGCCTTCTTCGGCGCCGGAGATCCGTTCGGCTTCTCCCGCGGCCCCGCCGGCGGGGGCGACGTCGTGGCGACGGTCGAAGTGAAGCTCGAGGAGGTTGCAACGGGGGCGGCCCGCGAGCTCAGCTTCGACGCGGTGATGGCCTGCGAACGGTGCAACGGCAACGGAGCCGAACCCGGCACGCCGATCAGTACCTGCGACCGCTGCGGTGGCAGCGGCCAGATTCGCTACGTCTCCCGCACCACCTTCGGACAACTCGTCCGGGCTGCGACCTGCGAGGCCTGCCGCGGCGACGGGCGGGTCGCCGAGACCGCGTGTGAGGCCTGCGACGGGGCGGGGCGAAAGGCCGGCATCCGACACTTCGACCTCGAGGTGCCGCCCGGCATCGAGGACGGGCAGCGCCTCCGCATCTCGGGAGCCGGCCACGCCGGCGAGCCCGGTGGCCGGCCGGGGGACCTGTATGTCGAGGTGCGGGTGGCCGAGGACGAGCGCTTCCACCGCGACGGCGAGGATCTGGTCTCGATCGTCGACGTGCCGGCGACGGTGGCAATGATTGGCACCACGGTGAGCGTCGAGACGCTCGAGGGGAAACGAGTTGTGTCGGTGCCGCCAGGGTCCCAGGGAGGCACCGAGGTTCTTCTGCGCGGCCTCGGCCTACCGCGGCTTGGGGGCCGGTCCCGAGGTGATCAGCGCGTGGTGCTGAACGTCGTTGTGCCAGGCAACCTCAGCGACGAGCAACTTGAGCTGGCGCAACAGCTGAACGACACGATCGAGTCCCACAATCTTCAGACGTCGCAGGAGGGTTTCCTCTCCCGCGTGCGCCGCGCCTTCGGTTGATCCGCCTCGCGGTCCGCTGCCGGCCGGAGCAGGCAGAGCTGGTGCTCGGCGAGCTCGCGGTCCTTGCGCCTAACGGGTTCGAGGAGGAGCACGGCGACGGCTACGTCGAGTACGCGATCTACGGGGCCGAAGGCGAGCTGCCGGATCTAGGTCAGATCGAAGCGGCCACCGGCGAGGGAACGGTGGAGGTCGACGCCACTGAGGTCCCCGACGACTGGGCCGACCGCTGGCAGGACTTCCATCAGCCGTTGCTGGTCAGTGGCCGCGTCTGGGTGCGTCCCTCGTGGGCCGAGCCGCACCCCGAGGCAATCGACGTGGTCATCGACCCCGGCCGCGCCTTTGGCACCGGCGCCCACGCGACCACCCGCATGTGCATCGAGGCGCTGGTCGAGTTGGCCGACGGCGGCGACGCCGACGGGGGCCTGATCGACCTCGGCACCGGGTCCGGGGTGCTGGCGATCGCGGCCGCAAAGCTCGGTTGGAACCCGGTCCGCGCCTGCGACCACGAGCCGGCCTCTCTGCAGGCGGCGGCCGACAACGCCGCCGCCAACGCCGTCGAGCTTGAGCTGAGCAGGCTCAACCTGCGCCAGAAGCTGCCGGCCCTCGCGCCGACCGTAGTAGCCAACCTGACTTCGCCACTGCTGCGGCAGATCGCCTCTGGGTTGGAGGGTGGCAAGCTCCCGCAGCACCTCATCTGCTCAGGGCTGTTGACTTCCGAGGCCGACGATGTCAGCGCCGCGTTTGGGGTCGTTGGCCTTGAGGAGCGGTTGCGGCGGAATCAGGGCGATTGGGCCTCGATATCGTTCGCGCCCAGATGAGCGGCGCTTCAGTTCTCGCGGTCACCACCTACCAGTTCTCCGTCTTCATCCACATCACCGCGGTGATGGTCGGGTTCGGTGCCACCTTCGCCGAGGCGATCATGTTTCCGGTCGCAATGAAGGTAAGCCCGCGGCACCTCCCCTATGTCCACCGGCTGCAGCTCGCGATCAACCAGCGGCTTACGACGCCGGCCCTGGTGATCGTCCTGGGGACCGGGATCTACCTGGTCAGCAAGGGAAACTGGGGGTTCGGCAAGTTCTGGGTCAGCGGCGCGTTCGTGATCGTCTTCATCATCGGAGGGCTGCTCGGCGGTTACTTCATTCCCACCGACCGGCGTTTGGCTCCGATGGCCGAGCGCGACATCGCGGCCTCGGGCGATGGAGAGGTGGTCCTTTCCGACGAGTATCAGCGGCAGGCCCGCCTCGAGGGAATCGTCGGAACGATCACCGGGATCCTTCTCGTTGCGGCCGTCTATCTGATGGTCACCAAGCCCGGGGCCTGAGTACGGCTTGACCGCCGGCGCCCACCGCGAGCTTCCGATCGCGGTCTTCGATTCAGGAGTCGGCGGCCTCACAGTCCTGCACGAGTGCCTGGTCTCGCTGCCCGAGGAGGACTTTCTCTACCTCGGCGACAGCTCCCACTTCCCCTACGGGATCAAGCAGCCCGAGGAGCTCAATGAACGGGTCGAGCAGGTGAGCCGGTTCCTTCTCGACCGCGGAGCGAAGCTGCTCGTGGTGGCGTGCAATTCGGCCACCTCGGCAGGCGCTGAGGCGGCGCGGGCGGTCGCGCGGGAGGGCGGCGTGGAGGTCGTGACCGTGATCGATCCCGAGGCCGAGATCGCCGCCGCGATCACCGAGAGCGGCCGCGTAGGGGTCCTGGCCACCCCCGCCACGGTGAAGGCGGGCGCCTATCGCCGGGCGCTCGGCCATCAAGGCCGCGCGCTGGACGTCACCGAAGTGGCCGCACCGGACCTTGCCCCGATCATCCAGCACGGCTTCCCGTTCGATCAGGGGGTTGTCGACAAGGTGCGTTCCTACTGCGCACCGCTGAGGGAGGCCGAGATTGACACCCTGATCCTCGGCTGCACCCACTACTCGCTGGTGGCGCCGATGCTGCAGCGGATGCTCGGTCGGGACGTTCGCCTGATCACCGCCGGCCACGCGGTCGCCGCCGCGGCGCAGCGGGTTCTCGAGGCCAACGATCTGACCTCTCCCAACGGCGGCGAGGGCACCTACCGCTTCCTCTGCACCGGTGATGTCACCGCGTTCCGCGATCTGGGCACGCGCTTCCTGCACCCACTCGGCGAGGTGGAGCACGTGGAGGTGCCAGACTCCTCCTGATGATCTCCGAAGCACGTCGACTGGCCCGCACCGTCCCCGACAAGCTGGCGCTCGTACGGCGCCTCGCCGCCGATCCGAGCACGCCGCGGCGGCATCGGCTGCTGCTCCTCGCTCTGGTCGCCTACCTCGTCTCGCCGATCGACCTGATCCCCGATTTCATCCCCGTTCTCGGTCAACTCGACGACGCGATCGCGGTCGTGTTGGTGCTGCGGATCGTGCAGCGCGGCCAGCGAGACCCGGATTCGGCTCCCTCTACCCTTAACGCGTGACGATTCTCGAGCAGGTCCAGGAGGACGTGCGCACCGCGATGAAGGCCGGCGAGCGCGAGCGGGCGGCGGCGCTGCGCATGGTCGTCGACGCGCTTCAGCAGGACGCCAAGCTCGGCGACGGCGACGAGGTCGCCGTCCTTCAGCGGGAGCGCAAGAAGCGCTTGGAGGCGGCCGACGCATACCGCGACGGCGGCAGGGGCGAGCAGTCCGACACGGAGCAGTCCGAGGCGAAGCTGATCGAGGCCTATCTGCCCGAGCAGCTCTCCGACGAGGAGCTCGGCGAGCTGGTCTCGGCCGCGATCGCCGAGACGGGGGCGACCGAGCAGAGCCAGATGGGTCAGGTGATGTCGGCGGTGATGCCGAAGGTCGGGGGCAGGGCGGACGGCAAGCGAGTCAGCCAGGTGGTGCGCGAGCGGCTTGGCGCGTAGGCAGCTAACCCTCGACAACACCGTCGCCGCGGAGCTTGCGGGCTCCAGCGACGCGGTGCTTCGCACCCTCGAGGGCCACCTCGACTGCGACCTGCACCTGCGCGGCAACGTGCTGACGCTCGACGGCGGCGACGGCGAGGTGCAGACCGCCGCCACCGTGGTCGACGAGCTGGTGGAGCTGATCGAGCAGGGTCACGAGATCGCACCCGGGACGATCGAGGCGGTGACCGGGGCACTGGATGCCCATGAGAGCCCCGCCGAGATCCTCGAGGACGTCATCTGGCGCCACCGCAACATCAAGGTGGCGCCGAAGACGCTCAACCAGAAGCGCTACGTCGACGCGATCCGCGAGCAGACGATCACCTTCGGGATCGGCCCTGCCGGCACCGGGAAGACGTTCCTCGCGGTCGCCATGGCGGCGGCCGCGTTGGCGACGCGTCAGGTGACGCGGGTCATCCTCACCCGCCCGGCGGTCGAGGCCGGAGAGCGGCTGGGCTTTTTGCCCGGCGACATCCAGGCGAAGGTCGATCCGTATCTGCGGCCGCTGTTCGACGCTCTCTACGACATGCTCGATCCCGATCGCGTCAACTCGTACTTCGAGAAGGGAGTGATCGAGGTGGCGCCGCTGGCCTTCATGCGCGGCCGCACCCTCAACGACTCCTTCGTGATTCTCGACGAGGCCCAGAACACCAGCCCCGAACAGATGAAGATGTTCCTCACCCGCCTCGGCTTCAACTCGAAGATGGTGGTGACTGGCGACATCACCCAGATCGACCTGCCCCACGACAAGCGGTCCGGCCTGATCGTCGTGCGCGAGATCCTCGACCGTGTCGAGGACGTCTCCTTCGTTCACCTCGGTGGCGAGGACGTCGTACGCCACAAGCTCGTCCAGAGGATCGTCGCGGCCTACGGCGAGTTCGCCGAGCGCGAGCCGCAGGACGATTGAACATCGATCTCTCCGACGTCCCACCGGAGCTGGGCGAGGCGGTCGCGGCGGCGCTCGAAGCAGCCGGCGTCGAGGACGGTCACCTCGCGGTGGAGATAGTGCACCCCGAGCGAATCCGCGATCTCAATCGCGAGCACCGAGGGATGAATCGCCCCACCGACGTGCTCGCGTTCCCGGTCGATGGCCCAGGGCCCTCCGAGGGGCCACGGGAACTCGGGGACGTGGTGGTTTGTCCCGAAGAATGCAGCGACCTGCGCGAGGCGGTTGTTCATGGCGTGCTCCACCTCTGCGGCTATGACCACGAGGTGGATGACGGCGAGATGCTGGCCCTGCAGGCGAAGGCGATGGCCCGGTTGCGCGATCGATGACTCGTTCCGGGTTCGTGGGGCTGGCCGGTAGGCCCAACGTCGGCAAGTCGACGCTGATCAACGCGCTGGTCGGGGCGCGGGTGGCGATCGTCTCCGATCGTCCCCAGACGACCCGCCGGGCGATCCGCGGCATCTGCACCGACCAGGCCGCCGGTTGGCAGATCGTGCTCGTCGACCTTCCCGGCGTTCAGCGACCGCGCGACGTTCTCACCGAGCGGATGCAGCGGAGGGTGGAGCGCGAGCTGGCCGATTCGGACGCCGTGCTGCTCGTCATCAATGGTGAGGAGGGAATCGGTCCCGGGGACCGCTTCATCGGCCGCGCCCTGCTCGGGGCGAGACGCGACCTCCCGGTGCTCTGCGTCGTCAACAAGTGCGATCGCATCGGCAAGCCACAGACGACCGAGGTGCTCGCCGCCGCCGCTGAGCTGCGCTCCGTGGACGAGGTGTTCCCGGTCAGCGCCAAGACCGGCGCCGGCCTCGAGCCGCTGTTCGAGCGGGTGGCCGAGCTGATGCCCGATGGGCCTTATCTGTATCCACCCGAACAGCGCAGCGACCAGCCAAGCGACGTGTTGCTGGCGGAGCTGATCCGTGAGCAGATCCTCAACCGGACCAGGGACGAGATCCCGCACTCGGTCGAGGTCGCCGTCTCCGACGTGGACCGTCGCGAGGACGGTCTGGTCACGGTCCGGGCCGAGGTCTGGGCGGAGTCCGACTCACAGAAGGGGATCCTGATCGGCGGGAAAGGGAGCAAGATCAAAGAGGTCGGGACGGCGGCGCGGCGCGAGCTGGAGCGCGAGCTCGGTACCCGGGTGCATCTCGACCTGCAGGTCAAGGTTCGGCGACGCTGGCGTCGCGACGAAAGTTTGCTGGATCGCCTGGGGATCGAGTGAACGCCGGACCCAGCGTTGCGTCCTACGGAATAACTTGCGGCGGCTTCGCCGCCTGACATGCACCTGCCGCGACACTTTGTGTCGCGGCCCTACACAAATGGGCGCGATCTTTCACTTCTAGGTATCAAGCGCATCGAACAGATGGCCGAATAACTCCTGTACTCAGGTAGCCATGAGCCTGAGGGACTTTCCTTTGATTGCGGCTTGCGCAAGGCCGGCTCACAGTCAGTTCGCGCGAGGAGACAGATGTACGCATTGCAGCTAGATCGCAGGTTTGATCACGGCGCGCCCCGTGAAGCGCGCCCCTTCGAGGAAGCCGACCTCGCGCTCCGTTTCGCGCCCTTCATCTCACTCCTCCTGGTGACGCTCGCAGTCGTGCCGTTTGCCTATGACGGCATGACCGCCGAGATCAAACTCTCCTGGGCGCTCGTCGCCCTGACCGTCGGCTCTGTCTTCCTGCTGCCCTGGTCGCGGCTGCCGGCCAGTTGCCAGGCGATTCCGGTGCTGCTGCTCTACGTGGTTGCTGCGCTGGTCCGCGACGCAACGGGAAGCGGCGCATCCGTGTTCACGGCGCTGATCCTGCTTCCGGTCGTCTGGTTCGCGCTCTACGGAACGCTCAATCAGGTCCTTCTGTCGGTCCTCGGCTGCGCGCTCGCGATCGGGTTGCCCGTGGTCCTCGCCCCCGGCTCGAAGTACCCGTCCTCGGAGCTCGGCCGCGCGGCGCTCGACTCGATCATGACCGGGGCGCTCGGCGTCACCGGTCTTCATCTGATGCGCAAGATCCGCGAGCGGGAGGAGCTCTCCCGCTCGATTCTCAACTCGGCCCATGAGGCGTTCATCTCGATGGACGAGGACGGCAACATCGTGGAATGGAGCTCCCAGGCCGAGCGGGACTTCGGTTGGTCGCGGGCGGAGGCGATGGGCCGCCCGCTCGTCGAAACGATCCTCCCCGCCGAGGATCGTGAGCACTACGAGCCGGGCCTCCAGCGCATGCTGGAGGGCGACCACCGCGTCCTCGGGCGCAGGATCGAGGCCACGGCTGCACGCCGCAATGGAATCCGGTTCCCGGTCGAGCTGAGCTTCTCGACTCTGAAGACCTCCCAGGGGCTTCGCTTCAACGCCTTCGTGCTCGACATCAGCGAGCGGCGTCGCTCCGAGGAGGCGCTGAACCAGGCCAACCAGCGCTTCCGCAGCGCCTTCGACGACGCCGGCATCGGCATGGCGATCGTCAGCCTGGAGGGGCGCTGGCTGCGCGCCAACCGTGCCCTGGCCGAGCTCACCGGCTACCCGCAGGACCAGCTCGTGGGGATGGGCTTCCAGGACATCACCCATCCCGACGACCTGCCGAAGGACTTCAACGCCCTGCAGGAGATGATCGAGGGCATGCGGGATCGCTTCCAGACCGAGAAGCGCTATTTCCACGCTGACGGCCATGTGATCTGGATCAGCCTCAGCACGACAATCGTGCGCGACAGCGAAGGCAAGCCGATGTACCTGCTGTCGCAGATGCAGGACATCAGCGAGCGTAAGGAGACCGAGAAACGGCTAACCCATCGGGCCTCCCACGACGAGCTCACCGGTCTACCCAATCGTGGCGTGCTCGAGGACCGGATGGTCCTGGCCTTCAACCGGCAGCGACGCGAGCGAAAGCCGATCTCCGTTCTCTATCTCGACCTCGACGGCTTCAAGCGGGTCAATGACACCCACGGCCACGACGCGGGCGACTACCTGCTGGTCGCCGTGGCCAAGCGCCTCACCGCCCTCGTGCGGCCGACCGACGTCGTGAGCAGACTGGGCGGCGATGAGTTCGCGATCCTCTGTGAGGCAATGAACGAGCAGGGGGCGACGCAGCTTGCGAAGCGGATCGTGGAGGTCGTCCCGAAGCCGATCGAGGTCGAGGGTCGTCGCCTCACCGTCACGCCCAGCGTTGGCATTGCGCTGAGTCGTGACCCCGCGATCAGGCCCGGCGAGCTGCTCGCCGACGCGGACATGGCGATGTACTTCGCCAAGGAAGAGAGCCGGTCCGGCTTCGCGTTCTTCGAGGACGAACTGCGCGAGCATGCCCGCAACCGCATGTCGCTCGACGCCGGCTGAACAGCTGCGGCGACTCCGTCCTGCAGCAGTGCTCTCGGGGCGCCAGCCGACGGCTCGTAAACTGGCTGCATGTTCGAGGGAATGACGTTTGACGAGCACGGGCTCGTCCCCTGCGTGATGCAGGACGACGCCAGCGGCGAGGTGCTGACGCTCGGCTATATGAACGAGGAGGCGCTGCGCCTCACCGTTGAGACCGCCGAGGTGCACTTCTTCAGCCGCTCGCGCGATGAGATCTGGCACAAGGGGGAGACCTCCGGAAACGTGCAGCGCGTGCGCCAACTGCGCTACGACTGCGACGGCGATGCGCTGGTGGCGCTGGTGGAGCCGGCCGGACCGGCCTGTCACACGGGTGAGAGGTCCTGCTTTTACCGTGAGCTGGGTGGTTCAGCGGCCACCGGCAAGGACGCGCCCCGCGCCGAGGGAGAACCTGGGCTCGCCGCCCACGAGGCGCTCGCGGCGCTCGAGCGAACGCTGCGCAAACGCCAATCCGAGCGGCCCGAGGGCAGCTACACGGTCGAGCTGCTCTCCGACCCGGAGCGCATCGGCGCCAAGGTGACCGAGGAGGCCGAGGAGGTGACCAGGGCGGCGCGCGAGGAGTCAGAGCAGCGTGTGGCCGAGGAGGCCGCCGATCTGCTCTATCACCTGAGCGTGTTGCTGCTCTCCCGCGGCGTCGATCAGGTCGACGTCATGGAGGTCCTCAATGGCCGTCGTCTCTGACCTGGCGGGGCTCGACCCCGACCTCGCCACGGCGCGCGAGCTGGCACGGGAGGCAAACGTGGTGCCGATCAGGATGCTGCTGGTCGACGACTGCGAGACGCCGGTGTCGGCGCTGTTGAAGTTGCGTGGCGAGGGCCCCTGCTTCCTGCTCGAATCCGCCGAACAGGGCCAGGTGGGGCGTTGGTCTTTTCTCGGATTCCGACCCCGGGCCGTGCTGCGCTGGGCCGATGGCGTGTTGTCTGAGTGGCGGGGCCAGGCGGCGCTCGACGGCGGACCCGCCGACGCCGAGCACCAGGCCCCCGACCCCTACTCGGCGGTCGCCGAATACCTGGACCGCTTCCGGCTTGCACCGGTCGGAGACCTGCCGCCTTTCGCGGGTGGCGCCGTCGGCTTCTTCGGCTACGACCTGGTGCGGACCGTCGAGCCCCTCGGGGAGCCCAACCCCGATCCACTCGGGTTGCCCGACATGGCGCTGATGATCAGCGACGTGATGCTTGCCTTCGACCACCTGCGCCACGAGCTGACCATCCTCGCTTGCGCATTCGCCGACGACGAGGGAGGGATCGACGCCGCCTACGAGCGCGCGGCCGCAGCGATCGCCGACGTGCGCCAGCGGCTCCGCGGCCCGGTGCCGGCGCCCTCTGAGCCGCGGGTCGCCCAGCCACCGCGGTTCGATTCCAATATGCCCCGGGAGCGGTTCGAGGGAGCGGTCGAGCGGATCATCGAATACATCTACGCGGGCGACGCCTTCCAGGTCGTCCCCTCGCAGCGGTTCAGCGCTCCAGCGCCGGTCGAGGCGCTGTCGATCTACCGCGGACTGCGCGCCGTAAACCCGTCCCCGTACATGTACTTCCTCGAGTTCGGCGACTTCCAGCTCGCCGGCGCCTCACCGGAGCCGTTGGTGAAGGTCAACGGGAGGCGGGTCGAGACGCGGCCGATTGCCGGCACCTACCCGCGGGGATCCAGCGAGGAGGAGGACCGCCGCCTCGCCGAGCGCCTGGTCGCCGATCCCAAGGAGCGGGCCGAGCACGTGATGCTGGTCGACCTCGGGCGCAACGACCTGGGGCGCGTCTGCGAGTACGGCTCGGTGAGCGTCGACGAGCTGATGGTGGTCGAGACCTACTCGCACGTCCTTCACATCGTCAGCCAGGTCTCGGGAACGCTGCGGGAGGGGATCGGAGCGATGGACGTTCTGCGCGCCGCGCTGCCGGCAGGAACGCTCTCGGGCGCGCCCAAGGTGCGCGCGATGCAGATCATCGACGAGTTGGAGCCGCACAAGCGCGGTTCCTATGGCGGTGCGATCGGCTATCTGTCCTGGGGCGGCGACCTCGACACGGCTATCCACATCCGCACCGTGGTGGTCAAGGACGGACAGATTCACGTGCAGGCGGGAGGCGGCACGGTCGCCGATGCAAAGCCCGCCTACGAATACAACGAATCCGTGAACAAGGCGAAAGCGATATTTCGAGCCGTTGAGCTGGCCTGCGAGCAACCTGACTGGCCATGAACATTCTCGTCATCGACAACTACGACTCCTTCACCTACAACCTGGTCCAGTACCTGGGCGAGCTGGGCGCGGAGATCGAGGTGGTTCGCAACGACTGCGCCGCGGTGGGTGAGCTGCTGGAGCGCGATCCTGATCGCCTTGTCGTCTCGCCCGGCCCTTGCACGCCGGCCGAGGCTGGGATCTCGGTGGACGCGATCGGCGCCTTCGCGCGGGCCGGCACCCCGGTGCTCGGTGTCTGCCTCGGCCACCAATCGCTGGTCGAGGCGTTCGGGGGGCGCACCGTGCGCGGCGAGCCGATCCACGGCAAGGACGCCGAGGTCGAGCACGATGGGCGCACCATCTACGACGGCGTATCGAGCCCGCTGGTCGCTGGTCGCTATCACTCGCTAGTTGCGGACCCCGACCTCCCGCAGGAGCTCGAACTTAGCGCCAGCCTCGGCGACGTTGTGATGGGGGTCCGGCACCGCGAGCTGCCGGCGGAAGGCGTCCAGTTTCACCCCGAGTCTGTCCTCACGCCGCACGGGAAACAACTGTTGGCGAACTTTCTAGGAGTTCCTCGTTCCTAGTTCCTAGTTCCTAGGAACAAGCCACAAGGAACAAGGAACGAATCGATGCCAAACGAGATAGTGACCAGGGCGATCGAGGCCGTCTGCGCCGGCGACCACCTGACCACTGACCACGCCGCCGCGGTGCTCGCCGAGATCATGGAGGGCCGCACGAGCGAGGTGCAGACAGCGGCGTTCTTGATCGCGCTGCGAGCGAAGGGGGAGACGGTGCCCGAGCTGGTGGGCCTGGCACGCACGATGCGCTCGCTGGCCTCCGATGTCCCGTGTGGACGCGACGACCTCGTCGACACGGCCGGCACCGGAGGCGGGCCCTCGACCTTCAACATCTCGACCACAGCGGCGCTGGTTGCGGCGGCGGCGGGCTGTGCCGTTGCCAAGCACGGCAATCGCTCCAACACCAGCCGCTGCGGCTCCGCCGATCTCCTCGAGGCGCTGGGGGTCGAGATCGGCCTCGGCCCCGAGCAGGTCGCCCGCTGCATCGACGAGGTCGGGTTCGGTTTCATGTTCGCCCCCCGCCACCACGAGGCGATGGCCAATGTGGTCCCGGTGCGCAAAGAGCTGGGCGTGCGAACGATCTTCAATTTCCTCGGACCGCTCACCAATCCGGCCGGTGCCAGCCGCCAGCTTGTTGGCGTGGCGGACCGCCGCTACCAGGAGACTATGGCCGAGGCACTGCTCGGGCTGGGGGCGAAGGCGGCGCTCGTGGTGAACGCCGAGGACGGCCTCGACGAGCTCTCGATCTCGAGCCGCACCCGGGTGATCGAGGTGCGCGAGTCCGGAACGGAAGAGTGGTTCGTCGAGCCTGGTCAGTTCGGCCTTGGCGAGGCTTCGATCGAGGAGATCGCCGGCGGCGAGCCGAAGGAGAATGCCGCCGTGAGCCGCTCGGTGCTCGATGGCGCGGAGGGCCCCGCCCGGGACGTCGTTGCGCTCAACGCCGGGGCGGCGATCTACGTCGGCGGCCAGGCGGACGACCTCGGAACAGGGGTCGAGAGGGCGCGCGAGGCGATCGACTCGGGGGCGGCGCCGCGGCTGCTCGAGCAATTGATCGAGCAAACCGGCAAGCTCGCAGGCTAATGTTCCGGCACGCACGATGAGCATGATCGAGCAGCTCGTCTCGGCGGCAAGAGAGGGAGTCGAGAAGCGCCGTGGGCAGATCCCACTGGCCGACCTCGAGAACCGGCTCGAGAGCCGCGGTGAGGACCGGCCATTCATGGAGGCGCTGGTGCGCCCCGGTCTCTCGCTGATCGCCGAGTTCAAGCGCCGCTCGCCGAGCGTCGGGGCGATCGACAGCGAAGCGCCGGTCGCGGGGACGGTGCAGGCGTTTGAGCGTGGCGGCGCGGCCGCGCTGTCTGTGCTCACCGACGAGGCGCACTTCGGCGGCACGCTGGATGACCTGCGGGCCGCACGCGAAGCCTGCGACCTTCCGATCCTGCGCAAGGACTTCGTCGTCGACCCCTACCAGCTTTACGAGGCGGCGGCGAACGGAGCCGACGCGGTCCTGCTGATCGTGCGGGCGCTCGAGGAGCAGCAGCTCGCCGCCCTGCACGCCGAGGCGCTTGGCCTCGATCTGGACCCGCTGGTCGAGGTCCACGATGCCGAGGAGCTGGAGCGGGCCCTGGAGCTCGACGCAGCGGTGATCGGGATCAACAATCGCGACCTCGACAACGGGCAAGTGGACATCTCCACGACCTTCGAGCTGATGCCCGACGTCCCCGCGGGCAAGACCGTGGTGACCGAGAGCGGGATCTCGGATGGCGGCCAGCTCGAGGAGCTCGACCGAGTCGGAGTCGACGCGGTTCTGATCGGCGAGGCGCTGATGCGCGCCGGCGACACCGAGGCGAAGACGCGCGAGCTCGCGGGTCCCGAGGAGTCCACCCGCGAACAGCCGCTGCCCTAGACACAATTGCGGCGGCTGCGCCGCCTGACATGCAAACCACTTGCGGCGGCTTCGCCGCCTGACCAGCCAGTGGCGGCGCCTGACGGCACCGTTCAGAGCACATGGCGCGCAACGCGCCGGCAGCCATCGTTTCGAGGATTTAGCTCCGCTTAGGACTTTCTTTAGCGGCGGATCACCGCCCACCTCGATCATCGACGTGATGGTCGACAAGGCGAAGAGCTTCTCCCGCACGCCCTTCGGATCCGGGGTGGTCGGCGGCCTGGTGGTCGCGGTGCTGGGCTGGATCGCGATCGCGGCCGGCCTGGTCCACGCGTCGTCGAGCAACGACACGTTGCCCCCACCGCTCACGCCGGCGCCGATCAACGCCAAGGTGATGAGCGGCCACGGCGACACCGTCGCGAAGATCTACAAGGCGGACTCGGCGGGGGTCGCCTTCATCGAGGCCCAGCAAGCGGCCAAGCCGGCCTCTCCATTTGACTTCTTCGGCCTCCCGCGGGGCGGGGGCACCGCGAGCGGCTCCGGCTTCGTGATCGACACCGACGGACACATCCTCACCAACAATCACGTGGTCGCCGGTTCTCAGACGATCCGCGTAAAGCTGGGTAGCAGCGACACCAGCTACGACGCGCAGGTCGTGGGACGAGACCCCGCCACTGACCTCTCGCTGCTGAAGATCGACGCACCTTCCTCCGACCTGCATCCGCTGCCGCTGGGCGACTCTTCGAGCGTCCAGGTCGGCGACCCGGTCGTGGCGATCGGCAATCCCTTTGGACTCGACCAAACCGCGACCACGGGGATCGTCTCGGCACTCCAGCGCCAGATTCAGGCCCCGAACGGGTTCGCGATCTCCAATGTGATCCAGACTGACGCCTCGATCAATCCGGGCAACTCCGGAGGTCCGCTGATTAACTCGTCAGGTCAGGTGATCGGCATCACCTCGCAGATCGAGACGGCCGGCGGTGGCGGCTCGGTCGGAATCGGGTTTGCGATTCCGAGCAACACCGCCCGTCAGGTGGTCTCTCAGCTGGAGCAGAACGGCAAGGTCCAGCACGCATTCCTCGGCATCACCGGGGCGACGATCAGCCCCGACATCGCCAAGGCGCTGAACCTTCCGGTGGACTCGGGGGTGCTTGTCCAACAGGCCGTCAACGGCGGCCCAGCCGCCAAGGCCGGGATGCGTGGGGGCCACACCGCGGCGACGATCCAGGGTGCCAACCTGGAGTTGGGTGGCGACATCATCACCGAGATCAGCGGCCACAAGGTCACCTCGATGGACCAGGTCGTCAACATCGTCAACTCCGCCAAGCCCGGTGACACCCTCGACGTCACGGTGCGCCGCGGCGCGGACACCAAGAGCTTCACCGTCACCCTCGGCGACCGCCCAAGCAACGTCGGCGCCAGCGGCTCGGGTCTGGGCCGGTAGACGCCGCCCGGCAGAGATAATTGCGGCGGCTGCGCCGCCTGACAGTGGTTCTTGGCCGGTGCCATAGGCGCCGGCAGATGCATGTGAGGCTGCGCAGCAGCCGCAAAGGGGAGGTGTGCCGGAGCGCAACGCGCCGGCCGGCCACCGTTCGGCCACCCCTTACCCTTGACCTATGAAGGTCAAGATCTGCGGAATCACGAATCTCGAGGACGCACGCGAGGCCGTGCGCCTCGGAGCCTGGGCGATCGGCCTCGTCCACCACGAGGAAAGCCCTCGTAGCTGCGACCCAGCGACCGCGGTTGAGATCGGTGCTGAGCTGCGCCGCCGCTGCGAGGTGGTCGGAGTCTTCGTGAACCCGAAGCTCGATCAGGTCGAGGCGGCGGCGGCCGACGAGGGGCTCTCGATCGTGCAGCTCAACGGTGACGAGGGCCCGTCCTTCTGTACTGAGGTCGCCCGCCGTACCGGCGCCAAGGTGATCAAGGCAATTCACGTCTCCAGCGCAGCCGACGTTCGCGGTGCCGATGCCTTCCGCACCGACTTCCATATGTTCGACACCCGCCGCGGCGATCTCTGGGGCGGCACCGGGGAGACCTTCGACTGGGACCTGCTGGCCGGCCGGCGCTCCAAGGTGCCGGCGATCCTCGCCGGCGGCCTGCGGCCGGACAACGTCGCCGCAGCGGCCGAGGCTGCTCATCCCTTCGCGGTCGACGTGGCGAGCGGCGTGGAGGCGGAGCCCGGCCGCAAGGACCACGAGTTGCTGGCCTCTTTCCTTGAGGCCGCCCGCGCCGCCACGCCGGCCCCCGCCCCGTGAGCACGGCAGTCGAGGAGCGTTTCGGCCCCTACGGAGGGCGCTTCGTCCCCGAGACACTGATCTCGGCACTCGACGAGCTGACCGAGGCTTGGTCGGAGGCGCGCGCTGACCCGGAGTTCAACGCCGAGCTGGGGCGCCTTCACCTCGACTTCATCGGCCGGCCGACGCCTCTCTACCGTGCCGCGCGGCTCTCCGAACGGGTCGGAAGGCCGGTCTATCTGAAACGAGAGGACCTCGCCCACACCGGAGCCCACAAGATCAACAACGCGGTCGGCCAAGCGCTGCTCACGCGGCGAATGGGAAAGCGCCGTGTGATCGCCGAAACCGGTGCCGGCCAGCACGGCGTTGCGACTGCGACGGCCTGCGCGCTGCTCGATCTCGATTGCGTCGTCTACATGGGCACCGAGGACATGCGCCGCCAGCGTCCCAACGTCGAGCGGATGAACTTGCTCGGGGCCGAGGTGGTGCCGGTCGAGGCCGGCGCCCGGACGCTGAAGGAGGCCGTTAGCGCTGCGATCCGCGACTGGGTCGCCAACGCCGCCGACACCCATTACGTGATCGGCTCGGTGGTCGGTCCGGCGCCCTTCCCCGCTCTGGTCCGCGACCTCCAGCGGGTGATCGGCGACGAGGCGCGCCGCCAGGCGCTGGAGGCAGAGGGAACGCTTCCGGCGCGGGTGATCGCCTGCGTTGGCGGCGGGTCGAACGCGATCGGGACCTTCACCGCGTTCCTCGAGGACGAGGGGACCGAGTTGATCGGGGTCGAGGCAGGTGGCGAGGGCCTGGAGAGCGGGCACCACGGAGCCTCGCTGGTCGCGGGACGGACCGGGGTGTTGCACGGATCGCTGTCGTCGGTGCTCAGCGACGAGGACGGCCAGATCCTCGAGGCGCACTCGATCTCCGCCGGGCTCGACTATCCGGGGGTGGGCCCCGAGCACGCCCAGCTCCGCGACACCGGCAGGGCCCGCTACGAGTCGGTCACCGACGCCGACGCCTTGCTCGCCTTCCGTGAGCTGTCGCGCTTGGAGGGGATCGTGCCGGCGCTCGAGCCCGCGCACGCGATCGCCTGGTTGCTCGCGAATCCGGGGACCGAGGGCTACGACCTGTTGTGTCTGAGCGGCCGCGGTGACAAGGACCTCGCCGAGGCACTGGCTGCCCTGGAGAAGATCGATGGCTGACGCGACCAGCACCTCGACTGGCCTGGCGCGGATCGAGGCCGCCTTCGCTGCCGCGAGCCAGGAGGGCCGAGCGGCGCTGATGCCCTACATGATGGGCTGCTTCCCGGATTGCGAGGGTGCCCAGGAGATCGCCAGGGCCTACGCCGACGGCGGCGCCGATCTGGTCGAGGTTGGGGTCCCCTTCTCGGACCCGCTCGCCGACGGGCCGGTGATCCACGCGGCGGCAACCGCGGCGCTTGGGCGAGGCGCCGACCTCGACGGCGCCCTGGAGAGCTGCGAGGTGCTCGGCGAGGGAGTTCCCTCGGTGGCGATGTGTTACGTGAACATGGTGCTGGCGCTCGGTCCGCGGCGCTTCGCCGGGCGCCTCGCGGCGGTCGGCGCCGCCGGCGCGATCGTCCCCGATCTGCCGCTGGAGGAGTCGGGCGAGATCGGCGAGGCGCTCGAGGCAGAGGGCCTGGCGCTGATCCCGCTCATCGCACCCACGACCCCGCCCGATCGCCGCCGTCGCATCTGCGAGTCGGCGCGCGGCTTCGTCTACCTCGTCTCGGTCGCAGGGGTGACCGGCGAGCGCGACGAGCTGCCAGAGCAGCTGGAGAACTTGGTACGAGCGGCGCAGGAGGAAGCCGAGGTGCCGGTCGCGGTCGGGTTCGGGATCGGCACGCCGGAGCAGGCCGCCGCGGTGGGCAAGCTCGCCGACGGCGTGATCATCGGCACCCGCCTCGTGCGCGAGGTCTCCGAGGCGGGCGATGCGACCGCGGGCGCCGAGGCCGCGGCGGTGTTCCTGCGCGAGGTCCGCGCCGCCCTCGCCGGTTAGGATCCCGTTCCGATGACCCTTGTGGTGGCCCTCTTTCTGGCCCTGGCGGCGATGGTGGTCTCCTACGCCTTCGGGCAGGGCGGCCCGGTTGCCGGCATCGTCTTCTTGACGGTGCTCTTGGTCGGATCGCTGATCAAGCTCACCGAACCGCTGCGCGAGCGGCTGCGGTCCTAGGCCGGCGACGCCGATACAGTCGCGGCATGCGGATTGGCGTGCTCACCGGCGGGGGGGACTGTCCGGGGCTCAACGCGGTGATCCGGGCGATCGTCCGCAAGGGCGTGGCCGAGTACGGCCACGAGTTCGTCGGCTTTCGCGACGGCTGGCGGGGTCCGCTGGAGGGCGACTACCGGCCGCTGGGAATCCCCGAGGTGCGGGGAATCCTTCCGCGCGGCGGGACGATCCTCGGGTCCTCACGGACCAACCCGCTGGATGCCGACGGTGGCGTCGAGAAGATCGTCGCCAACCTCGCCGCCGAGCGGGTCGAGGGATTGATCGCGATCGGAGGCGAGGACACGCTTGGAGTCGCCAGCAAGCTCCAGGATCAAGGGGTCGACCTGATCGGTGTGCCGAAGACGATCGACAACGATCTCAACGCCACCGACTACACATTCGGATTCGACACCGCGGTCAACATCGCGATGGAGGCCATCGATCGCCTCCACACGACCGCGGAGAGCCACCACCGGGTGCTGATCATCGAGGTGATGGGTCGCCACGCCGGCTGGATCGCATTCCACGCCGGGCTCGCCGGCGGCGCCAACGTGATCCTGATCCCCGAGCACCAGTTCGACCTCGATCAGGTCTGCCACTACATAGAGACGCGCTTCGAAAGCCAGTACTCGCCGATTGTCGTCGTCGCAGAGGGGGCCGAGCCGAAGGGCGGGGTGCCGGAGACCGAGGATGCGCCGCGCGACGAGTTCGGCCACCTCCGCCTCGGCGGCATCGCCCACTGGCTCGAGGGTGAGATCGAGCGGCGCACCGGGAAGGAGGCGCGGGCCACGGTGCTCGGCCACGTCCAGCGCGGCGGAACCCCGACCGCCTTCGATCGGGTGCTCGCCACCCGCTTCGGCCTGCACGCGATCGACGCCGCTCACGACGGCAATTGGGGCAAGATGACCTCGCTGCGCGGCACCGAGATCACTCTCGTCGATCTGGCCGAGGCGACCGCCGAGGTGAAGCTGGTGCCCGAATCGCTCTACCGCGAGGCGGAGGTCTTCTTCGGGTGAATCGGCGTCTGGCCGCGATCGCCGGGGCCGCGGCGCTGGCGCTGGTGGCCGGCGGATGCGGCGGCAGCACCGGCGGTGGCAAGGCGGGCGGCGAGACGCTGACCGTCTACGTCAGCGCGCCGCTGCAAGGCGAGCGCGAAGCCGCCGGCAGGGCGATCGTCGACGGGGCCAGGCTGGCGCTGGCCGATGCGCGCGGAAGGATCGGCGACCTGAAGGTGCGGGCCGTCTATCTGGATGACACACGCGATGGTCGCTGGAGCCTGGCCCGCACCGCAGCCAACGCCCGAAGTGCGGCGGAGGACGTCACCGCGATCGGCTACATCGGGGATCTCGACTCCGGTGCAACGCGCGCCTCACTACCGATCACCAACCAGGCCGAGATGGTTCAGATCTCACCCGGAAGCACGGCGGTCGATCTGACCCGGCTGCCGCCGGTGGGCGACGCAAGTCCCGAGCGGCTTCAGCCCAGCGGTCGCCAGACCTTCGCGCGAGTGGTCCCGGACGATGACGTCGAGGCCCGGGCGGCGGCGGTCTGGGCGAAGCAGATGGGCGCGAAGCGCGTCGGCTCCGTCACCGATGGCTCGGTCTTCGGCCAGACCCTGGCGCGAGCCTTCGACCAGGAGACGGCCCGGATAGGACTCGGCACCGGTGAGGGCGGAGGCGTTGACCTCGTCTATTACGGTGGTGGGCCGGATGGGTTTTCGAAGGCAACGCGTGGACTCCCACCGCGGCCGATCATCGGCTCCGACGCGCTGATCGACCCCGCCTCCCTCCGCAGGGCGACGGCGTTCGCCGACCGCCTCTACGTCACCTCGCCGTTCCTCGATCCGTCGCTGCTTCCCGCGGCGGGACAGCGGTTCGTGCGCGCCTACAGGCGGCAGTTCGGCACCGTCAATCCCGTCGCCGCGTACGGTTACGAGTCGATGGCGCTGCTGCTCGACGCGATCCGCCGTGCCGGCCCCAACGGCGACGACCGCCACGCGGTGATCGACGAGGTCCTCTCGACCCATGACCTCCACTCGATCCTCGGCAGCTACTCGATCGACGGCAACGGCGACACCACGCTCGACGCGGTGTCCGGTTACCGGGTCAGCGACGGGCTGCCGGTCTTCCCGGTAGAGCTCAAGGCGCCGCGCTGATCAGCGCAGCAGGTCGCGCAGCGCCGGCTCCAGATCGGGGTGCTTGAAGGTGAACCCGAGGTCGAGCGCGCGCCGCGGTAGCACGCGCTGGCCGTCCTTAACCGTCTCGGCGAGCTCGCGGCCCAGCATCACGTTCAACGCCACGCCCGGAACCGGCAACACGGCTGGGCGCCTCAGGACTCGTCCGAGCGCCTTCGACAGCTCCCGATTCGTGACCGGGCTCGGCGCTGTTGCGTTGAGCGTCCCGGTCACCTGTTCGTCGTCAAGCGCCCACAGCAGCAGGGCGATCTCGTCGTCGATGTGGATCCACGACATGTACTGGTCGCCACTCCCGATCGGCCCGCCGACCCCGAGCTTGAAGGGAGTCAGCAGCTGCTTGAGCAGTCCGTCACCGGGGTCGAGAACGAGCCCGCTTCGAACCACCACGACCCTGAGCAGGCCGTCGGCCTCGTGGGCGGCGCGCTCCCACTCGACCGGGACCTCGGCCGCGAAGCCGGAGCCTGGCGGCGCCGACTCGTCGACGATCGCCTCGCCGCGGTCCCCGTAGTAACCGATCGCCGACTGGCTGACCAGCACCTTGGGCCTGTCCTGGAGCGCGCCGATCGCCTGCACCAGGTTGTGGGTGCTGGCTCGGCGGCTCTCCATGATCCGCCGCTTCGACTCCTCGTTCCAGCGCTGGTTGATCGGCTCCCCGATCAGATTCACGACTCCCTCGACACCCTCGAAGGCCTCGGCCGGCGGGCGCTCGAGCGTCGCCTGCCATGCAAACCAACGGACAGTCGGGTTGGTCTGTCGCGCTTTCTCGGGGTCGCGACTCAACCCGACCACCTCGTCGCCGCGGGCAAGCAGCGCGTCGCTGAGCGCCCCGCCGATCAGACCGCTCGCTCCCGTGACCAGGACCCTCATCGGCCCATGTCCCTAACCCCGAGGAACGAGGAACTAGGAACCAGGAACGAGCGTTCACACATCGACAGTCGCGAAGGTGCCGGTTTCCGGATTGAATCGGGCGATCCCGTCGCGCTTCGCCTCTTCGACCACCGCCTCGGCGACCGCGGGAGCCACCTCGCGGTTGAAGACGCTGGGGATGATGTAGTCCTCGGAGAGGTCCTCCTCGGTGACGACGTTGGCGATTCCGTGTGCGGCGGCGAGCTTCATCTCCTCGGTGATCGAGGGGGCGCCGGCGTCCAGCGCGCCGCGGAAGATTCCCGGGAAGCAGAGAACGTTGTTGATCTGGTTCGGATAGTCCGAACGCCCTGTGGCCATGATCCGCACGTACGGATCGGCCTCCTCCGGCATCACCTCCGGGTTCGGGTTGGCCATCGCAAAGACGATCGCGTCGTCGTTCATCTTCTCCAGCGCCTGCGCCGGGATGATCCCGGGGCCCGAGAGGCCGATGAACAGGTCCATGCCCTCGATCACGTCGGCGGGGTCCCCGGTCAGCTTCTCAGGGTTGGAGACCTCCGCGTACCAGCGCTTGATGTCCGACATCCCGCCGGTCTTGTAGTCGTTGCGCTCGGTCGAGATTGCGCCGCTGCGATCGCATCCGACCACGTGGCTGACCCCCGACTCGAGCATCATCTTGGTCACCGCGACGCCCGCGGCGCCGAGGCCGACCATCAGGACCCGCAGCGACTCGATCGGCTTGCCGACGATCTTCAGGGCGTTGAACAGCGCCGCCATCACGACCACGGCGGTCCCGTGCTGGTCGTCGTGGAAGATTGGGATGTCGAGCGCGGCCTTCAGCCGCTCCTCGATCTCGAAGCAGCGCGGCGCCGCGATGTCCTCGAGGTTTATGCCGCCGAAGGTCGGCGACATGAGCTCGACCGCCTGGACGATCTGATCCGGGTCCTGGGAGTTGAGGCAGATCGGGAAGGCGTCGACGCTGGCGAACTCTTTGAACAGCATCGCCTTGCCCTCCATCACCGGCATCGCCGCCTCGGGGCCGATGTCGCCCAGGCCGAGCACCGCCGAGCCGTCTGAGACCACGGCGACCGTGTTGCGCTTGATCGTGTACTCGAACGCCTTCGAGCGGTCGGCGTGGATCTCCTGGCAGACCCGCGCCACGCCCGGCGTGTAGGCCATCGAGAGGTCGTCGCGGGTCTTCAGGGGGTACTTGTTGCGCAGCTCGATCTTCCCGCCGCGGTGCATCTGCATCGTGCGGTCGGTGTACTCGAGCACCTTGGCGCCGCGGGTGGAGCCGATCGAGCGCAGGATCTGCTCCCAGTGCTCCTGGTCGCGCGCGTCGATCGTGAACTCGCGAACCCGCTTGCCCTCGGCGCCTGCACCGGGCACTAGGTCGACGCCTTGGAGCTGTCCACTGGCGTCGGCGATCGCGGCGGTCAGCTTGCCCAGCGGCTCCTGGCGGGCATCCAGCTCGACCCGGATCGTGACGCTGTATTGGGCCTGTGCGGGACTCATGATCCTTCGCTCTTTGCGGTCATGGGAGCGGCAATCATAGGAACCTGTCGTCGCCACCTAAGATCACGCCGTGTCCGATGAGCTGTTTCTGATCGACGGCAACTCGCTTGCCTACCGGGCGTTCTTCGCCCTGCCCGAGTCGATCGCCACCGCCGATGGGCGCCCGACCAACGCGATCTTCGGCCTCGCCTCGATGCTGGTCAAGATCATCACCGAGCACGACCCGAAGGCGGTGGTGGTCGCATGGGACGCCGGGATGTCGGGCCGCGAAAAGCAATACGAGGGTTACAAGGCGCAGCGCAAGCCTCGCCCCGATCTGCTCTCCGATCAATGGCCGCACCTGATGCCGCTGGTCGAGGCGTTCGGTTACGAGAATGTCAAGGTGGAGGGCTACGAGGCCGACGACGTGATCGCCTCGCTGGTTCGCCGGGCGCGCGAGCAGAAGATCCCGGTGATGGTCGTCTCCGGCGACCGCGACGTCTACCAGGTGGTCGAGGATGGGGTGCGCGTGATGACCACGTCGCGGGGCATCACCGACACCAAGATCTACGACCGCGACGGGGTGATCGAGCGCTACGGCGTGCCGCCCGAGCTGGTCACCGACCTGATCGGGCTGAAGGGCGACACCTCAGACAACATCCCCGGGGTCCCGGGGATCGGCGACAAGACGGCCGCCCAGCTCCTGCAGGAATTCGGCTCGCTGGAGGACGTGCTGGCCAATGTGGACGAGGTCTCCGGCGCGAAGCGCAAGCAGAACCTCACCGATCACGCCGACGACGCCCGGGTCTCCAAGCAACTCGCGACGATGCACTTCGACATCGAGACCGGCCTCGACCTCGAGCAGCTGATGTCCGCCGAGCCCGACCGGTCGAGCCTGCGCGAGTTCACGCGCGAGTTCGAGCTGCGCGCGATCCTCGAGCGGCTAGAGGAGGGCTTACCGGAGGGAGCGCTGGTCCCGGGTCGCAAGATCGAGCGCGAGGTGGAGGTTGAGGCCGAGGAGGGGTTGCCAGCTGATCTCGCCGAGGGCCCGGTAGCCCTGGCGGTTGCGGCCGGGCGCTGGGCCGCCGCCGACGCCAAGCGGGTGCTGACCGGCGAGGCCAACGACTTGGAGGCGCTTGCCAAGGAGATCTCGGGGCAGCCCCTGATCGTGCACGATGCGAAGTCGCTCGGGGGCGGTCGGCATGGATTGCTTGCCGCCGCGGCCGAGGCGGGGGTCGACCTGGAGCTCGAGCACGACACGATGCTGGCCGCCTACCTGCTCGACCCCGCGCGGCGAAACTACGACCTTGTCGAGCTCACGGCCGACGCTGGACTCGGCGTCACGAGGGACGAGGAACGAGGAACGAGCGACGGGGACGAGCAGCTCGAGCTGGGGGAGGAGGCGGAGGCGGCCCTGGAGCCCCCCGAAGAGGCGCGGCTGGTTGCCGAGCTCACCGACTTGCAGCGCCCGCGGCTTGCCGAGTGGGGGCTTGAGGACCTGCTGCGCGAGGTCGAGCTTCCGCTGGTCGACGTGCTGGCGGCGATGGAGCGCGAGGGGGTCAAGCTCGACGCCAAGCGTCTGACCGAGATCGGCGAGGGGTTCGCGGAGCAGATCGCCAAGCTGGAGTCCGAGATCCACAAGCTTGCCGGGCACGAGTTCACGATTGGCTCCCCCCAGCAGGTCGCCCAGGTCCTGTTCGAGGAGCTGGAGCTGACCCGCAAGCGGCGCGGCAAGACCGGCTTCTCGACCGACGCCCGGGTGCTTGCCCAGATCCGTGACGAGCACGAGATCGTCCCCAAGATCGAGAGCTGGCGCGAGCTGACGAAGCTCAAGAGCACCTACCTCGACACCCTCCCCGACCTGATCCACCCGGAGACAGGACGCATCCACACGACCTTCAACCAGGCGGCGACCACCACCGGGCGCCTGTCCAGCACCAATCCCAACCTTCAGAACATCCCGATCCGCACCGAGCTGGGCCGTCCGCTGCGCTCCTGCTTCGTCGCCGAGCGGGGCGCGCGCCTGCTTTCCGCCGACTACAGCCAGGTCGAGCTGCGGGTGCTCGCCCACGTCGCCGACGAGGAGGTGCTGAAGAAGATCTTCAGGGAGGGCGACGACGTTCACGCGGCGACGGCTTCGGAGGTCTTTGACATCCCGCGCGAGGAGGTGGACATCGGCCAGCGCTCGAAGGCGAAGATGGTCAACTTCGGGATCGTCTACGGGCTGACCGGATTCGGGCTCGCCGATCGCCTCGCGATCCCGCAGGCCGAGGGGGAGGAGTTCGTTGCCCGCTACCTGGAGCGCTTCCCGGCCGTGCGCGCCTTCCGCGAGGAGACGATCGAGCGCGCCCAGGCGGATGGCTACGTGACCACGCTGATGGGCCGCCGCCGCCCGATCCCGGAGCTGCGCTCGGGCCAGGTGCAGACCCGGCGGCTTGGCGAGCGGCTGGCCGTCAACACGGTGATTCAGGGGACCGCCGCCGACATCATCAAGGTGGCGATGGTGCGCTGCCATGTCGCCTTGCGTGAGGCTGGAATGAAGACGCGGCTGATCCTCCAGATCCACGACGAACTGCTGTTCGAGGGCCCGACGGCCGAGATGGAGCAGGCCGAGGAGCTTGTCCGCAAGGAGATGTGTCGCTCTTTCGACCTCGACCCGCCGCTCGAGGTGGACATCGGCATCGGCAGGGACTGGCTGGAAGCGAAATGAAAAGGGCGGCTCTCGCCGCCCTTTTCGAGATCGATCTGAGGAGGAGCTACTTGACCAGCTCGATCTCCTCGAACACGGTGCTGGTCCCGCTGCCGGTGACCTCGGCCTCGTGGACTACCGTCGTGGGCGTGAGATCGGCCGTCGAGCAGTCGGTTTCACCCTGCTCGTCGTTCTCATCGGCCTCGTCGTTGCCCTCGTTGTCAGAGCTGGGGCCGCTGTTCCCACTGTCGGGCCCGCTGTTCTCCCCGTGGCGTGCGAGGCGATCGTCACCCGACTCGCTCTCGTGATCGCCGTCGTTGTTGTCGCCGTTGGGCTCGTCCACGCCCGTGCAATCAATCTCGGTGTCCGGCGTGACGGTCCCGGTCAAGGTGCCGCCGGAGAACAGATTGATCGTCAGGACGCCGCCCTGGAACAACTCGATGGTTCCGGCGTTTTCATTGCCATCCTCCGTGCTGTCGCCATCGGTGTCTTCGTCGTGCGGCAGGTCGCTGGCCAGGAACTCGCCCCGGTTCCTGAGACCGTCTCGGTCCTGGTCTCGGCGGGCCTGGTTGACCTTCAGCGAAAGGTGGTGCGCCTTCTCCCAGCGGTCGGGGATGCGGTCGTGGTTGCGGTCCCTGGCCGCCGCCCCGGATGGCAGGGCGAGCAGGGCGACGAGGCCCAGACAGCTCGCGACAAGCACCATCAGGGGTCTGTATCGATTGCAGGACATTGAGGTTGCCTCCGTCGGTAGTTGCATCAGATGGCCATAAAACCCGAGCCGGGCGCCAAGGTCACGCGGGTTGGACGGTTGGTCTAGTCGCCCAGTGGCGGGAGAATCGAGGAATCGTCGCCCCCGCCCGACCCGCCGTCGCCGCTCCCGCTCGAACCACCGTCGTCGCCTCCTCCTCCTGGTCCTGAGCTACCGGATCCCGAGCCGCCGTCCGAGGAGCCCGAGCCGCCGGACCCTGAGCCACCGCCGGACGGCCCAGACCCGTCGCCATGGTGGCTGGAGCCGTCGTCCGCGCCGGACCCATCGCCGCTGTGCGAGCCGCCCTCGTGGGAAGTGCCCGCGCTGGGGCCGGGGCCTCCATGCGAGTCGCTCCCGGAGCCATCGTCTCCCGACCCGCGCCCGCTGTTACCGCCATGGCGGTCGCCGGTACTCAAGCCGCCCTCGCCATGGCTCTCGACGCTGGCGCCGGGGTCGCTGTTGCTCGTCGAGCCGGACTGCGAGCCGGCAGTGTCTCGCTCGCCTGACTTCGAGGAGGTCTCGGACGCCGAGGCGGAGCCGTGGTCGCGAGAAGAGTTGTGAAGCGCCACGCCCGTCCCCACCGATCCGGCCACCAAGACCGTAGCCAGCCCCGCCTTCATTGCGACCCCTGCCCCGGCGCCGCCCGCCGAAGCTCCGGCGACACCCGCCCCCGCTGCCGCCGCGCTCCCCAAGCCCGCACCGGCGACCGCGTCGCCGATCGTCGGGTCGAGCAGGTAGTGCAGGACCGGGACCGGCACCAGCATGCCGGCGCCGTTGCGCAGCGCCCGGCGCGCCCGGTAAATCGTCTGCCGGGCCGCGCCGCCGCTGAGGCCGAGTGCGGCGGCGATCTCCTCGTGGCTCAGCCCCTCCAGCTCGCGCATCACGATCGCCGCGCGCTGCGGATCGGGTAGGGCACGCAGCCGCAGCAGCAGCTCGGCGATCTCCTCGCGGCGCTCGGCGGCCTCTGGGGGAGTCTCGACGCCGTCGATGCCCTCGTGCAGCGGAGCAGTGACCGCCGGTTGGTCGCGGAGGTTGTTGAGCGCCGTGTTGCGGACGATCCGGTACAGCCAAGGCCTCAGCTCGATCTCCTTGTCGGTGTCCCGCAGCGCCAGCAGGGCCTTGGAGAAGGCGTCCTGGGTGACGTCCTCGGCACGGTGCGAGGGAACGATCGCCGCCGCGTAGCGGCCGAGCGGCTTGCCGTATCGGCGAACGATCTCCTCGAAGGCGGTCTCGTAGCCGTTGCGCACCAGTGAGACCAGCCGCCGGTCCGGCTGCGTCCTCAGGGCGGGGCCAAGGAAGAGCCGAGAGGCGACGCTGTTGGGGGGTGGCGGGGGCATTTGACCGGATCGCGAACGTGCTGGTCCTGATATGACAGCACGGCGGCCGGGTACGGCCGCATGGAGATAACACGTGCTGGACGAAAAGATCACGGTGGTGAGAGGTGGATAAGGGAACAGCGGTCATCCTCACGGCGGGCGCCGGGGGCCTGATCGCCCTCCAGGCTCCGATCAACGCGGGGCTCGGCAAGGCGAGCGGTGACCTGGCCGCGGCGCTGATCTCGTTTCTGGTCGGGACCGCCGCGCTGCTGCTGATCGTCGTGGTGAGCGGAAAGGCCGGCGGGATCTCCCACGCCACCGACGTGCGCTGGTACTACCTGTTGGGCGGGCTGCTGGGCGCGATCTACGTCGCCAACGCGCTGGTGGCCGTCAGCTCGATCGGCGCCGGCGGCGTGGCGGCGGCGACCGTAGCCGGCCAGCTAACCGCGTCGGTGGTCGCCGATCGGCTCGGCATCCTCGGCCTCCAGCAGGTGGCTCTCTCCCCGCTGCGCATCCTCGGGGTCGCCCTGTTGCTGGTCGGGACCGTTCTCGTCGTCCGCTGACGCCGTCAGGCGGCGACGCGGGCTTCACTGGGGCGCGGCGCGCTCTGCACGAACTCCGGTGGCGCGATGTTGAGGTAGTGGCCGAACGACCAATCGACGAACCTCTTGCTCGCCATCCCCTTCAGCGCTACCGCCAGCAGTCGCGGCGGCACCCTCGGGATCAGCTGCTGAACCCGCAGTATCCCCTCGAACTTCCAGCGATGGGCATCCGAGAAGGCCGCGTAGTCGGCGAGCGCGCGCTGGCGGGGCTTGGCGCCTACGTGGACCCCCCGCAGTTCGCGGCCGCAGGCGATTGCGAAGTAGAAGGCGGTTCGGATTCCCTCCGCGGTCAGCGGCAGGCAGTGGCCGGCCGAGTCGCCTGCGAAGAAGACGCCGGCATCGACCGCAGGCCGCAGTCGGTGCGGGATCCAATTGCCCTGGTAGCGCACGCTCTCAACCTCGAGCCGCTCGGCCAGCTCGACGGTCGGTTGCTTGACGTGAAAGCGGGGATCGAAGGAGCCGACGCCGACTCGCAGCTCGTCGTTGGCGGGGAAGCTCCAGCCGTACCCAGCCGGGACGACGCCGCGCTCGATCCAGATCTCGAGGTCTTCGTTGCTTCCCCACGGGTGCACCTCGAGCCCGCGCGACAGGCGCGCCTCGGGAGGCTGGACGTTGGCGCCCGAGCCGAGGACGCGGCGCCAGCCCAGCGCGTCGACGACCAGCGGCGCCGCAATCTCACCCCGGTCGGTGATGACATGGATGTTTGGGGCGGTGCCGTTTGGCGCCGCCACAGGCGTGTCAGGCGGCAAAGCCGCCGCAATTGTTCGGGAGTCGCCGTTCGGCGGGGCACCCCGTCCCTCCACGGTCGCTGTCTCGAAGTCGGCGTCGCATTGCTTCCAGAGCAGCTCGCACAGCGTGCGGTAGTCGAAGGTTGAGAAGTCCCAGGGCAGGTCCATGCGCACGCTCGTGTGCGGCGTGTGGACCACGAGGTCGCCGAAGGTCTGCTTGATCGACTCCTCGAGCCCGAGCGCGATCAGCCAGTCGGTCGGCGCCGCGCATGCCGAGGTCTGGCGCTCGCCGATCTCGTATCGGTCCAGCATCAGTACCCGCGCCCCGGACCCGGCCAGCTCGCGCGCCGCGGTCAGGCCGGCGAAGCTGGCCCCGCAGATCAGCACGTCGTAAGAGCCACCTAGCGGCGTCCGTTCCTCGCCACGTTTGGTCTCGCGGATGGGCATTGTCTGCAAGTAAAACGAAGTTCGAGGCGCTTCAGCTCAACGCCAGGCGTGAATGGGTCCGCTGTCCCTTACTTCGAGGTTCCAGGTTCTTCCTTCTGCCATCATTCGCCGCCGTGTCCACCCCCGACACAGCCGTAGATCCGGCGAGCGAGAGCGCGCCCGCCGTGGTCTCCAACGACTTCATGATCGAGGTCGACGGCAAGCTCGTTCCCAACTACGACGCGACGATGATCTCCTTCAAGGAGGGGGACGTGGTCAACGGCAAGGTCGTGCGCATCGACAAGGACGAGGTCCTGGTCGACATCGGCTACAAGTCGGAGGGGGTCATACCCTCCAACGAGCTCTCGATCCGCAAGTCGGTCGACCCCGGCGACGAGGTCTCGCTCGGCGAGGAGGTCGACGCCCTGGTGCTCACCAAGGAGGACCAGGAAGGTCGCCTGATCCTCTCCAAGAAGCGGGCCCGATTCGAGAAGGCCTGGCGCCGCATCGAGGCCGCCGCCGAGTCGGGCGAGCCGGTCGAGGGCACCGTGATCGAGGTCGTCAAGGGCGGGCTGATCCTCGACCTCGGCGTGCGTGGCTTCCTGCCTGCGTCCCTGGTCGACATCCGCCGCGTCCACAACCTCGACGAGTTCATGGGTGAGAAGCTCGAGTGCAAGGTGATCGAGCTGAACCGCAGCCGAAACAACGTCGTGTTGTCGCGTCGGGCGGTGCTGGAGGAGGAGCGCAAGGAAGTGCGCGAGCAGATCCTCGACCGCCTGCAGGCGGGCCAGATCGTCGACGGGAAGATCTCCAACATCGTCGATTTCGGCGCCTTCGTCGACCTCGACGGCATCGACGGCCTGATCCACATCTCCGAACTCTCCTGGAGCCACGTCAACCACCCGTCCGAGGTGGTTGGGATCGGCGACACGGTCCGGGTCAAGGTGCTGGACATCGACCGCGACCGCCAGCGCATCAGCCTTGGTCTCAAGCAGACCCAGGAGGACCCGTGGCAGAGCGTCGTCGACAGCCACCAGACCGGGGACGTGCTGGAGGGCAAGGTCACCAAGGTGGTTGCCTTCGGTGCCTTCGTGGAGATCCTCCCCGGCGTCGAGGGCCTCGTTCACATCTCCGAGCTGGCCGATCATCACGTCGAGAACCCGAGCGAGGTCGTCGAGCCGGGGACCGAGCTGAAGGTGAAGATCCTCGAGGTCGACGAGGAGCGCCGCCGCCTCTCTTTGAGCATCAAGAGGGTCGAGGGCCAGGACCTGCCGATGCGCGACATCCAGCTTCCGGAGGGCGGGACCCCGCCGGCGGCTGGGGAGGAGACGCCGGATCTGGATCTCTCCGAGGAAGTCTTCGCCGAGCCGCCCCCCGAGGTCGAGGGCGAGGCCGCGGCCGAGGCGCCGCAGGAGACCGAGGGCGAGAGTGCGACCGAGGAGCCCTCAGAGTCTGAGGATGAGACCGCCGCCGAGCCGCCCGAGGAGGCTGGCGACGGCGACGATTCGCAGGACGCCGAGGATGCCGGGGAAGCTCACGAGGGCGAGTCGGTAGCCGAACGCCCGGACTCGCCGGACGACGGCGAAGAGGCGCCCGGCGAGGAGAGCTGAGGGCGGCGGCGATGGCGCCGCTCCTCATCGGCCTCACCGGCGGGATCGCCGCCGGAAAATCGGAGGCTCTGGAGGCCTTCGGGCGAATCGGCGCCGAGACGATCTCCAGCGACGCGGTGGTGCACGAACTGCTCGATTCGGAGCAGATGCGTGATCGTCTGATCGAGCGCTGGGGACCGCAGATCGCCCCCGATGGCGCGATCGACCGCAGTCGAGTCGGGGAGATCGTCTTCGAGCGGCCGGAGGAGCTGGCCTGGCTGGAGGCGGAGTTGCACCCGAGGGTGGGGGAACGGATCGACGCCTGGCGGCGGTCGCTCGAGCCCGGTACGGAGTTCGGGGTGGTCGAGGTGCCGCTGCTGTTCGAGACCCCGATGGCCGACGCCTTCGACGTCACCGTGGCGGTGGTCGCTGATGACGACACGCGTCGCGCTCGGGCCGAGCAGCGCGGCCATGCTCTGGTCGACGAGCGCGCGGCACGCCAGCTCGATCAGGACGAGAAGGCGGCTCGGGCCGACCACGTGGTGCGCAACGAAGGCTCGCTCGCCGACCTCGAGCGTGAGCTGTCCGACCTGCTCGCGAAGCTGGAAAGCCCGGAAGGGAGATCCGGCACCGAACCTGTACAACGTTAGGTCGGCATGGAAGCGACCCGCAGCAGCCATCGGTCCCCAGCCCGCCGCTCAGCGAGCCGCTCTCGGCCCCGTGCCCGAGGGAGGCAGACCGCGCAGGTGCGACGCAGAAGATGGGGCCTCGGGATCCTCGTCGCCGTCACCCTCGGGGCGCTGGTCGGAGTCCTGATCGTCTCAGGCGGTTTCAACCGCGCGATCCGCGAGTTCACGTTGCCTCTGCGTCACGAGGACATCATCCGCCAGCAGGCGGCCGACAAGGGTGTTGACGCGAGCCTGATCGCGGCGGTGATCTACTCGGAGTCGCGCTTCCACGACCAGACCTCCCACGCGGGCGCCCGCGGGCTGATGCAGATAACCCCCGACACCGCGACCGAGATCGAGAAACAGAGCGGGGGGACGACATTCCGCCTCGACGACCTCTCCGATCCCCAGATCAACATCTCCTACGGGACCTTCTACCTGGGCTACCTTCTCGACCGTTACGACGGCAGCGAGGTTGCGGCGCTGGCCGCCTACAACGCCGGACCCGGCAACGCCGACTCCTGGGGAGAGAGCGGGATGTCAATCGACGACATACCGACCAGCGAGACCCGCGGTTATGTCGCCGAGGTGCTGGACAAACAGAAGGACTATCGCCACAACTACGCCAAGGAGCTCGGCTACTGACGTTGGCCGGCGCGCTGCGCCGGCACATACCTTGCGGCTGCTGCGCAGCCTGACACGCATGTGCCGGCGCCTACGGCGCCGGCCAAGAACGACTGTCAGCCGCCGCAATCGTTCCTAGTGCTTGAAGCTGTCCCTGCCGGGGCCGCCGATCATCAGATCGTGGCCGCGACCACCGATCAGGTGGTCCTTGCCCCTGCGGCCCGCGATCGTGTCGTCGCCGGCGCCGCCACGCACGGTGTCGTTGCCGGCCCCGGCGCAGATCAGGTCGTTGCCGGCCCGGCCGAGGATGCGGTCGTCGCCGCCGTAAGCGGAGATCACTTCACGGCCCCGAGTGCCGACCAGTCGGTCGCGTCCCGGTGTTCCGGTGATGGTCGGCTTGGCAGTGCCGCAGGGTGCGCTGACGCGGCCGATCCGAAGTTCCTGGGTGCGGGAGCGGGTCTGGCCGTTTGGCAAGACCGCGACCAGCGTGACGTCGTAGCTGCCGCGCGCTGTGTCCGGGGGGACGTGAAGGTTCACGCGCACCTTTGTGGCACCCGCTGCGGGGGTCAAATTGGCTGGGTGGGGATTCGCTTCGGCTCCCGGAACGTCAGTCGAAGCGCTGAGATCGAAGGTCGGGGCGGAACCTGCCTTTCCGGCGTAGACGATCCGGAACTGGACGGCTTCGCTCCCGCCCCTGCTCGCCCGCTGCGCGGTTGGGTCATCGATAATCCCGAGGTCCTGGGTTGGCTGCTGGAGGCTGGTCGTCACGTCGCTGACCGCGGGCGAATCCACGCAGGTGGTTTTGCTTGCCTGGCTGCCCGCAAGGTTTGAGCCGCAATCGACTGGCGCGTTGGGGTTGCTCGGGGTCGTCCTGGCCCCGGTCACGACCCGATAGGCGAACGGGCCGGCGAAGGGCTCGCCATCGGGCCCCTGCCGTAGGGCGAACGTCGGGCTCACCGTGAACGTCGGAGCGCTGGAGGCCGAGGTCAGGGCGGCGGAGCGGTAGCCGACCCACTTCTGCCCGAGTCCGGCGGGGGAGAGGCGCTCGAGCTCCGCCGAATAGCTGGCATCGCGGTTGAACGAAAGCACTTGGCCGGCGGTCGTGTTGAAGGCCTGCGGAACGGACGTGTCATCGGGTACCCGGTACCCGACCAGGACCTGGAAACCGCCGCCCGTGGCGGCGGTGTTCGAGTTGCCCTTGTCGGGGCATCCGCTCTGCTGCGAGAAGCAGGCGGTGGTCGTGAGCCTCACGGCGCCGATCGTGTTGAGCTGCTGTGAGGACTGGCTTGTGATTACGACGCAGCCGCTCAGAACCCCCGTCAAGCCCAGGGCCGTGGCGATCAGGAGCGGTTTGATTGCTCGGCACATGGCCCCGCAGGAGCGCTGCTACTGGATCATGCGGTCTTTGCCGGGGCCCGGGGTGATGATGTTGTGCCCGCTACCGCCCGAGAGAAGGTCATTGCCGCGCCGGCCGTTGATCTGGTCGTTGCCCCCGCCGCCGCGGATCGTGTCGTCGCCGCGGCCGGTGCAGATCAGGTCATTGCCGTCGAGGCCGAGGACCTCGTCGTTGCCGGCGTAGGCGGCGATCACGTCGGCACCGGGAGTGCCGACCAGGATGTCGTCGCCCCGCGTGCCGGCGATCGTCGGTGCGGCCGAGTCGCAGCGCACCGTGGTGGGAGTCACGAGCACGTCGTGAGTGCTAGAGCGCGTCTCGCCGTTGGGAAGCGACGCGGTGAGGGTGACGTTGTAGTGGCCGCTCGGTGTGTCGACTGGAGCACGCACGATCGCGCGCAGCTGGTTGACCCCGTCCTCTGGGGTAAGGGTCGGGGCGCTGGGCAGCGCGGTGGCGCCCGGAATGTCGGTCGATGCGCTGAGGTCGAAGCTGGGAGCCGGATTCCCGTCGCCGGCGTAGGCGACCTGGAACTTGACCCGGGCGACGTTGCCCTGGTTGACGGACTGCGTGCCCGGGGCTTCGAGGATCCCGAGGTCCTCGGTCGGCTGCTGGAGGTCGGTGGCGACGTTGGGTGCGGAGGGGTCGTCTACGCAGATCGACTTGTCGCTGTTGCTCCAGGTCGTGATCGAGCCGTTGCAGCTCACGGTGCGGCCCGCCAGGTGAGTGCCGTCGACGGTCCGGTTGCCCACCGCGACCCGATACTTGAACGGACCCTGGAACGGAGTGCCGTCGGAGGCCTGCTGGAGTTTGAACGTGGGCGCGACGGTGAAGTACTGCCCGCCCGCTGTCGTGTAGTTCACGACGCCCGACATGTAGCCGACCCACTGGTCCCCGGCGGGCGCCGGTGACAGGCTCTGGAGCTGGGACGTGTACTGGGAGTTCTGGGTGAAGGTGATCGCGCTCCCGCCGCTCGGATTGGTCGTGGTGATGGTGCTCGGCGCGGTGGCCGCGGTCGGGATGCGGTAGGCGATAAACAACTGGTCGGAGTCGTTGGCCGCATCGCCGGAAGAGTTGCCGCCATGGCTTCCGCCCTGGCAGGACGAGTCGGCCGGGCTGTAGCCGTGTTGTTCGAGTTGACGTCCGAGGCACAGGCGGTGGTGGTGATCTGGACGTCGCCGGTCGTGTTCAACTGCGAGGCGCTCTGGCTCTTGATCACCACGCAGCCGCTCATCGCGATCGCCGTAGTGGCGACCGCACCGATGATCAGGAAGTGGCGTGTGAACTAGCGCATAGGCGACGCCGCCTGTGGCGACTGTCAGATACTTCGGCGCGTGGCGAAAGCACTTGAGCAAGTTCAGCGTCCGGCTACCGTGAAATCGGTAGCCAAATGTCCACGCATTCGGCTTTTTGCACTCGGACTTGCGGTCGGCCTCGTGCTCGCCGACTCCTCGATCGTCGTCCTGGCGCTGCCCGAGATCTACCGCTCGCTCGACGTCTCGGTGAACGGCGTGGTCTGGGTGCTGGTCGCCTTCAACCTGGTGATGGCGCTGTGCGCGGTCCCGGCGGCGTTTGCGGCGCGCCGCGTGGGGCCGGCGCGAGCTACCGTCGGCGGCCTGGCCGTATTCGGTGTTGCCAGCCTCGTCTGTGGGGTTTCTCCCAGCCTCGCCCTGCTTCTCGCGGCGCGCTGCATTCAGGCCGCCGGCGGGGCGGCGGCGGTCTGCGGGGCGCTCGAATTGCTTCCCGGCGAGCTTGACTCGGAGCGTCGTGCCGCACGCGTCTGGGCGGCCGCGGGAGCGATTGGGGCGGCGGTGGGGCCGGCGGCTGGCGGCCTGCTGACTGAGCTGGTGTCATGGGAGTCGATCTTCTTGGTCCAGGTGCCGCTGACCGCGGTGGTGATCGTCGTCCTGCTTCCGGTCGCGGCGCGGGAACGTTCGAGAGCCGCGGAGCGCGACGAGTTGAGCCGCCCCGGCCGGCCGCACCTGGCCGCCAACGCCGCCCTCGGCCTGGTCGCCGCAGCGCTGGTGGCCGCGCTGTTTCTGATTGTGCTGTTGTTGATCGAGGGCTGGCGGCTGAGCCCGATCGCGGCGGCCGCGAGTGTCTCGGTGATGCCGCTGGCTGCGCTGCTCGGTGCGCCGCTGGCCCGATCGGTCCGGGACCCGTCTGCCCGCGCGGCCGCCGGTGCGATCCTGATCTGCGGTGGGCTGGCGGGACTGGCGCTGCTCCCCAAGGCAGTGGTCGTGGCGACGATTCCGTCGCAGATGCTGATCGGCATTGGCTTGGCGCTGACGCTCTCGGCGCTCACCGAGGCGGCGCTGGAGGGCCGCTCGCTGCAGGCGATCCACGGGGGGTGGACGATTGCCGCCCGCCATGCCGGCGTCGTCGTCGGGCTGCTAGTGCTGACCCCTGTCTTCACCTCCGACCTGGTCGAGCAGCGATCCGCGGCGGAGCAGGCCGGCACCGCGGCGCTTCTCGATGCCCATCTGCCGCCGTTGGTGAAGATCGAGATTGCGACGCGGCTCGCCGATCGCCTGCACCAGGAGCGAGGGCGGGTGCCCGTCATCGACCCGGCTTTCGAGCCGTCGCCGGGTGGCCCCCAGGACCAGGTCGCGGTGAGCCGGTTGCATAGCCGGCTCCAGGATCAGCTCGACCGCGCCGCCACCCACGCCTTCAGCAACTCGTTCCTGATCGCGGCGGCGTTCGCGCTCGCGGCGCTGCTGCCGATCGCCGTGGTTCGGCGCCGACCGGAGGAGTTGAGCCTGTGAGCGCGAGGCTCTGCCAAAGAGCTTGGCGTTGGGCCGAGCGCGAACGGTCAGTGCTGTGAGCGGTCGAACCCTGGTCGGCGCATCGGTCGCCGTCTCCGCGGCGCTCGTCGTCACCTTCCTGGCGCTCGGGGGGAGCTCCTATGCTCCGGCCCAGGTTCGCGATCCCTGCAAGCCGCGACCCTGGCCGCAGACCAGCGGGCTCCAGGAGACCGCCGGCCAGTTCACACTCTCGGCGCTGGACGGGACCGCCTGCGAGCTGCACGTCTCCCGCGAGACACTTGTCCTCGCCCTCGCCACGCCCGCGGGGCGCGGGCGCTTCGCCAGCGACCCGCGTCTTCAGGGAGCGGTGCGTGCGGGGCTGGTGCGGGCGATCGATGACGGCGAGCGGGCCGGGGCGCTGAACCCCGTAGTCGCCAACGGATTGCGCGAGCTGGCAAGAAACGTGCCGGTCGACCAGGTGGTGAGCCTGATCCGCGACGCGAGCCCGATCTTCAACGACCTGGGCGGCTTGCTAGGGGGCTTGGGGGGCCTGCTGCCGAACGAGGTCCAGGGGCTGCTGCCGTAGGTCCCCGGTGGTCAACCGCTATTTCATCCCTTCTCGGCGGTGGCGCGCCAGACCCAGAGCACCATCAGCGGTTGCAGCGGCAACCGGGCCCACAGCGCCCAGCGCGGAATTCGGTCCAGGTCGAGTCCTTTTACCGGCTCCGGGCTGATCGCCATGTGAACGTTGGCCGGGAAAACCGCTACCAGCACACCGATCAGCCACCAGCGCGCCAGCTGGCGGGACTGCGCCGGGATCATCGCGGCGGCGCCAGCCAGTTCCGCGAGGCCGCTTGCCAGGACCACCTCCCGGTGGTGGGGCACGTACGGTGGCATGATCGCCTCATATGCGCGGGGCCGGACAAAGTGCATCGAGCCTGCCAGAGCAAAGAACCCAGCCAGCAGTCTCTGGGAGCGGGTCATCGCGGGCGATTCTCTCATCAGGGTTTGCGGGGAGCGCACGCCACCAGCACGTGATGCCCCGTCGCTAAGGTGGGCCGGTGCCGGATTTCAAGCTCAACCCCGCCTACACGCCTACCGCCGACCAGCCGACGGCGATCGCCGAGCTGTCGGCGGGCCTCGAGGGGAGCGACCGCTTCCAGACCCTCCTCGGTGCAACCGGCACCGGCAAGACGTTCACGATGGCCGGGGTGATCGAGCAGGTCCAGCGGCCGTCGCTTGTGATCGCCCACAACAAGACCCTCGCCGCGCAGCTCTGCAACGAGTTCCGGGAGTTCTTCCCCGAGAACCAGGTCGAGTACTTCGTCAGCTACTACGACTACTACCAGCCCGAGGCCTACGTGCCGGCGCAGGACCTCTACATCGAAAAGGACTCCTCGATCAACGACGAGATCGACCGCCTGCGCCACGCCGCCACCTCGGCGCTGTTCGCGCGCCGGGACGTGATCATCGTCGCGTCGGTCTCCTGCATCTTCGGAATCGGCTCGCCGCAGCTCTACAACGAGCAGATGCAGCTGTTCAAGGTCGGCGACTCGATCGATCGCGACGAGACCGTCCGCAAGCTGGTCCGGATGCAGTACGGGCGTAACGACACGGCGCTGGGCCGCGGCACCTTCCGGGTCCAGGGCGAGGTGCTGGAGATCCAGCCGGCCTACGCCGATTCCGCCTACCGGATCTCGTTGTTCGGGGACGAGATAGAGGCGATTCAGCACTTCGACCCACTGAGCGGCGAGGTGCTCGACGTGATCGACCACGTCTCGGTCTGGCCCGCGACCCACTACGTGACCAAGGACGAGACGATCGAGCGCACGGTGACCGAGATCCGCGCCGAGATGAACCAGCGCACCTCCGAGCTGGAAGAGGCGGGAAAGCAGCTCGAAGCGCACCGGCTGCGCCAACGCACCCTCTATGACCTCGAGATGCTGAAGGAGCTGGGGTTCTGCAACGGGATCGAGAACTACTCGCGGATCCTCGACGACCGCCCACCGGGCAGCGCCCCGCACACCCTGATCGACTACTTCCCCGACGACTTCGTCACCTTCGTCGACGAATCGCACCAGACGATCCCGCAGCTCGGCGGCATGTACGAGGGCGACCACTCGCGCAAGCTGACCCTGGTCGAGCACGGGTTCCGGCTGCCCTCGGCGCTCGACAACCGGCCGCTGCGGTTCGAGGAGTTCCTCAGCCGGATCGGCGCCCTGGTGATGTGCTCGGCGACCCCGGGCCCGTTCGAGCGCAGCAAGTCCTCCGGCGTCGTCGAGCAGATCGTACGCCCGACCGGGATCGTCGACCCCGACGTGGACGTGCGCGAGACCCGCAACCAGATCGACGACCTGATGAACGAGATCCGCCGCCGCGCCGAGCAGAACGAGCGCGTCCTGGTCACCACGCTGACCAAGAAGATGGCCGAGGACCTGACCGCCTACCTCTTGGAGTACGGGGTCCGGGTGCGGTATCTGCACTCCGAGGTCGACACGCTGGAGCGGATCCAGATCATCCGCGACCTGCGGCTGGGCGAGTTCGACGTGCTGGTCGGGGTCAACCTGCTGCGCGAGGGCCTCGACCTGCCCGAGGTCTCGCTGGTGGCGATCCTCGACGCCGACAAGGAAGGCTTTCTGCGCGGCGAGACCAGCCTGATCCAGACGATCGGCCGCGCCGCCCGCAACGTCGAGGGCAAAGTGCTGATGTACGCGGACCGCGAGACCGAGTCGATGCGAGCAGCGATCCGCGAGACCGATCGGCGGCGGGCGATTCAGGTCGCCTACAACGAGGAGCACGGAATCACGCCGGAGACGGTGCAGAAGGGCATCTCCGACATGTCCGAGTTCCTTGCGATGGAGTCGCGGGCTCCGGCGCGGCGGCGCCGCAGCCGGCGCGGCCAGGAGTTTGAGGGCCCTGAGGAGCTGGAGCGCACGATCGTCGAACTCGAGGAGGAGATGGCGGCGGCCGCCGAGGACCTGCGCTTCGAGGAGGCGGCCCGGATTCGCGACGAGATCAAGGAGCTGCGCCGCGATCTCGACGGCATGCGGGCGGGGGCCTGAAGCCCCCGCCGCAATGGTTCTCCTTAGAAATCGTCCCCGGTGTCCAACGGCCGGTAGAAGCTGATCTCCGGCTCTCCGGTAGCGACCTGCTGCATGATTTTCGGGACGTCCTCTTCGCTGTCGAAGAACTCGCGAAAGCCGTCCTCGGTCTCCCATTTGTCCACCACCAGGACCTCGTTCTCGCCACCGAAGAAGCCATGGTGGAGCGCCCCGCGCTCGCGCGCGTGGGCGACGATCTTCTGCATCAACTCCGAGTTGGACCCCGCGAACTCCTCGAGCTTGGCGGGATCGCCTGGGACACGCAGAATCATCAATACGCTCATTTCGTTTGAGTCCTTTCTTCTGCCCGCCGTCTTTTATTCGATCGTGGCCGCTGATCGGATCAGCGAACGAAAGTGCCAGCTTGCGGCGGTTTCTCCGCTACGCTGGCTGCGATGACGATATCTCGCGAGGAGATCGTTCGCGGCGACTTCCCGACCGCTCGCAAGGGCTATGACCCGAAAGCGGTCGACGCTCATCTGCGCAAGGTCGCCGAGCAGGTCGAGCAGGCCGATGCGCCCGCCTCGCTGGCCGACGTCGCGGCCCAGAAGGTGGCGAGCATCGTCGAGGCGGCCGAGGCGAAGGCGAAGGAGATCGAGGCCGACGCGCGGCGCGAGGCCGACGAGCTGCTCTCGAACGCCCGCGATCAGGCCCGCGACCAGCTCGAGCGCGCCCAGCGCTCGGTCGCGAATCTGATCGGCCAAGCCGACGAGCTGCGCGAGCGGATCGGCGAGATGGCGCAGGCGGTTGTCGGAGGGGACGGGACCCGAGGCGAGACCGAGCCCGGGCCGCAGCCCGTGCCCGAGCCAGCGCCTCCCGAACCCGAGGTCGACCCCACCCCGGTCACGGTGCCCGAGCCGGCACCACCGCGCGAGCCCGAGCCGGAGCCTCCCATGATCCCCGAGCCGCAACCGGAGCCGCCGGCCCCTGCCGCCGCCAACGGCGCCGACGATCAGGCCGCGCGCTTGGTGGCGATGAAGATGGCGCTCGACGGGTCGTCGCGCAAGGACATCGCCAAGCACCTGAGCGCGAACTACGAGCTTGCCGACACCGGCCAGCTGCTCGACGCGGTCTTCGAGCGCGCCGGCAAGTAGCTAACTCTCCAGCGTGCCGGGGGTCGGTTGCCCCGGCTACCAGCTGTCTTCCGCCGCTGCGCTGCGGGCCCGGTCCCAGTCCCGATGGACGTCGAGGCGCTTCAACCGATCCTGCTCGTCGAACCTGGCGATGTGGCCCAGCTGCCCCTTGCCCGGCGCGCCACTGCCTCTGCCCCGACCGGAGAAGATGAGGAGGATCAGCCAGCGACCGTCGTCGAGTTGCTCGATGTGTTTCGGCTGCCAGACGAAGTCCACAAGGCCCTCCGCGATCTCGGACAGGTTGGCCCGAGCGCCCTCGAGGCCGTGAAAGGTGCCCCACGTCCCGGGCATCTCCGCGTGGTTGATCACCACGTCGTCGGCGAGCAGGTCGGGCTCGGCCTCGGAGTGAGCGGTCAGGTGCTCATAGCGCCTGCGGATCTCGGCCTCGTCGATCAAGGCCATAACCATAGAAGTCAGGCCTCGGCCGCGGAATATCGATCGAGGAGCCCCAGCCGTCCGGCCTTAGAGCTGCCTCATTCCGATTATGTTGCCGTCGGGATCCTTGAAGAACGCCCGCTGGACGCCGCTGGGCAAGGTGACGATGCCCTCTACCTCGACTCCCTTGCCTCTGAGCTCAGCAACCTCGCTCTCGATGTCGTCGACCTCGAAGGCAGCCACCGTGCGGTCGATGGGCTCCATCGGCCGTTCGAACAACGCGAGGCCGGTTCCGGCGCCACAGCTGTAGCGGATGGTTTCCGCCACCTCGGCCTCCACCTCCAGACCCAGCTTGCCCTCGTAGAAGCGACGGGCGCGTTCCATGTCGGTCACGGCCAAAGTCGGGGCAACGCGCGCGTTCGACAGCATGTCTGGCTCCTCCCAGTGCTCGGGACCGCGAGTCTAGCCACGGCGGGCTAGCCGCTTCTGAACGTGCCCGCCTCGCCGCCACCGCGGGCGCCGGCCGTGTACTCGACCATGTCCTGGGACCAGAACTCGACGACGTTGTTGTCCGGGTCGGTGACGTAGATCGCCCGGCCGGGCCCGAGCTGGATCGGCCCCTCGACGTCGGCTCCGCTTGCGCCGATGCGGTCCAGCAGCCCGTCTATCTCGGGATCCGCAACGTGGAAGGCGAAGTGCACGTGGGCGCCGCCCTGTCCGCCCGCGAGCCCGATCTGCGGCGTCCACAGCCCCAATCGCGCAGTCTCGCCGATCAGGTACCAGTAGCGCCCCTCACGCCCCTCGCCGTAGAGCGTCTCCTCGAAGCCGAGCAGGTCGCGGTAGAAGCTTCGCGCGGCCTCGAGGTCTGAGACCTCGAGTACCAGCTCGGAGATCGCGCTGACCGGCGGCGGGGAGACCACAGTCCGAGCCTACATTGCGCCTGCCGCCCCTAGTGGCTGCAGCGAGCCAACCTGTTGGATCTATGGGGTTGAGACGGTTTTCTCGAATTCTTCAACCAGACTCAACAGCTCTCCGCATTCCCATACTCGGCCCCACTTGCGTTCGCTCAGTCTCTGAAGGACGCCAGTGTCTTCGAGTTGTTGAAGCGCATTCTGGACCGCGACGTGGGATTTTCCGGTCAGCTCTTGTCCAGCAGCGACGTCGATTACCGGCTGCGCTGGTAGGGAGCTGATGAGCTGACGTACGGCGGCGTCCTTGCGTGGACTTCCTAGGCGATCGAGCCAGGTGTCCTGGCGTTCCTCAATCAACACACCGATTTGTTCTGCCTCCTGGGCCGCTCGTTCCGTCGCAGCCGCGAACGTCTCGCACCAACCGCTCACATCCCCCTTGCTGTACCCGCCCAAGCCGCCAATGTAGTTCTTTGGTTGAGTTGCAAGTACGAGGCTGATGGGCGGAACGTAATTGCTGGTCTCGTTGCGGCGGCGCAGGACCGTGTAGATCAATGCCCGTCCGACCCGACCGTTTCCATCGGCAAAGGGGTGAATGTTTTCGAACTGAGCGTGAGCTATCGCTGCTTGCGCCACTGGAGCGAGATCGTCGCGTTCGATGAACTCACAAAGGTCGTCGAGAAGCGCTGGAACCTGCTCAGGGGGAGGCGGCACATAGGTTGCCCCAAGCGGGTTGTAGTCGTTGCCACCAATCCAGTTCTGCTCCGTGCGGACAACCCCTGCGATGTGCCGATCCTGCGTAAAACGCAACAGCGTGCGATGAATGTCCGTGATACCGGTGACCGTGAACGGTGCCGAATTCGCGCCCAGCTCGATGGCGCGCTTCATCGCCTCGACGTTGCCCAATACTTCCCCTGCTCTGTTGTCGCCGCCTGGCTTGTCGGCACCCTTGTAAGCCGCGCGAGCAAGACGCTTGTGGGAAACCGCGAGACCCTCGATGCGAGAGGATGCAGCGCTCTCCGAGCGTAGGAGATTGCTGGCAAGAGCATCGAGTGATGCGAGACGTGGCGATGTGCCGTTGAGCTGCGCCAGCGCTTTCGTGGCGGCGGTGATCGAGTTGACCCCATCGTCCCGCAGTGGGAAGCGACGCTCGGCGATGGGATCGGGAATGAAGACCTGGTATGGCCCTCCGCGTCGATTCCGGCGCCCTCCTGGGACACTTGGATCAGGCTCCCAAGTGCGCTTTTCAGGGTGGCCAAGGGGCGCGCTCAGTTCTTTTTCCTCGGATGATTTTTTGGTCGTGGAGGGCACGTTGTTCCTTTCAAAGAGGTGAGACCTTTGTAAGGATAACAATTGTTCCTTACTTTGTAAGCTTATATCGTGTCCTTACAAAGCAAAGCGAGCCTTGAAACCTTCTTGGCATCTGACGAATTCTCAACGCACAAAGCCGTAGGGGAACAACCGTTCGCCCCCGTAGAATCGAAACATGGCGGCTTCCAACCGCATAGTCGTCTCCGGCGCCCGCGAGCACAACCTCAAGGACATCGACGTCGAGCTTCCGCGCGACGCGCTGATCGTGGTCACGGGACTCTCCGGCTCGGGCAAGTCGAGCCTTGCCTTCGACACGATCTACGCTGAGGGCCAGCGCCGCTATGTCGAGTCGCTGTCCGCCTATGCGCGGCAGTTCCTCGGCCTGATGGAGAAGCCCGACGTTGACTCGATCGAGGGCCTCTCGCCGGCGATCTCGATCGACCAGAAGACGACCTCGCGCAACCCGCGATCGACGGTCGGGACCGTGACCGAGATCTATGACTACCTGCGCCTGCTCTGGGCGCGAATCGGAATTCCCCACTGCCCCGAGTGCGGCGAGGAGATTGCCGGGCAGTCCCTGGAGCAGATCACCGATCGCCTGATGACCCTCGACGCGGGCCGCCGCTTCCTGGTCATGGCGCCGGTGGTCCGGGGCCGCAAGGGCGAGTACGGAAAGATGCTCGAGCAGATGCGGCTCGAGGGTTACTCGCGGGCCAAGGTCGACGGCGAGCTGCGGCGCCTCGACGAAGAGATCAAGCTCGACAAGAAGTACAAGCACGACATCTCGATCGTCGTCGATCGCCTGGTGATGAAGTCGGACCTGCGGCGCCGGCTCTCGGAGTCGGTGGAAGCGGCGGCGGCACTCGGTGCGGGCCTGGTCGAGGTGGAGCTGCTCGACAACGGCGATTCCGTGGGCGAGCAGTTGCTGTTCTCGGAGAAGTTCGCCTGCCTCAACTGCGGCACGTCGATCCCCGAGCTGGAGCCGCGCATCTTCTCCTTCAACTCCCCGCACGGCGCCTGCGATCGCTGTCACGGGCTCGGCTTTCAGCGCGTGATCGATCCCGAGCTGGTCGTCCCCGACCCGACCCTTTCGCTGGAGGAGGGGGCGCTACAGCCATGGCGGCTCGGCCACGCGCGCTACTGGCGGCGCGTTGTCGAGGCCGTCGCGGAGGCCAATGGGGTCGACGTCACCAAGCCCTGGGCGAAGCTGAGCGACGCCGAGCGCGAGATCTTCCTCCACGGCACCGGCGACGAGCGCCACAAGGTGACCTACAGCAATCGATTCGGGCGACGGCGCTCCTACGCCGTCCGCTTCGAGGGCATCGTCAACAACCTCGAGCGCCGCTACGAGGAGACCGAC
>JBBQNM010000002.1:0-84403 GCA_038329895.1 Solirubrobacterales bacterium | reverse complement strand
CGCCCGCTCGCGGTTTTGAAGCTGAGACTTCTCGTCCTGCATCGAGACCATGATGCCGGTTGGCTTGTGCGTGATCCGAACCGCCGAGTCGGTGGTGTTGACCGACTGGCCTCCCGGGCCGGAGGAGCGGAAGGTGTCGATCTGGAGCTCGTTGGGGTCCACCTGCACCTCGACCTCCTCGGCCTCCGGAAGTACGGCAACCGTCGCCGTGGAAGTGTGGATGCGCCCCTGCGACTCGGTCTTCGGCACGCGTTGGACGCGGTGGGTCCCCCCTTCGTACTTGAACACCGAGTAGGCGCCGTCGCCCTTGATCGCGAAGGTGACCTCCTTGAAGCCGCCGACCTCGGCCGGGGACTGCGACAGCACCTCGGTCGCAAAGCCGCGCTGCTCGGCGTAACGGGTCAGCATCTTGAACAGGTCGCCGGCGAACAGTGCCGCCTCGTCGCCGCCGGTGCCAGCCCGAATCTCGACCAACACGTTCTTGGCGTCATTGGGATCTCGCTCGACCATCGCCAGGCGGATCTCCTCCTCGAGCTGCTCGAGCCGGGCGGGCGCCTCCTCGACCACGCTGCGCAGCTCCGGGTCGTCGCCGTCCTCGGCCAGCAACTCCCGCGCCCCCTCGAGGTCGTCGCGCAGCGTCCGGTACTCGCGAGCAAGACCGTGGGCCGGCTCGAGCTCGCTGTACTCGCGCCCGACCTCTGCGTAGCGCTCCCGGTCGCCGATTACGGCCGGGTCGGACATCTCGCGCTCCAGCTCGGCGAAGCGCGCCTCGATCTGTTTCACCAGCCGGTCGATCATGCCTAGCGAAGGCTAGGCCACGACAGAGCTAGGCGACGATCTCGATCGGCTGCTCGGCGGCGGCCTGCTCGGGCGTCTCGACCGCGAGCACCGCCTCCAGCGCCGCGATCGCGACCTCGAGTTGCTGCTCGTCGGGCTCGCGGGTGGTGAGTTTCTGAAGCATCAGCCCCGGCCACATCAGCGCCCGGACCCAGCGCTTGCGGCGGTTGCGCCCCGCCCACTTGATCACCTCGTATGAGAGCCCGGCGATCAGGGGGATGCCGAGGATCCGCGACGCCAGCAGCCAGTACCAGGCCGGGAGCCCGATCGGCGCGAAGACGAAGATCGCCAGCACCATCACGATCAAGAGGAAGCTGGTCCCGCAGCGAGGGTGCAGGCGCGAGTAGAGCTTGGCCCGCGCCGGGATCAGGCGATCCTCGGCCTCGTAGCAGGAGATCGTCTTGTGCTCGGCGCCGTGGTACTCGAACACGCGGCGCAGGTCTCCAAAGCGGCTGATCAGGGCGATGTAGCCGATGAAGATCGCGGTCCGCAAACAGCCCTCGACGAGCCAGAACAGCGCCGCGGACCCGAGCTGGTCCTTGATCAAGCTGGTCGCCCCGACCGGGATCACGAAGAAGAGCCCGATCGCGAGCACCAGCGAGAGCGCGATCGTCACCCCCCAGGTGAAGCCCCCGATCTGCTCCTGCTCCTCGGGGTCGAGCTGGGCGTTGGCGGAGATCGCAAGGGCGCGAAAGCCGATCTTCATCGACTCGGCGAGGGCAACGACGCCGCGGACCACCGGCAAGCGCCAGACGCGGTGGCGCTTTGCCCAGGAGACCAGCGGCTCTGAGGTCACCTCGATCTCGCCCTCCGGTTCGCGCACCGCGACCGCCCAGACCGAGACGCCGCGCATCATCACTCCTTCGAGCACAGCCTGACCGCCAACCGGGGCGTCGCGGTTCGCGACCAGGGCCCCGTCGGGCATGCGCATGGTTGCCGAACCTGCGTCCGACCCTCTGCCGTCAAGCCCCGCTCCCGGGCCTGGCATCAGACTTCGCCCTCCCTAGGGCTCAGGGCTCTACTTTCCGGCCTTGGACCGTTTTGCGGCGCGGCGCTGGAAGCGCTCAACCCGTCCTCCGGTGTCGACCAGCTTCTGCTTGCCCGTGTAGAAGGGATGGCACGCCGAGCAGAGCTCCACGTGGAGGTCCGGCTTGGTGGACCGCGTGTAGAACTGGTTTCCGCACGAGCAGTGCACGTTCGCGAGCACGTACTCCGGATGGATCGAGGCCTTCATCGTCTCTTCAGTCTAGCGACGGCCCACCGGCTGCCGACCGCCTGCGGGTGTTATTGCCTACCGTCTGTATGCAACTACCGGGGCGGATTCCACCGTCCCCCGACAGGAGGCCAGGATGATCCGCAGCGAAGAGGTCGCACTTCCGCAGGGCACGGTCCGCTACCGGGAGCTCGGGGAAGGTGAGCCGATCGTCTTCGTGCACGGATTTCTTGTCGACGGCCGGCTGTGGACCGGAACCGCCGAAGCGCTCTCGGCGACCCACCGCTGCATCCTTCCGGACTGGCCGATGGGCGCCCACCGGGTGGCGATGAACGCCGACGCCGACCTCTCTCCTCCGGGGATCGCGAACCTGATCGCCGACTTCCTCGAGGCCCTCGATTTGAGCGGCGCCACCATCGTTGGCAACGACAGCGGCGGCGCGATGTCGCAGGTCCTGGCCACCCGGCGTCCGGAGCGAATCGGTCGGCTGGTGCTGACCAACTGCGACACCCATGACAACTTCCCGCCCTCGATCTTCAAGGCGATGCCACCGCTGGCCAAGCTGCCCGGCGGGATGACCGCGATGGCGCTGCCATTCCGGATCGGTTTCCTGCGCCGGGCCGCATTTGCGCCCTTTGCGAAGACCAAGATCCCAGCCGAGCTGATCGACAGCTGGATGGAGCCGTCGCAGAGCGATCGCGGGGTGATGCGCGACACAGCAAAGCTGACGGCCGGCATGAACAAGCGCTACACGCTCGAGGCGGCGCAGCGGCTGGCCGACTTCGATCGACCGACGCTGTTCGCCTGGGCGCCCGAGGACCGCATCTTCAAGCTCTCCTACGCGGAGCGGTTGGCGGAGGTGATCCCCGACGCGACGATCGAGACGATCTCCAATGCGAAGACCTTCGTGCCGCTCGATCAGCCCGAGCGGTTGGCGGAGCTGATCGGGGCGTTCGTGGGTGCTCCAAGCGCCACGCCTCAGGCTGACCGAAGCTCTACGTGATGTGAGCTAAGTCTCTTGATACAGGGGGCCGTCGCCACCCTCGGGGAGGGTGAGGCGGCCGCCCTTGGCGGTGATCGCGCCGCACTGGATGCAGTTCGACGCGGTGACGTTGACGTCGACCTCGGCGGCGCCGCTGGAGAGCTGCTCGTCGGGGATCTCGTAGACCTGGGCCGGGCACATCGAGACCCACGCCTGGGCCACCTCGCGCGGGACATGGGTCTGCACCCGCACGTGGTTGGGCGCGTCGTCGCGGGTCGCGTTGCCCGACAGGAAGACCGAGGAGAGCTTGTCGAAGGTGTACTCGCCGTCCAGTGCCGGATACATGTCCTTGGCGCCGTCGATCTCCACCGGGGCCTCGGCGTCGTCCTCGTTTTTCCAGTGTCCGCCCGGGAACGCGCCGCGTGTCAGCACCATCGCGCTTCCCATCGCGCCACCGAACAGCAGTCCCTTGGAGAGCGGTTGGCGCATGTTGCGCGAGCGGTAGAGGTCCTTCTCGATCACCGAGTCGTGGACCTTCTCGTCATAGGCCTCGAAGTTGACCGAGTCCTGCTTCAGGGCCTCGACGATCGCCTCGGCGGCATACATGCCGGCGTGCATCGCGTAGTGGATCCCCTTCAGCTCGGCGATGTTGACCATTCCGGCGTTGTCGCCGGCGATCACCATCCCCGGCACTGCGAGGCGCTTGGGCATCGCCCAGTAGCCGCCCGAGGGGATCGTCTTCGCGCCCCAGGCGACCCGCTTGCCGCCCTCGAGGATCTTGCGAACGAAGGGATGCGTCTTGAGCAGCTGCAGGGCGTCGTGGGTGGAGAAGGTGGCGTCGGTGGTCTCGAGCCCGACCACCAACCCGATGCAGACCTTGTCCTCGCCCATCGGGTAGATGAAGCTGCCACCGGCCTCCTTCCACTTGGCGCCCCAGCGCAGCGGCCAGCCGAGCGTGTGGATCACCCGGTCGAGCGGCTTCTCCACCTCCCAGACCTCCTTCACGCCCAGCTCCCAGCACTGCGGGTCGGCGCCGTGGAGGTCGAAGTAGTCGAGTGCCGCGTAGGTGAGATGCCCGATCGTCCCCTCGGCGAGCACGGTCGCCTTCGCGACGACGTCGGAGCCGGGCTCGAAGTTGGAGAGCTCCTCCCCGTCGCGGCCGCGGCCGCGGTCACCGGAGCGCACGCCGCGAACGATCCGGTCCTCGACCAAGAGCTTGGTCGCGGCGGTCTCGGAGAGGATGTAGACGCCAGCCTCCTCTGCTTTCTCGCCCAGAAAGCGCCCCAGCTTCGCCACCGAGGTGACGTAGTTGCCGTGGTTGCGGAAGTTGGGCGGCATCGGCACCACCGGCGCGGCGTGCTTCTTGGTCAGGAAGTAGACGGCGTCCTTGGTCACCTGCTGATAGACCGGCCACTCGGAGGGGTCGAGGTCCGGAAACAACTCCCGCATCGCCGACGGCCGCATGTTGGCCCCGGAAAGCAGATGCGCCCCTGGCACCTTGCCCTTCTCGATCACCGCCACCGGGACTTCGCCGAGCTTCTCGGTCAGCTCGGGCTCGTTCTCGAGCAGCTGCATCAGCTTGATCGCACAGGCGAGGCCCGCGGGGCCGCCACCGACGATCGCCACCCCGACCTCGATCCGGTCGTCGGGGGCGTCGGTGGGTGGGCCGACAACGTCGGCGGAGTCAAAGGGCGGTGGGAATTGCTGTGGGGCGACTGCCATACCGCTTGTTCCTTGTGGCTTGTTCCTTGTTCCTAGGAACGAGGAACTAGGAACCTTTCTTTGCCTTTATTGCTTCCGTGAGCTTGGGAACTATTTTGTGCAGGTCGCCGACGACGCCGAGGTCCGAGAACTCGAAGATCGGCGCGTTGGGATCCTTGTTGATCGCCAGCACGTTCTCGGAGCTCTGCATGCCGACCTTGTGCTGGATCGCGCCGGAGATGCCGCAGGCCAGGTACAGCTTCGGCGCCACGGTCTTGCCCGTCTGACCGATCTGGGCCGCATACGGGTACCAGCCGGCGTCGACCACCGCTCGCGTCGCGGCGACCGCGCCGCCCATCGCCTCGGCGAGGTCCTCGGCGAGCTTGAAGTTGTCCTTCTCGCCCAGCCCGCGGCCGCCGCCGACCAGGATGTCGGCGTCCTCGATGTTGACGTCCTCGCCGCGTTGCTCGCCGCGCTGGACCATCTTCGCCTTCGTAGACCACTCCGACAGCTCGACGTCGACGTCGACGACATCGGCCGATCCGCCGCCACCCTCGTTGACGTCGAATGCGTTGAGCCGCGAGATGATCACCCCGGGCTTGTCGACATAGCCGACGTCGGCGATTTGGGAGTCCTGGAGGATCGGGCGCTCGGCGACCAGCTTGCCGTCCTGCACCTTGACCTCGGTGACCTCCATCGTCACGCCGGCGTTCAGCCGCGCGGTCAGCCCGGCGCCGATCTCGAAGCCGAGCAGCCCACCACCGAACAGCGCGTAGTCGTAGTCCTCGTCTGAGATCACCTTCGCCATCACGTCCACGACCGGCTGGGCGAGCCCCTCGGGGACGTCCTTGGCGCGGAAAACCTTGCTGACGCCGTAGGCGCCGAGGCCCTGAGCGGCGTCGTCGGCGACGTCGTCGACCACAACCGCGGCCGCCTCGGACCCGAGCTCCTTGGCCAGCTTCGAGGCCTCCGAGAGCGCGCCCAGCGAGTTGTTGTTGAAATTGCCCTCATCGTCGTGCAGGGCGTAGACCAAAATGCCAGCCATTACAGGAGCTTCCTTTCGTCGAGCCAGGCGACGATCTTCTCGACCGTCTCGTTGGTGTCCTCGTCCTCGATGATCTCCCCGGCCTCCTTCTCGGGCGGCGGGTTGAGCGCCAGCACCGAGGTGCGCGAGCCGGACTCCCCGACGCGGTCGGCCTCGATCCCCACGTCGCCGGTGGCCTTGCTGTCGAGCGGCTTCTTCTTCGCCCCCATGATCGCCTTCAGACTCGGGTAGCGGGGCTCGTTGATCGCGTCTCCGACGCTGATCACGGCCGGCAGCTCGACCTCGACCGTGTCGTAGCCGTACTCGGCCTGGCGCTCGCAGCGCAACTTGCCGTCCTGCACGTCGATCTTGATCACCTGGGTCAGCGAGGGCATCTTCAGATGGTCGGCGACCACCGCACCGATCGTGTAGCACTCGCCGTCGTCCGACTGCTGGCCGAGCAACACCAGGTCGGGGCTCTCGGCCTCCAAAACCTTGGCCAGCGCGTATCCGGTCGCGCAAACGTCGGAGCCGGCGAGCGCGTCGTCGCTCAGGTGCACGGAGCGATCGGCGCCCAGCGCCACCGCCTTGTGCAGGGCGCGGACGGCGCCGTCCGGCCCCATGGTCACGGCGACGACCTCGTCGACGTCCATCTGGCCGCCCTCCTTGATCTGCATCGCCGCCTCGATCGCGTGGGTGTCGAACGGGTTGAGGTTGGTCTCGCCGGAGCGGTCGAGGCGCATCGTGTTGGAGTCGATGCGCTTGGTGACCGCGGCGTCCGGCACCTGTTTGACCAGGACGCAGATCTTCAAGTCAATGCCTCCTTGGGTGGTACGAGAAGGGCCCGCGAGGTTTCGTCGGGCGGGCCGGGCTCAGTTGGCGGGCGGGCATATTACCGAGCTAGATGCGCTCGCCGACGCCGCCGCGGATGAACTCGACGATCTCGTCGGTCGCAGCCCCGGGGGTGAACACCTCGGCGACGCCGAGCTTCTTCAACTCCGGGACGTCGTCAGCGGGGATCGTGCCGCCAACCGTGATCAGCACGTCCTCCACACCCTGCGCGCGGAGCAGCTCGACCACACGCGGTACAAGCGTCATGTGGGCGCCGGAGAGGATCGAGAGCCCGATCGCGTCGGCGTCCTCCTGGATCACCGTCTCGGCGATCTGCTCGGGCGTCTGGTGAAGCCCGGTGTAGATCACCTCCATGCCGGCGTCGCGCAGCGCCCGGGCGATGATCTTGGCGCCGCGGTCGTGACCGTCGAGCCCAGGCTTGGCGACAACAACGCGGATCTTGCGCTCAGTCTTCGGTTCGGTGGCGGCCGTCATGGGCTCGCAGCTTAGACGCGCGACCGTGCTCGCGCCGCCATTTCTCCGCCAGCCGAGGCTAGGGAATCTTCTTGGTGCGCTCGCAGCCGGAAACCTTGTCGTGCCTGCCTGCGCCACCGTTGCATCGGTCCTCGCTGCCGTTGCCGCGCAGATCGTCCTTGCCGCCCCCGCCCAGCAGTTTGTCCGCGCCGTCACCGCCGGCCAGCAGGTCATCGCCGCCGTCGCCGATCAGCTTGTCCTTCCCGGTGTCGCCGTAGAGCCGGTCGCGGCCGGGGCCACCAACCTCCTTGTCCTTGCCCCCGGCGCCGCAGAACACGTCGCTGCCCCCGAAGCCAAACGCGGTGTCGGTCCCGCCCAGCAGCAGGAACGCATCGGGGGCCGCGGTCCCGGTCAGCACGTCGGGGCCGTTGGTGCCGACGTAGTTGACGATCCGGCCCCGGCAGCGGACCAACTCGTAGGCGCCGATATCGCAGGCGCCGCCTGCGGCGCGCGGGACCCCACGCTGGTCGTCCCTGGCGCAGCCGGCGCCCTTGTTGAGCGCCGGTGAGCCGGGGAGCAGGGCGTGAGTCTTGGTCGGGCCCCCGTTTTCGGCCAGCGGCACGAGTTTCGCGTCTACCCCGGTGATGTCTCCCAATGCCGCCGTGTACGCACAACCGGCCAGGTTCCCGATCAGCGTTTGGCCCTGGGAGACGAGGGTGCCGGTCGCCTGGGTGCAGTCTGGAGACTGGCCGCCCCTGTCGATGTTCCCGGCGACGAGCGTGTCATGCATCGTCGTCGTGCCTCCGAATTGCCCCACCCCACCCCCCTGACCGAACCCGTTGCCTTCGGCGTCGGTGGTATTGCCGGTGATCGTCGCGTTCAGAAGCGTCGTCGTCGCCCCCGTGTTGTCGATGCCGCCGCCGTCGCCGTTGGCGGAATTGCCCGAGACGGTCGTGTTGACGAGGTTCGAGATAGCGCCGGGGCTGGACTCGATCCCTCCGCCAAAGCTGGATGCGGTGTTGTTGGCCACGGTCGAGTCCGACAGGTTGAGCACCCCGGCGGTATTGAGGATGCCGGCCCCGCTCGTCACCCCCGCCGCGTTCCCGCCCTGGATCGTCAGACCCGAAATCGTCACCGCTGCGCCACCGGGGGCGTTGATCTCGAACACCCGGTCGATGCCCTTTGCGTCGACGATCGTCGATCCGCCACCGCTATGACGGACCGTCGCCGGTCCGCTCACGTCGAGGTCTCCGGTCGCGTCGCCCTGTTCACCGGCGCCGGGGATTGTCAGGTTGTAGGCCCCGGCGGGGACCGTGATCTCGTCCGTGCCGCTGCCCGCCGTGCATCCCGCCTGCAGGACCAAGTCGTGGTTGGCCGCCCAGATCGCCTCGCGCAACGAGCATGCGGCGGGATTGGAGTTGAACTCGTCGGCCGTCGTCGTCACCGCGATCGTTGCGGCGCGCGTCGCGGCGGGCGCCAGCAGCGCGATCGCGCTCGCAATCGACGCCAGCCAAACGCTTCGCAGGGCATCCCTTGCCCGCGTTCTGCAGCTCGTCCTCATGAGTCCTAGTTGGCGATCCCGCCTTCAATGCAGGCTAGTTGGCCAGGGGGACGCCGCCCAGCGAAGCGGACGGAATTGCGAGTCAGCCGCGGTGCGCGGTGCGCCGGTGGCGCTGGCGCTTGTGCAGCAGATGCTTCAGCTGCTGGGCGAAGGCACTCGGCTGGCCCAGCGCCTCGTCGCCACTCTCGTCCCGCCCCGCGCTGTCCTCCGCCGACGCATTCGGGCCTGGAGGCGGCGGCGCGGAACCGGCTCCATGCCGGTACTGCCAGAGGATCCCATCGAGCTGGCGCTGCGGCACCTGGTCCACGGCGTTGAGCGGCAGCCCCGCCGAAGCACGCACGTTGGCGGGCGTGGCGGGGTTGGTGGCCGTCATGTTGACGCTCGGCATGATTGCGCTGTAGGGGGCGCTGTTGCCCGGATTGGGAGTGATCGCCTTGTACAGCGGCACCGCCAGCGCCTCCGCGAGATGGAGCGGCCTCAGGCCCACGATGATCTCCAGGGTGCGCAGGAAGGAGAGTTGGTCATAGCGATCGTGGACCACGGCCCCACGCTGCGTGTAGGGGCTGATCACCAGCGCCGGGATGCGGTGAGCGTCGACATGGTCGGCGCCGTCCTGTGAGTCGTCCTCGACGACCAGGATCAGCGAGCTGTTCCAGATCGAAGAGTGCGAGATCTCCTCGACGATCTGCCCCAGGCCCCAGTCGTTTGAGGCGACGTCAGCGTCCGGAGTGCGGGCGCCGGGCTTGACCCCCTGGGTGTGGTTGAGCGGCAGCACCATGTAGTTGAACGCGGGCACCGAGTTGCTCGCCAGCTGCGCCTGGAACCTGGACTTGAAGCAATCGAAGCGGGAGTGGGAGCCGGGCGCGGCACCCGGCGGAGGCGAGGAGTCATAGACGTCGGTTGACGACCCGAAGCTCGTGAAGATCGCGACGTCGGAGTCGTAGCAGCCGCCGACGATCTGGATGTCGGAACGGGAGCCGTCGAGGACCTGCAGGTTCTCGGCCGTCGCCTCGGGGGTGCGGTCCTTGTCGGGAAACGGTGAGAGGCCCGCCAGCGCCTCGCCGTAGTTGTAGAACGAGACCCCCTCGTGCAGCGCGCGGTGGAAGAGGTAGTCGTTTGGCGGTTTGCTCACCTCATAGGCGCCGAAGTCGTAGGGGCGGCCGCGGCCGGCGTAGTTCTGGGGCCAGTTCTTGACCACGTAGTCGGACACGGCGCCGGCGGCCGTCCAGTAGTGGCCGTCGATCGAGGCCTCGGAGTCGGCGTAGACGTGGTCGAGCAGCGGGAAGCGCCGCACCAGGGCGTGCATGTTGGGGGTGAAGTGCTCGCCGAACAGGGTCAGGCTGGGATCTCCGTCGCCGCGCGGGTCGTCGCCGAGGGTCTGGTCGTAGGTGCGGTTCTCGCGCACGACGTAGAAGACGTGCTTGATCGGCCCGCCGGGACGAATCGGCGTGCCGGCCGGAGGGCTCTCGCTGTTGGTGGGGACGATCTGGCGGTCGACATCCGGGGTGAGCCTGCGGATCGTGCGATCGCTGGGGAAGTCCAGGATCCCGGAATCGCCGCGGACAATCGAGGGCAGGTATTGAAAGCTGTTGATGAAGTCATCGCTGTCGTTCGGCGAGTTCGGGTTAGGGCCGTTCGGGTTCGGCCCCACGCCGAGCCCCCGGGCTGAGATCCAGGCCAGCTGGCCGAGTGAGTTGGCCGCCGCCATGGTCGGATAGGAGCCGACCGGAAGCCGGCCGATCAGCTCGAACGGCTGCCGCTGGGGCTGGGACCCATTGCCCCGCCCCTGCGACGGCGAGCCGTCGCAGCGATCCGCGCCGGAGAGGGCGAAGACCGCAACCGCGTCCTCGCCCGAGTCCGCCGACAGCAGGTCACAGCCATCGGGAGTGACGCTTACGTAGGCCGGAGTCGTTCCGGTCCCCTGTGGCCGGGCGACCGACAACGTCCGCTGCACGGTCATCGTGTCGGTGTCGATCACGGCGATCACGTCCTGATTGGCGTTGGCGACGAAGGCGAGCGGCGATTTCGGGTCGACCGCCATGCCCTCCGGATGCGAGAGGTGTGGTCCGACCTGGATGCTCTTCACCACGCTGCCCGTCTGGAGGTTGATCACCGACACGGTCCCCTCGGTCTCGCTGGTCACCAGGCCAAAGCGTCCGTCGCCGGTGACCGCCGCGCCGTAGGGGTAGTGGCCGACGCTCACGTAGCGCACGGTGCGGGTCGCTGTATCGATCACCGCCGCCGCGTCAGCGAGGTTGAGAGCTGCCAGCAGGGTCTTGCCGTCGGGGCTGACCGCCAGGTCGCGGGGCCAGGATTCGGTAGCCGAGCCGGGCGGGAAGGTCTGGGAGGGCAGCGTGCCGGGCGGCGGCGGCACGGGGATCACGCCGTTGCGCTGGGCGATCCCGCTCTGCGGGTCGTAGGTGAACGCGTGGATCACGTCGCCCCCGCGGCCCGGAACGCTAGGGGGCGTCTGCTGGTCCTTGTGCGGAGAGTCGGCCACGCCGGACACGTACGCGGTGTGCCCGTCTGGAGCCATCGCGATGCCCCCGCTCAACCCCGGCATCTGGATCGTCTGGACGATGTCCCCGACCCCCGCGTTGCCGTTGCCGTGTCTCGGTGCGACTCGGACGATCCGGATGTCGTTGCGGCTGCGGCCGGTGGAAAGCGTCCACAGGAAGCGGCCGTCGGTGGTCAGGGCGCCGCCGGTCGGGAAGTTGCCGAGCTGGGTCAGCTTGCCGACCGGGTCGAGCTTGCGCCCCGTGGGTTGGATCCCGTTATCCGGCCCGATCACCCCGAGCTGCGAGCCGGCCGCCCAAGCGACGCCACTCAGAGCCAGTACAGCCCCGAGGGTCGCCACCACCTTTGGCCAACGCGCGCTCAGCATGTGGCGAAGCCTTCCACGTCAGGGGCAGCCTAATTGTGAGCGGCTTGTTACGCGCTGCTCGTCCTGACTCCGGGTCAGAAAACCGGCGACTCGCGGTAGGTCCCGAAGACCTCCTGCAGCGCGGCGATCATCTCGCCCTCCGTGACGCGGGCCCGGGCGGCCTCGACGATGTGCGGCATCAGGTTCTCGCCCTCGGTCGCCGAGGCGCGCTTCAGCTCCCCCAGCGTCCGCTCGACCTCGGTCGCGTCGCGGCGCGCTCGGGTCGCCTGTAGCCGCTCGGTCTGCTTGCGCTCCAGCGCCGGGTCGATGCGCAGGATCGAGATCTCCTCCTCGTCTTCCTGCACGAAGTCGTTGACCCCGACCACGATCCGCCGCCGCTCGTTGACCTCGGTCTGGTAGGTGAACGAGGCCTCGGCGATCTCGCGCTGCGGGAAGTTCTCGCGGATCGCCTCGACCATCCCGCCCAGCTCGTCGATGCGGGCGAAGTACTCATACGCCGCCCGCTCCATCTCGTCGGTCAGCCGCTCGACGAAGTAGGAGCCGCCGAGCGGATCGACCGTGTTGACGACCCCGGACTCGTGCGCGATCACCTGCTGGGTACGCAGCGCCAGGCGCACGGAGTCCTCGGTCGGCAGCGCCAGCGCCTCGTCGTAGGAGTTGGTGTGCAGCGACTGGGTGCCACCGAGCACCGCCGCGAGCGCCTCAAGCGCGGTGCGGACGATGTTGATCTGGGGCTGCTGGGCGGTCAGCGAGACCCCGGCGGTCTGGGTGTGGAACCGCATCCGCAGCGACTCATCGCGCTGCGCCCCGTATGTCTCGCGCATCTCGCGGGCCCAGATCCGCCGTGCCGCGCGGTACTTCGCGATCTCCTCGAAGAAGTCGATGTGGGCGTTGAAGAAGAAGCTGAGGCGGGGCGCGAACTCGTCGACGTCCAGCCCCCGGTCGATCGCCCGCTCGACATAGGTAAACCCGTCCTTGAGCGTGAAGGCGAGCTCCTGCTGCGCGGTCGAGCCGGCCTCACGGATGTGGTAGCCGGAGATCGAGATCGGGTGCCAGCGGGGCATGTTGGCGGCGCACCACTCGACCATGTCGGTGACCAGTCGCATCGCCGGCTCGATCGGGAAGCACCACTCCTTCTGGGCGATGTACTCCTTGAGAATGTCGGTCTGGATCGTGCCCCCGAGCCTGTCGGCGGGGACGCCCTGCTCCTCCCCCACCAGCACATAGAAGGCGAGAAGGATCGCGGCCGGGGCGTTGATCGTCATCGAGGTGGAGACCTCGCCGAGCGGAATACCGTCGAAGAGGGTGAGCATGTCGTCGAGCGAGTCGACAGCGACCCCCTCGCGCCCGACCTCGCCGAGGCTGCGGGCGTGGTCGGAGTCAAGGCCCATCAGGGTCGGCATGTCAAAGGCGGTGGAGAGTCCCTTGTTGCCATGCTCGAGCAGATAGTGAAAGCGGGCATTGGTCTCCTCGGAGGTGCCGAAGCCGGCGAACTGGCGCATCGTCCACAGGCGACCCCGGTACATCGACGGGTAGACCCCGCGCGTGTAGGGAGACTCGCCCGGGTAGCCGATCTGCGCTGAGTCAGGGAGGTCCTCCTCGGTGTAGATCGGCTCGATCGGGTGCCCGGAGACGGTCGAGAACTCCGCCTCGCGCTCGGTCTGGCGGGCGTAGACCTCCTCTGCCCACTGGTGGGCACGACGGCGCGCGTCGGGCTCTATGGCCATCATCAATGGAGTTCGCGCTCGGCCCACGGCCAAGCTCTTTTGAAAAGCCTCGCGCTCACAGGCCAAGGATAGATGCGGGGCCCGCCGCCCCGCGACTGTTTCGGGTCAGCGGCTGCGGGACGCAAGCGGGATTCGGCGGCGCGGAGTGCGCCGCGCCGCGAGCCAGCTGGCGATGCCTCCGACCGCGACGGCGATCACCGTGGTGCCGGCGATTGCCAATCGGCGCCCCAGCTTCTCGAACCGCATCACGTCCCAGCTCTCCTGCGCGGCGACCGCGGCCAGCTTGGGGTCGGGGTTGACTGCCACCGGATGCCCGACGGCGCGCAGCATCGGCAGGTCCGAGGCGGAGTCCGAGTAGGCGTATGAGGCGTCCAGGTCGATCCCGTGCTGATCGGCGAAGCGCCGCATCGCGTCCACCTTGCCCTGCCGGTAGACGAACGGGCCGTCGAGCCGCCCGGTGAACCTGCCCTCGGCGTCGACCTCGTAGCGAGTGCCGATGCCGGCGTCAGCCCCCAGGACCCGGGCGAGGGCGGAGACGAGATCGTTGCCGGCCGCGCTGACGATGAAGGTCGGACGGTCGGCGTCCTGATGGGAATAGAGCTCGTCGAGCATCTGCGGATAGATCCGGGGAAGGATCGACGCCATCACCTCGGCCCCCATGCGGTCGATCTCGACGGCGGGGACTCCGGTGATCAGCTCCCGCGCCACCTGCAGCACCTCCTTCGCCTCCTCATCACTGGCGCCGCGCAGCCGGTAGCGCAGGTGATCGCGACCCCAGCGCACAAGCTGGCGGTGGCTGACGATCCCGTGGCGGCTGGCGGCCCGGGCGAAGTGCATGCCGCTCGACCCCGCCATCAGGGTCTTATCGAGGTCAAAAAAAGCGGCTGCGCGTGGCATCAGCGGTCCCAGAGTAGGTGTTTCGAACGGCCGGAAAACCGCCGCTTTGCAGGGTCCGCGCTAGCTGCCGTTGACTTCGAGGACGATTGCGTCCCCTTGTCCTCCGCCCGAACAGATGGCGGCACAACCCAAGCCGCCGCCCCGACGCTTCAGCTCGTGGACCAGTGCGCCGACGATGCGGGCGCCGGAGGCACCGATCGGATGCCCGAGCGCGATCGCGCCGCCGTTCACATTCACCTTCTCCTCGTCGATGCCGAGCATCCGCATCGAGTTGATCGCGACCGAGGCGAAGGCCTCGTTGATCTCCCACAGGTCGACGTCCTCGGGCGACTTGCCGATCTTCTCCAACGCCTGCTTGGCCGCCCCGGCAGGGGTCTTGGCGAGGTAGGCAAAGTCGTCGGCGACCGTGCCGTAGGAGAGCACCTGTGCGAGCGGCTGTCGACCGTTGCGCTCCGCCCAATCGTCCGAGGCGACGACCACCGCTCCGGCGCCGTCGTTGACCCCGGGGGCGTTTCCGGCCGTGTGGGTCGCGTCGTCATCGCCGACGGCCGGCAGCTTCGCGAGTGCCTCGATGGTCGTGTCGGGGCGGATCGCCTCGTCGGCCTCCACCGTGTCCTCGCCCTTGCGCGACTTCACGGTGACGCCGACGATCTCCTCCGCCAGCCGGCCCTCGTCGGTTGCCTCAGCGGCCAGCCGATGCGAGCGCTCGGCGAAGCGATCCATGTCGGGGCGCGTGATCTCGAGCTCGTTTGAGACCTCGCTCGCCTCGTTGATCATTTGCTTCTCGGTGAACGGGTTGGTCAGCCCGTCGTGGGTCATCGAGTCGACCGCCTGCACGTCGCCCATCCGGAAGCCGAAGCGGGCGCCGGGCAACAGGTAGGGCGCCTGACTCATCGACTCCATGCCGCCGGTCACGGCCAGCGCCATGTCTCCGGCGCGGATCGCCTGGTCGGCGAGGCCGATCGTGCGCATGCCCGAGGCGCAGACCTTGTTCACGGTCTCGGAGGGCACCTCGCGCGGGATGCCGCCTTTGATCTGGGCCTGACGGGACGGAATCTGCCCCTGGCCGGCCTGAAGCACCTGGCCGAAGATCACCTGTTCGACCTGGTCGGCCCCGACCTCGGAGCGCTCCAGCGCCGCCTCGATCGCCTTGCCCCCCAGCTCCGTAGCGTCGAGCTTGGCGAGGCCCCCGCCCATCTTGCCGAACGGCGTTCGAGCGGTACCGATGATCACTGTGCTGGGCATCTGTCCCTTTCTCTCGACTGCGGAACTTGTGACCTGACGATACCGAGGCGCCTCAGGTCCGGCGACTCAATCCGAGCCGCAGTCGATGCCCGCCTGCAGACAGCGGGCGACGTGGAAGCCCTGCATCCCGGGGTCCCAGGCGCTGAACACGTCGCCGTGAATCGTCCGCACCGCCCCCGACGCGAGGCGCGCACCGCGCCCGTCGCGGATCGGCCAGGAGATCGAGAAGGTGATCGCCGGCACCGGCACCGGATGGCTCGAGGGGCAGCGCGCTTCGCCGGCCGACCACTCCGAATAGAACATGTGGGACTTGTGGTCGGCGCTGTCGAGGCTCCTCCCGTCCCAGCAGTCGGGGAAGTTGAGCGAGAGGTGGATGCGCGACTCGGGGGGGCAGCTCGGCAGCGAAGACGGCTGGAGGTCGAGCCTCGCCTCGTCGAGGTCCTCGCGGGCGAGGCGCAGCGAGCGGCTGACCGCGGCAAGCCCCTGGCCGCCGCCGGAGCGGATCGCGTCGCGGCGATGCCGCAGGCGGCGAACCCGCGCACGCGCCTTGCGGAGGCGTTGCTTGGCGGCACTCCGGCCCAGCACCGTGTCGTCGAACGCCTGGCCGTCGGAGCAGCTCCAGTCGACGAAGTCGTCGTCCTGGACCTCCTTCGCCTCGGCGTCGCCAGCGACCATCTGCAGGCCGTCGGGCAGCGGCTGGACGGTGGCCGCGTTGCGTCCGGCGGTCCGGTAGTAGACGGTCATTCCGGTCGCAGCGACCGGCTGGCCGTACTTGTAAAGGGTGGGGATCCAGTAGCCGGACTTGTCCTCCCCCCGCCCGCAGGTCGTACCCCCTTGCCGCATGCTCCCCAGGGTCGAATTCGCGTTGGTGGAGCTGTTGCCGTAGAACTCGTGTGAGTGCGACGCGCCGTGGTGGTGTGGGTGGACGATCGGGTCGTCGGGAAGACGGTGCGAGAGGTCGCAACTCACCGAGAAGAAGCCGTTGTTCCCGGGCGCAGCCACCGCCCCAGCGGAGCCGACGAGAGCCAATCCCCCGAGAGCCGCGGCAAGGATCCCCATCCGTGGCATCGCGGCGATTCTAGGCGCCGTCCTAGACGTCTGGCCGAAATCTCGACGAATGAACCAGTCGCGGCGCCGGTGCTCAGCCGCGATTAGACTGGCCGCCGAATGCAGGTCGACGTACGCGAGATATCGCCCCAGCAAGCCGATGCCGACCTCCTGGTGATCGGGACGTTCAAGGAAGTCGGCCTGCCGGATGCCCTGAAGGACGCCCCCGGCGCTGAAGATTTCAGCGACGGGTATCGAAAGACGACCGTCCTGCACCCGGAGGGACAGGGTCGGGTGCTCGCGGTCGGACTTGGCGACGAGCAGGAGTTCGACGCCGAGCGCGCCAGGGTGGTGGCGGCCGTCGCGGCGGGCCAGGCGGGCAGGCTCGAAGCCGAGTCGGTGGCCTGGGTCGTCCCCGAGACCGACAAGGCAGAGGCGGTCGCCGCTGGCCTGGTCGAGGGAACGATCCTCGCCAGCTGGCGCTTCGACCGCTTCCGCAAGCCCGAGGAGGATGAGTCCCGCCCCAGCATCGAGCAGCTGACGATCGTCGGCGCCGAGGCGCTGTCGCCGGCGGTCGACGCGGCCCGCATCGCCGCCGAGGCGCAGAACCGGGCCCGCGAGCTTCAGCAACTGCCCGCCAACGTCGCGACGCCCAGCTTCCTCGCCGACCGCGCGGCCGAGATCGTCGCCTCGCACGGCAAGGTCAGCTTCGAGGTGTTCGGCCGCGATGAGATCTCCGACAAGGGGATGGGTGGGCTGGAGGCGGTCAGCCAGGGAACCGCCGAGGACCCGAAGCTGATCGTGCTCCGCTACGCGGGCGGCGGCGGTGGACCGACGGTCGGCCTGGTCGGCAAGGCGGTCACCTTCGACAGCGGCGGCATCTCGATCAAGCCGTCCCAGGCGATGCACGAGATGAAGATGGACATGTCGGGAGGCGCAGCGGTGCTGGAGGCAATCGCCGCGATCGCCGAGCTCGAGCTGCCGGTCGAGCTGATCGGCGTCGTGCCGGCGACCGAGAACATGCCCTCCGGGACCGCTATCAAGCCCGGCGACGTGATCACCCAGTACAACGGCAAGACGGTCGAGGTCAACAACACCGACGCGGAGGGGCGGCTGATCCTCGCCGACGCGCTCGCATACTGCGTCGAGCTCGGCGCCGAGCGGGTGGTCGATCTGGCGACGCTGACCGGGGCGGTGCTGGTCGCGCTCGGCTCCACCTACGCGGCGCTGATTTCCAACGACGACGAATGGGCCGGCGAGGTCACCGAGGCGGCGACTCGCAGCGGCGAGCTGGCCTGGCGGCTGCCGCTTCACGCCGAGTACAAGGAGCTGACCAAGGGAACGGTCGCCGACCTCACCAACGCATCGGCGAAGCGCAAGGCGGGCACGATCTACGCCGGCTCCTTTCTCGAGGAGTTCGTCGACGGCAAGCCCTGGGTGCACCTGGACATCGCCGGCACCGCCTGGGACACCGATCGCGCCTACGTCGGCAAGGGTCCCACCGGGTTCGGCGTGCGACTATTGGTCTCGCTGGCGCAGGACCTTTCGAAGACCTAGGAGACGGAGCAAGTGGAATCTCGGCTGAGCGAACGGCAGCTTGCGACGCTGAGCCTGCTCTGCGACACCGTGGTGCCGGCGATCGAGCGCCAGCACGACCCGGACGGGTTCTGGGCGCGCAAGGCGACCGACGTCGGCGCGGACCTTGCACTCGCGGACGTCCTCTCCGCGCTGCCCTCTGAGGAGCTGGAGGGAATGGGGCAGCTACTCGACGAGATCGAGGGCCAGGGATTCAGCCGCGCGTCGGCGCGCTCGCGCGAGCAGATCCTTCGCACCTTGGCCCTGGTGAGCCCCGAGGCGGCGGTCGGCGTCGACGCGCTTGTCAGCGGGGCGCTGTTCATGGCCTACGGAATCCCCGATCCGCAGACCGGGCAGAACCCGATGTGGCGAACCTTCGGCTATCCGGGCCCGATCAGCGCCCCGCCGCAGGAGCCACGCTCGCTCGAGCCACTGGTTCCGAACGGGGACGAGTTAAGCCTGCACGCCGACGCGGTGGTGGTCGGCTCCGGCGCCGGCGGAGGGGTGATCGCCGGCATGCTGGCCGCCAACGGGCTCGAGGTGGTCGTGCTCGAGGCAGGCGGTTACTTCGACCGTGCCGACTTCAACATGCTCGAGCTGTGGGCGTTCCAGAACCTCTACTACCGCGGCGGCCCGACCCCGACCGCGGATCGCAACGTCAGCATGCAGGCCGGCTTCACGGTCGGCGGCGGCACGACCGTCAACTGGACCAACTGCCTGCGCACCCGGCCCTGGGTGCGCGAGCAGTGGGCAAAGGAGTTCGGGCTCGAGGGCGTCGACGGCCCCGAGTTCGACCGCCACATGGACGCGGTCATGGAGCGGATCGGCGCCAACGAGCAATGCAGCGACTACAACGGCCCGACCCAACGCATGAAGGAGGGCGCCGAGCGGCTCGGGTGGTCGTTCGAGCGGGTGATTCGCAATACCGACCCGGCGACCTACACGCCTGAGTCGGCTGGCTACCTCGGGTTCGGCGACCAGACCGGCTCCAAGCAGAGCACGGCGCGCACCTACCTGCGCGACGTCGCCGAGGCCGACGGCGTGATCCTCGCCCGTACGTCGGCAAAGCGGATCCTGGTCGACGCAGGGCGCGCGGCGGGCGTGGAGGCCAGCTATCACGACCCGGAGAGCGGGCGCTCGGCCGCGGTCACCGTCCACGCCCCGATCGTTGTCGTCGCCTGCGGGTCGCTCGAGTCGCCGGCCCTGCTGCTGCGCTCGGGCATCGGCGGGCCGGCGGTCGGCCAGAACCTGCGCCTGCACCCGTGCACCGCGGTGTTCGCCTACTACGGCGAGGACCAGCGCTCCTGGTGGGGTGCTCCCCACACCGGCGTCGTCAACGAGTTCGCGAACATCGAGGACGGCTACGGCTTTCTGATCGAGACGGCCCAGTACACGACCGGGCTCGGCGCCTCGGCGCTGCCCTACACCGACCCGCGACGGCACAAGGAGATGACGCACGAGTTCGCGCGCGGCGCCAGCTTCATCGGCCTGCTGCGCGACCGCGGCGCCGGCCAGGTGACAATCGACGCCGACGGCAACGCCGTCCACCGCTACTCGTTGACCGACGAGCTCGACGTCCGCAACAGCCATCGCGCGATCGACGCCCAGACAAGGCTTCACGAGGCGGCCGGCGCCCTGGAGATCTACTCGCTGGCGTCCGGCCTGCCGCACTGGCGGCGCGGCGAGGATCTCGACGCATTCATCTCACATGCCCAGCGGGTCCCGCTCGCGGCAGGCGGTCAGAAGCTCTTCTCCGCCCACCAGATGGGCAGCTGCCGGATGGGACCCGATCCGAAGACCAGCGTCGCCGGCCCCTGGGGCGAGCTGCACGACACGCCAGGGGTCTGGATCGGCGACGGCAGCGCGATGCCGACCGCCTCCGGCACCAACCCAATGATCTCGATCATGGCCCTCGCCCACCGCACCGCGGAGGCGATCAGCGTGGCGGCGCCGTCGGCGGCGCCGGCGAAAGAGACGACCCCAACAGCAAGAACAATTGCGGCGGCTTCGCCGCCTGACACGGCAACACTTGCGGCGCCTTCGGCGCCTGACAAGCCTGTGCCGGCGCGCAACGCGCCGGCCAACAACCAGTAGGAGGATCAGTGGCGACCACCACTCAGCAGGACGTACGCGAGAAGCTCTTCATCGGGGGACAGTGGGTCGATCCGCAGGGATCGGAGCGGATCGAGGTGATCAACCCGACCACCGAAGAGCCGATCGGCTCGATCCCGATGGGGACCAGCGGGGACGTCGACCGCGCCGTCGCCGCGGCGCGCGACGCCTTCGAGGTCTGGTCGCAGACCAGTCGTGAGCAGCGGGCCGAGCGGCTGGCTGCGATCGCGGCGGGTCTAGGCGAGCGCGCCGACGAGATCGCCGCACTGGTGTCGACTGAGCTGGGAATGCCGCTGAAGCTCTCCCGAATGATCCAGGCCGGGCTGCCGACGATGTCGTTTTCCTCGATGCCGGAGCTGATGCAGCAGGTGGCCTGGGAGGAGGAGATCGGCAATTCGCTGGTCGTCCGCGAACCGATCGGCGTGCTGGGGGCGATCACCCCGTGGAACTACCCCCTGCACCAGATCGCGGCCAAGGTGGCCCCGGCATTGGCCGCCGGATGCACGGTGGTCCTGAAGCCGAGCGGAGTAGTGCCGCTGAACGCATTCATCCTCGCCGAGGTGATCGAGGCGGCGGACCTCCCGGCCGGCGTCTTCAACCTGGTCACGGGATCGGGCGGGGAGGTGGGCGAGGCGATAGCCGCGCACCCGGGCGTCGACATCGTGTCATTCACCGGTTCGACGAAGGCCGGGAGGCGGGTCAGCGAACTCGCCGCGGAAACCGTGAAGACCGTGACCATGGAGCTGGGAGGCAAAAGCCCGAACCTGATCCTCGACGACGCGGATTTGGCCAAAGCGGTGCCGGACGGCGTCGCCAAGTGCTTCCTCAACTCGGGTCAAACCTGCAGCGCGCTGACGCGGATGCTGGTGCCGCGCGAGATGCTCGCCGAGGCGGCCACGATCGCTGCCGCCGCAGCCGAGCAGTTCACTCCCGGGGACCCATTCGACGAGGCGAGTCGCCTTGGGCCGGTGGTCTCCGAGGAACAGCGCGAGGTGGTGCGCGGCTACATCGAGAAGGGCAGCGAGGAGGGCGCCACGTTGGTGACCGGTGGCAGCGAGGCGCCGGAGGGCCTGGAGCGCGGCTACTTCGTCCGCCCCACCGTCTTCTCCGACGTCGTTAGCTCGATGACCATCGCCCAGGAGGAGATCTTCGGCCCAGTGCTATCGATCATCCCCTACTCCGACGAGGACGACGCGGTGCGGATCGCCAACGACAGCATCTACGGCCTGGCGGGGGGCGTGTGGTCTGCGGACGAGGATCGTGCCATGGGCGTCGCCCGCCGGATCCGGACCGGTCAGATGGAGATCAACGGCGGTGTCTTCAACCCGCTGGCCCCGTTCGGCGGCTACAAGCAGTCCGGCCACGGTCGCGAGCTGGGGCGCTTCGCGATCGAGGAGTACCTGCAGCCGAAGGCCCTGCAGCTCTGAATCTGTGAACTTCGAGCCAAGCGACGAGCAGCGGCTGCTGCGCGACACGGTGCGCGCCTTCGCGCGCGAGGAGATCGCGCCGGTCGCCGAAGAGCTGGACCGAACCAAGAGCTTTCCCTACGAGCTGGTCGCGAAGATGGGAGAGCTGGGGCTGATGGGGATCCCGTTCCCGCAAGACAGTGGCGGGGGCGGCGCCGACACGCTCGCCTACACGATGGCGATAGAGGAGCTGGCGCGGATTGACTCCTCGGTCGCGATCACGGTTGCGGCCCATACCTCCCTTGGCACGATGCCGATCCACCTCTGGGGGACCGACGAGCAGCGCTCCGAGTGGCTGCCCATGCTTTGCCGCGGCGAGAAGCTGGCCGCGTTCGGGCTCACCGAGCCCGGGGCGGGCTCCGACGCCGGCAACGCCAGCACGACGGCCGAGCTCAGCGACGGCGAGTGGGTGATCAACGGCGCAAAGCAGTTCATCACCAACTCGGGCACCGAGATCTCAGGCTGCGTGACGATCACCGCCGTCACCGATCGCTCGAACGGACGCAAGGAGATCTCCAACATCATCGTCCCCAATGGCACGCCCGGCTACGAGCAGGGCAAGCCGTACCGCAAGATGGGCTGGAACGCCTCCGACACCCGCCCACTCTCATTCGACGACTGCCGGGTGCCGGAGTCAAACCTCCTCGGCCGGCGCGGCGAGGGCTTCAAGCAGTTCCTGCAGATCCTCGACGGCGGGCGGATCGGGGTGTCGGCGATGGGGGTCGGCCTCGCGCAGGGGGCGCTCGAGGAGGCGATCGCCTACGCGAAGGAGCGCCGCGCCTTTGGTCAGCCGATCTCGAGCTTTCAGGCGATCCAGGCGAAGATCGCCGACCTCTCGGCCCAGATCGAAGCGGCGCGGCTGCTGACCTACCGCGCGGCGATGGAGAAGGACCGCGAGCAGCCGTTCACACTCACCGCCGCGCAGGCGAAGCTGATCACCGGCCGTCTAGCGGTGCGCGCCGCCGAGGAGGCGGTCCAGATCCACGGTGGCTACGGCTACATCGAGGAGTACCCGGTCTGCCGCTTCTATCGCGACGCCAAGATCCTCACGATCGGCGAGGGCACCGACGAGGTGCAGCAGATGGTGATCGCGCGCCAGCTCGGCTGCTAGACGGCTGAACAGGCACGCTGATTCCGCAGCTTGCGGAGTGATTTCAGGCACCCCCTGGCGCGACGACCGACGGCGCAGCGAGACTTACGTCCGTTCTGTCACGAGTCGTGGAGGTGGAGATGGACGAGGAGAGAGACGCCCGCTGGCAGGAGATCATGGATGCGCAGGTGGACTTCGCAGATCAGCCTGCTCAGTTGCACGAGGTTGGGCAAGGCAGCCCGCCACGGCGGCGCAGTGGCCGCAAATCGGAGCAGTTCAATGAGGCACTCTCCGGTTTGGGCAGCTGGTCGTCGCTGGACGAGCCCCGCCGTCGACTGTCAGCCTGAAGCGGACCTGATCAGCCTTGGCCTTCGGCGGCCGGCGTCGCGGTGACCGCTCCCTCGTCCAGCTCAACGATCGCGCCATGCCGACCGCGGTCGCGGCGGATCAGGTAGTGGTCGTACAGATCCAGCTCGAGCTCGCGGGTCATCGGTTGCCCGGGCTCGATCGGGGGAGCGCCGCGGACCGTCTTGCGGCCGTGCGCCACCCAGACGCGACCGGGACCATCGGCGCAGTCGGCGTAGGGGATCGCGGTTATCTTGCCGAACCGCCCCAGCTTGACCACCACCCAGACCGGCTCTTCGTCCTCGGCGTCAACGTAGATCCCCTCCACCCGGGCGACCCGCGAGCCGTTCATGTCGTCGACCCGAAACCCGATCCAGCCCAGCGCCTCCTTGAGCGGCGGGGGGGCGCTGCCGGCTGGTTTGGGCTCTGACTTGGACTCAGCCATCGATGGGCCTCTCCAGCAGCTCGCCGGCCGCCGTCGCCGGGTCTAGCTCACGTCTCACGACGCGCTCCAGAAGCTCTTCGACCTGGGGATCGTCGGCCACGGCGTCTGTGAGGCGGCGGCGCAGGCGCGCCGAGGCGATCCCCAAGACCTCGTTTCGAAGGTTGCGGGCGCGGCGTCGCTCCAATGTCCCTTCGGTCTCAATGTGCGCGCGGTGTTCATCGATCTTGTTCGCAAGCTCCTCGATCCCCTCGCCCTTCAATGCCTCGGTGCGAAGAATAGGCACCTGCCAACCGCCAGCGTCCTCGGCCAGCGAGAGGACGCCGCGGATCTCGCGCACCATCGTGTCGGTCATCGGGTGATCGGCCTTGTTGACGAGGATCAGGTCGGGAATCTCCATCACCCCCGCCTTCAGCGCCTGGATCGAGTCCCCGGACCCGGGCATCAGCGCGAGGACGATCGTGTCGGCGTGGTCGACGATGTCGATTTCCCCCTGCCCGACGCCGACGGTCTCCAGCAGCACGTCGTCCTTGCCCGCTGCGTCCATCACCAGCGCCGCCTGCAGAGCGTGCTCCGAGAGCCCGCCGAGCGCCCCGCGCGACGCCATCGAGCGGATGAACACGCCGGGGTCAAGGAAGTGCTCGGAAAGCCGGATCCGGTCGCCGAGCAGGGCGCCGCGGGTGAATGGGCTCGAGGGATCGATCGAGAGCACGCCGATCTCGCGGTCGGCGGCGCGCAGCTTTGCCGTCAGGGCGCCGATGATCGTGCTCTTGCCGACCCCGGGCGGGCCGGTGAAGCCGACGATCCTGGCGTGGCCGGTGCGCGGATAGACCTCGCGCACAAGCTCCCAGCCGGCCGGGTCGTCGGACTCGATCAGCGTGATCGCGCGGGCGAGGGCGCGCTTGTCGCCCTCCAGAACCCGCTCGGCCAGCGAGGCTGATTTGGCGGCTTCGGCCATCACAATGGAAGTTCGCGCTCGGCTTCCGACCAAGCTCTCTTGATGAGCCTCGCGCTCACCACACATTGTTCGCGCTCGGCCCGAAACCAAGCTCTTTTGATGAGCCTCGCGCTCACAGCCGGCTGAGTCTAGACGCGGCCTCTACAGTGCGGCTCTCCGTGATTCGCCTCACCCGCTTTCTGGCCCAACACAGGATGCTGACGCCCAACTACGCGCGCCTGCTGTGGCGCTATCTGTGGCGGCGCCTGTTCACGATCGCCGGTTGGCGCTGGCATACCGATGGCCTGGTATTCCTCGGTCCCCATCTCCAGCTGCAGATCGGGCGCCGGGGCACGATCCGCTTCGGGCGTTTCGTCTGGATCGGCGACGCGACCAAGATCCGCTGTCACGAGGGAGTCGTCGAGATCGGCGACAAGACGGTGATCGGCCAGGAGTGCACGATCTCCGCCTACCAGCGGGTGCGGATCGGCGAGCAGTGCGTGATCGCCGACCGCGCGATGTTCATCGACTTCGATCACGGCGTCGCCGAGGTCGAGCGGCCGATCCGGGTCCAGGGCATCTACAAGCGCGACACCGTGGTCGGGTCGAACGTCTGGATCGGATACGGCGCCTGCGTGCTGCGCGGCGTGCGGGTCGGCGACAACTCGGTGATCGGCACCAACGCCGTGGTCACCGAGGACGTACCGGCAAACGCAGTGGTCGGGGGCGTGCCGGCGAAGGTGATTCGCATGCGCGAGGCGCCGCGCGAGCTGCGCTGGTCCGACCCGGTCGAGCCCTGATCAGGCGCTGGCCCTCTTGCCGACCACCTGTTCGTAGACCCCGACGGTCTGCTCGGCGATGTCCGCCCAGTCGAAGCGGCGGATGTGCTCGAGGCCGTCGTTGACCAGGCGCTCGCCGAGCCGCTCGTCTCCCAGTACGCGCACGGCCATCTCCGCCAGCGCCTCGGGGTCGCGAGCGCGGAATCGCAGCCCCGCCTCCTCGTGCGGGACCACCTCCCGCAGCCCGCCGGTGTCGGCGACGAGGCATGGGCACCCGGACGCCATCGCCTCCAGCGCCACCAGCCCGAACGGCTCGTAGATCGATGGGACGACGCAGATGTCGGCGATCGGGTACAGCGAGTGCAGGACGTCGTCCCCGATCCAGCCCAGGAAGGTCCCGTGCTCCATCAACCCGAGGCCCTCCGCCTGGCGACGCAGCTCGGCCTCGTGGGTGCCCGATCCGGCGACCAGGAAGCGGGTGCCCGGGACCCGCTCGATTACGCCCGGCATCGCCTCCAGCGCCAGCTGGAACCCCTTCTCGTAGACCAGCCGCCCGACCAGCAGCACCAGCTTCTGATCGGGGTCGGCGAACTCGCGCCGCAGGCGGCGAAGCTCGGCCGGGTCCTGCGGCTGCAGGTCGCGCGGGTCGATGCCGTTGGGGATCACCGAGACCCGCTCTCCCTCGACGCCGAAGATGTCGGCGATCTGCTCGCGCATGTAGTACGAGCAGGCGATCACGCGGTCGGATCGATTGGTGATCCAGCGCTCGACGCCGTGGATGTAGGACTGCGGGTGCTTGTCCACCCATCCCTGGTGGCGGCCGTGCTCGGTGGCGTGGATCGTCGTGACCAGCGGCGCCCCGAAGCGCTTCGCGAGGTGGTCGCAGGCATTTGCAACCAGCCAGTCGTGCCCGTGGACTAGATCGAAGGAGAAGCGATCGCCAAGCTCGACGCCGGCCGCCAGCATGTCGGAGTTCATCCGCTCGACCCAGGTGACGAACTCGCCCAGGTCCGTGGGCCGCTTCGGCTCGCGGATGCGGTGGATGGTCACCCCGCCGGCCTGCTCCTCGGCGGGCGACTCCTCCCCGCCACGGGTGAGCACGTGCACGTCGAGGTCGAGGTCGACCAGCGCCTCGGCGAGCTTGCGCACGTGGCGCGCCAGCCCGCCCTCGATCAACGGCGGGTATTCCCAGGAGAGGATCAGCAGCCGGGTCACGCTAGGGCTCCAGCAATGGGACGAGGCTGAGGTCTGGTGCCAAGGCTCGCATTCGCGGGTCGGGCTCGCGGGCTGAGTCTATGGCCTCCAGCATCGCTCCGGCGTGCCCGGTGGCACGCTGAAACGGGTAATCGCCGGCCTGCCGGCGGGCATCGAGGAAGGCCCAGTCGCTCGATTGAAGGGCGAGCAGCTCGCGGGCCGCGCGCAGCGCCCGCGCGCCGTTGAGGCCCTCCCCCAGGGCGCGCAGCAGCCGCAACTCGCAGCGCCGCGCGGCCCAAGCAAGGTCGGCCACCGCCGGCGCGTCCCAGGTGCGGAAGTCCTTCCCCTCGCCCCAACTTGCGGCGCCAAGCGGCCGATGCTCGGGCTCGTGCTCGGCGAGCGCTTGCGGCAGGGTCAGCAGCCGTATGCCGTGTTCGGGCGCCAGCCGCAGCACCTCCCGCAGCCAGATCGGGCCCTCCGACCACCAGTGGCCGATCAGCTCGGTGTCGACCGCGAAGACGATCAGCCCGGCCCGCCCCTTGTCGCGTCGGAAGTCTTCCAACCGCTCCGCGGCTGCCTGCGCGAACTCGGCCGCGTGGCGACGGGCTGTCTCGGCCGCCACCGCCGGGCCGTAGGCGCCGCCCCCAATCCGCCACAGCCTCATCCCCCGCATCGATTTGGCCGCGAACTGAAGATAGGCCGGATCGGCTGGGTAACCGGTCTCCGACCACAGCCACGAGACCGCCTCCCAGTCGATCGTGAAGGCGACCGGGCCCGCCTCGGTGGCGATCGGCGCAAGCGCGTCGAGCCCGGGCTCACGGGCGCTCTGGTCGACGCAGAAGTGGGAGACACCCTGCTCGGCCAGCTCCCGCTCCAGTCCGGGCACATAGGCGCACTCAGGCAGCCAGGCGCCCCCGTCCCAGCCGAAGCGGCGCCGGTGCGAGCGCAGCCCGGCGTCGAGCTGCAGCCGCAGCCCCGCCCGGGTCGCCAGCAGCGGCAGCACGGCGTGGGTGGCAGCTGATCCCATCAGTGCGATTCGTCCTTCGTCCCGGGCGCTGCGGAAAGCCGCCAGCAGGTCGCCTTCGCAGGCGTCGAGCGCGTCCAGCGCGTGGCGGTAGCGCTCCGCCTCGGCTACAGCGGCATCGTGGTTCTCAGCCGGCACCTCGTCGAGGTCCGCTTCCGCGGCCCCGATCCGCAGCTCGACCAGGAAGCGGCGCAGGCGCTCCCGCACCCCGGGGTCCTCGAGCTGATCGGCCAGGACCGGCGTCACGGTCATGGTCAGGTCGCGTGCCACCTCGAGCACCGGCAGGTAGGAGCGGACAGCGGCGTCGAACAGCCACTCCTCGCCGAACGGATAGGTGCCGAAGCCCTCGACGTAGGGCATGTGCGAATGCAGGACGATCGCCAGGTCGCCTACCGGTTCACGCATGGCAGATCGCGAGGAAGTCCAGCGCTCGCTCCAGGCCGTCCTCTCGCAGCCCGAAGTCGGAGGAGGTGATCGCAGGGACGAATCGGGAGTAGAAGGGGTCGGTGAGGCGCAGCAGCGGATGAACGCGGTCCCATCCGAGGCGCAGCGCGATCTCGTGGGCGCGCAGCTTGCCGGCGTGGACCAGCCCCAGCACCTCGACCCGCGAGCAGCAGGGCTCCAGCATCTCTCTGTACTCCTCGAGCGTGTATTCGCGCAGGTGCCAGGGGTTGTCCGACTTCGTGGCGCCCGGGGGCGCCAGGGTGAGGCGGTTCGGGGTCGAGACGTAGGAGACCGGGGCCAGCTCCGCAAAGCGACGCAGCAGCTGGTCCGGCCTTTCGACGTGCTCGATCGTCTGCAGGAAGACGATCGCGTCCTGCGGCTCTGAGAACTCCTCCACCAGCCCTCGCTCGAATCGCAGGTTGGGACGGCGGTAGCGCAGTCGGGAGTGCTCGAATGCCTCCGGGTTCGCGTCGACCCCGATCACGTGCGTCGACCGCCCGGCCAGAAGGTCTGAGCCGTAACCCTCACCGCAGGCGAGGTCGGCGACCCGCAGGCCGGCGCAGCGCTCGGCGATCCACTCATAGGCGGCGACGTGGCGCCGATACCAGTAGTTCTCCTCCGGTACGTCGGGCAGGGTTCGCTCGCCGGTCAGCTCGAGCGGCGGCACGTCGGGTGGCTGATTCTGCTGAAGGTGAGGCACGGCGCGGAGGGTGGTCCGCAACGGACCCCGACCCTAGACGATGCAAAGGGACGGGGCACTAGCATTGCCGGCCATGCCAGCGACCCTCCGCGAGGGCGCGGACCGCATACGGGACGTCAACACCCGCTACCACGACGCGGCCGCCGCCTCATACGACGGCAAGTGGGGAATCGACTTCGGGGCCGTCGGACAGCAGCAGGTGCTCGGCAAGCTCCGCAAGGCGCTGGGCGGGCCCCCCGAGCGCCCGTTCGGCGACGCGCTCGAGATCGGGGCAGGCACGGGCTACTTCTCGCTGAACCTTCTCCAACTCGGCATGATCGAGCGCGCCACGGCAACCGACATCTCGGCCGGGATGCTGGCGACCCTGGGTGCGACGGCTGGCGAGTTGGGAGTCGCGGTACAGACGGTCGCGACTGGTGCCGAACAGCTCCCCTTCGACGACGAAAGCTTCGACTTCGTCTTCGGCCACGCGGTCCTGCACCACATTCCCGACCTCGAGCGGGCGTTCACAGAGTTCGCTCGCGTCCTGCGACCGGGGGGGCGGATCGCCTTCTGCGGCGAGCCCTCGCGGTACGGGGACCTGCTCGCGGCGCTGCCGAAGCGCGCCGCCCTGGCAGTCTCGCCGCTGTGGCGCCGCGCGCTCGGCGCCGGCCGCCGCGTCAACGGCGCGCCCGACGGCGACGGCGGGGCGGTTCTCGAATCGCAGGTCGACGTGCACTCCTTCGCCCCCGGCGATCTGCGAAGAATGCTCTCCGCCGCGGGCCTCAAGCGGCCGCGGGTGCGCGGCGAGGAGCTGCTCGCCAACGTCTACGGATGGGGGGTGCGCACGCTCGAGTCGACCGCCGAGCCGGACGAGGTGCCGATGCGCTGGCGGGTGTTCGCGTTTCGCACCTATATGACGCTGCAGCGCCTCGACGGTGCGCTGCTCGAACCGCGGCTTCCGCCAGAGCTGTTCTACAACCTGGTGCTCTCGGCGCGCAAACCGTCGGCCAACAATTGCGGCGGCTTCGCCGCCTGACATGCATGTGCGGCGACGCAACGTCGCCGCAAACAAACATCAGCGGCTAGCCGAAGGTGAAGGCGTAGCCCGAGATCCCGGGCGCGAAGCGGAGGGTCAGCGTGTGGCGCTCGACCCGCGGCAGATTCACGAGCTTGTAGAGACGCTGGGCGTCGATCATCGTGACCCCGCCGCGGACGTCGGCCCCGGCGAGGCGATCGGGGATCGGATGGCCGTCGAGCAGCACCCGCAGCGGCAGCGGCGCCTGCGACGAGCCGAGGACCAGGAACACGCGGCGGGCACCGAACGCGAGCTTAAGCGTCGCACCTTTCAGGGCGGTCGCCGATTCCGCGGTGATCCGCCAACGCCCCCCATAGGCGAGGTGATCGGGGGGCAATTGGGCGGCGGTGAGCGCATAGCGGTGGGCGCCGGGCCGCGGGCCGTTGACGAACCGCTCGGCGCGGGCGCCGCCCAGATAGCTCTCGGGCGTGGTGAGGCCGGGCGAGGGCGTCTGCGCCCGCACCCTGGTCTCGCCGCCCAGCTTGCGGTTCCCGCGCTCGGCCAACAGCGAACGGATCGCGCGCTCGGTGGTGCCGTAGTCGCCCTCGCCGAAATGGACGTAGCGGACCCGGCCCCGGGCGTCGATCAGGTACTTGGCGGGCCAGTACTGGTTCGCGTACGCGTTCCAGGTCCCGTAATCATTGTCCTGGACGACTGGGTAGGTGAGGCCGTTGGAGGCGATCGCCTCCTCGACGTTGCCGGCTTCCTTCTCGAACGGGAACTCGGGCGTGTGGACCCCGACGACGACCAACCCGTCGCGGCGGTACTTGCGGTACCAGGCCTCGACGTGAGGCAGCGTGCGCAGGCAGTTGATGCAGGTGTAGGTCCAGAAGTCGATCAGCACGACCTTGCCGCGCAGCCCCGGAATCGACAATGGCCGCCCGCCGGGCGTGTTGAGCCAACGCTGGGTGTCGGTGAAGTTCGGCGCTGGGGCGAGCACCGGCAGCCTGCGTCCCGCGTTTGCCTCGCTCTCCCCCACCGCCTGCTGAACCTTGTGCCCGCGAAGCTGCGCGAGGTCGTTCTTTACCGCCGAGCTGTCCTCGATCGACTTGGTCGGAAACACCAGGAAGGAGGGCGCCGATTTGGCGAGGCTGGTCTCGAATTTGATGTCGGTGTTGGTCGCGAGAACGATCGCGACCGCGATCATCACCGCCCCCATCACGTAGTTGACGCGCCCGCGCAGCGGGCCGAGATGGTCGGTGACGCGCCGCCCGCCGAGCAGGATCGCGTAGAGCACCGCCGCCGATCCGACCCCGTAGGCGAAGGCGACCAGAAGCTTGTCGGCCATGAACGGCTGCGAGGCCGAGACGGTGATCACGCCGGCGAGGATCGGTCCTGCGCAGGGCGCGTAGACGAATCCAAGGCTCCCCCCGAGCAGCAGCCCGCCCCAGAAGCCGTCGCCGCGGAATCCCTGCGGCCCGCTCACCAGCCTGCTCGCCAGCGTCTCGACGCGGTCCGAGAGCGGCGGCACCAGCAGGGTGACCCCGAACACGGCAAGCACGACGATCGCAAGCGTGCGGGCGAAGTCGTTCGGCAAACCGAGTGCGTCGATCATGTAGACGAGCGCGACGGTGGCGAAGGTGAAGGAAAGGGCAAGGCCGGTGGCCACGCCGAGCGGGCGGCGCCGCCCGCCGGTGACGCCGGCGGAGAGCACCGCGGGCAGCACAGGCAACACGCAGGGCGACAAAGCGGTCCCTGCGCCGGCGATCAGTGCGAAGAGGATCAGCAGAAGCACGTCTCGAAAATCACTCCTGGTGAATTGTCACATTGGCCGAGCGTCCGTTACGCGAAGCCGGTCTCCTCGCCCAGCGACAGCTGGCCTTTCTGGCGCTGCTCTCCGAGCAGCGCGAAGGCGATCGCAGGGAAAGCGACGACCGAGATCAGCCCGGCGCCGACCAGGGCCGTGGCGGTGGCCTGCACCATGATGTGAAGCTGAAGGCCGATCTGGGTGGCGACGATGACGAACGAGAACGAGGTCGCCTGAAGGAGCCCGGCGGCGATCGCCATCCGGGTTCCCATCGTGCGCCGGTAGATCAGCGCCGGCACCACGTGCACAGCCAGCAGGGCGAGCACGAACACCGGTAGGCGAATCACGCCTCCGATCGTCGCGAACAGTTGGTCGAGCTGGAAGTCGAGCCCGCTGCTGACGAAGAAGAAGGGCACGAAGATCCCCAGCGCGACCGCCTCTCGCTTCTGTTCGGCGCCCTCGTCGCGTTCCTCGGTCATGCCCCGGATCACCCCGACCGTGAAGGCGGCCAGGATCGACTCGAGTCCGAGCTGGCTGGTGATCCCGACCACGATCGCGATAAGCGCCAGGTCGGCGCGGGTCTGGATCTGGGCGCTGGACTCCCGCAACCTCTCCAGGGCCGCGCTGAGCCGCTTGTTGCGCCCGCCCCGCGACACCGCGACGAAGACGACAATCGCGAGCAGCGCGAAGGCGCTGAGGTGGAGGATCTCGGTGCCCGGCCCGGTTCGCTCGTTGGAGTAGAAGAAGGAGATCAGGATCACGGAGGAGAACTCGGCGATCGCCGCGGTGGCGATCACCTGCTGGCCGAAGGGCGTGTTGACCTCGCCGGCGTCGCGCAGCGGCACGATGATCACGCTGAGCGACGTGGCGACCAGGATCACCGCGACCAGCAGCGGCGTCTTGATCAATCCCATCTCGTGCAGCGGGGCCGCGATCGCGGCCGCAATCATGAAGCCGAGGGCAAAGCAGGCCAGCCCCCGCTCGAGCACCTCACCGCGAAGCCTGTTGACGTCGATCTCACGCCCGGCCAGGAACAGAAGCGCCGCCAGGCCGATGGTGGAGAAGAGCTCGACCGGTTGGCTGGAGTGGGCGATGTCGAAGACCTGCGGCCCGACGATGATCCCGCCCAGCAGCTCAAGCACGATCGCCGGCACGAAGAGCTTTGGGATCAGCTCCCGCAGGACCGGGGCCGTGAAAGCGATCACGGCCACCACCACGAAGCTGAAGTCGGGCATCTAGGTCGGCTCGCTCTCCTCGCGACGGACGCGGAACAGCCTCGCCGGCTCGGCGATCCCCTTGAGGCGGCGCTCACCGGCGAACGAGTAGTGGAAGCGGTCGCCCAGCGCCTCCTTTGCCTCCTTGCTGGCCAGCACGCTGCCCGGGCGGGCGATCGCTGTGATCCGGCTTGCGAGGTTCACCGGCGGCCCGTAGAAGTCGCCGCCCCGGCCGATCGCCGGCCCGTGCGCCACGCCCACCCGAAGCTGCGGGAAGGCCTCTCCTTCGGCGTCCGCCGCTTCGGCCAGGCTCAGCGCCGCCTCGCCGAGTGACTCCGGCTCAGTGGAGACCAGCATCGCGGCGTCGCCGATCATCTTCACCAGCCGCACCGGTGGCTTTACGACTTCGCCGGCTAACTCGCCGAGCCTGCCGGCGACACTTCCCAGCTCGCCGACGCCGAGGCTCTCACCGAGCTTCGTGAACCCGACCATGTCGGCGAAGCAGACCGTGACCTCGCTGGTGCCCGCGAACTCCCCCGAGGCGAGGTTCGCCTGGCCGACCACGTCCTGGCGCACCTGCTCGCGCAGATGGAGGTTGAGGACGTCGCGCAGCACCGGCGCCAGCATGGGCCCAAGCTCGCGGGCGGCCTGCGCGTAGCGCAGGCCCAGATCACGCTCGGTGTCCCCCGGCTGCATCAGGGCCGCACCGATCAGCTCCCGGTTGACGGCCGCGACCTGGGCCATCGCCATGCCGATCACCCGTGCGGTCTGCAGAATCCCCTCCTCGGGGAGACCGGCGTCGAGGAACGCCTTCAGGCGCTTGATCCCCTCGATGTCCTCGTCGGTGAAGGCCGCCTCATCCTCAGGCGGCAGAGGCAGCCCCAGAGCCCGCCGCTGGCGCCGGAACAAGTCGATCGGTACTCCGGACCCTTCAACGACCTGCTCGATCGTGTACCGCTCTCCCTCCCCCCGAAGCACCCGCTCAACCGGCAACAGCGCCAATCGGTCCTCGGCGACGGCCTGCTTCAGCTCCTCCAGCGGTACGCCGTCGTCGGTCAGCTCCTGCAGCAGCGCGAGCCGGGCCTCCCGCGCCTCACCCTCGAGCCCCTCCAGCATGCCCTCCGCCTCGAAGTCGATCTCCGGCATCGGCGGATTCTCCATCACCGCTAGTCGACCAGCACCACGGCGCCGCCCCGCCGCGGGTCGCCGCCCCCCTCAAGGGTGCCATCGGGGTCGCGGGCCACCGTCTGGACACCCCCGAAGTAGAGGTTGGGACGCCGCCAGCGCACCACGGGCATGCCGCTCTGCTCGAGCCGCCCCAGTGCCCCCTCGTCGATCCCGGGCTCCGCCTGAAGGACGCCGTCCTCGAAGTGGACTCGCGGCGCGCGTACGGCGTCCGCGGCGCTCATTTCATCGACGACCAGGCGCAGCACCGTCTGCAGGATCGCGGAGCGAATCCGGTTCGAGCCGGCGCTGCCCAGCCCGGCGATCACCTCGGCGTCGCGCATCACCACCGTCGGCGCCATCATCGAAGGCATCCGTCGTCCGGCCCGGGTGAGGTGGAAGCCGTGCGGGTTGAGGTCCTGCTCGCCGAGCATGTTGTTGAGGTGGACGCCGGTCCCCGGCACCACAACGCCGGAGCCGGAGCCGTTGGAGCAGGTGACCGACGCGCACATCCCCTGCGAGTCGAGCACCGCCAGATGGGTGGTCGAGCCGAGCGCATCGCCCGGCGCGGCGTCGCCGCCCCCCAGCGACTCGCGCAGACGGGAGGCGGTCTCGTCGAGCTGCTCGGGGTCGAGGAAGAGGTCCGCAAATCCGTCCTCGTACAGCCCCTCCTGGAAGCGCTCGCCGCGGCTGTCCTGGGCGGCCCCCATCGCCGCCACGGTTTCGTCGACCCCAGCGTCGCCGAGGCGCTCGAGCAGCTCCAGGCAGAGGGCGATCAGGATGCCGCCAGAGGATGGCGGCGGGTTCGTCAGCACCTCGGTACCGCGAAACTGAGCGCGAACCGGGCGTCGCTCGATCGCCTCGTAGGCCGCCATGTCCTCCCGCGACAGCGTCCCGCCCATCGCCGCGACGTAGTCGGCGACGGCCGCTCCGACCTCGCCCGAACAGAACGGGTCCGGGCCCTCGGCCCCGTAGCACTCCAGGGCCTCGGCCAGCGCCGGGAAGCGGAACGTCTCACCCTCTGTCAGGACGCGGCCGGCGGGGGCATAGAGCCGGCGGCACTCCTCATCGAGGGTGAGGATCGGAGTGAGGATGTGGAAGATGTAGGCCTGCTGGGCGTTCAGCGCAGCGCCGTTCCTCGCGAACTCGATCGCCGGCTTGACCAGATCCTCCATAGGAGCCGTCCCGAAGCGACCTAGGGCGTGGGCGAGACCCGCCGCCGTGCCCGGCACGCCGCAGGAGGCGGCGCCGACGTTGAACGTCTGCGGGACCTCGTCGAAGTAGACGTCGATCGGCACCAGCTCCGCGCGACGCTCGATCCCTCCCAGGCCCGGCGCCTGGACGAAGAAGTCGATCAGGACCGGCTCCGCCTCCTTGGGGGTGACCAGCATGAACCCGCCGGCGCCGAATCCGGTCAGCGGGCTCTCGACCGCGAACGACGCGAGCACGGCGCAGACCGCCGCGTCGACGGCGTTGCCGCCCTCGCGCAGCACATTCGCGCCAGCCTCCGCCGTGAGCGGATGCCCGGCGGCGACGACTCCTCTCACGCGCGGCTACCCCGCCCGGGATAGGGGCCGGACCCGACAGGGCAGCGGTATTCAGGCGAGCGAGAACCGAGCATGACTAGAATTTCGCGCGAAGCGCTCACACCGCGCCTTTCGGCGCTCGAAGCCGGTATAGCAGCGCTATGCCGGCGACCGAGGACGACGTCAGGCGAAGGTTCGCAGCCGCCTGAGTGCCGCTGCAATGGAGAGTTCGGCTCCTAGCCCGGAAGAAACTCGGGAACTTCGACGCCGCCCAAGTCGTCGCTGCGCGCGGGTTTGGTGCGCTCGCCCTTCGTGGCGCGGATCATCGGCTCTTCGATCTGACGTCGCGGCCTGGTCGTGCCGTCGAACCTTGTCGCGACGACGGTGACCCAGACCTCTTCGGTCAGCTCTTCGTCGATGTTGGCGCCGAAGATGATGTTCGCGTCCGCGTGGGCAGCCTCGCCGACCACCTTGGCGGCCTCGCTGACCTCGACCAGCGAAAGGTCCGGCCCGCCGGTGATCGAGAGCAGGATCGAGCGCGCTCCTTCCACCGAGGTCTCCAGCAGCGGTGAGGAGATCGCCTTGTCGGCCGCCGCCATCGCCCGGCCCTCGCCGGTCGACATGCCAATTCCGAGCAGGGCCTGGCCGGCGTCCGACATGATCGTGCGCACGTCGGCGAAGTCGAGGTTGATCAGCGCCGGGAGGGTGACCAGGTCGGAGATCCCCTGCACGCCCTGGCGCAGGACGTCATCCGCGACCTCGAACGCCTCGACCATCGACGTCTGCTCGTCGAGCACCGACAGCAGCCGGTCGTTGGGGACGGTGATCAGCGTGTCGACCTCCGCGGCCAGCGCCTCGATGCCCTTGTCGGCCATGTTGGCCCTGCGAGAGCCCTCGAAGGAGAACGGCCTGGTGACGATGCCGACCGTCAGCGCTCCCACCTCGCGGGCGAGGCGCGCCACGACCGGCGCCGCGCCGGTGCCGGTGCCGCCACCGGCGCCAGCCGCGACGAAGACCATGTCGGAGCCCTTCAGCAGGCGCTTGATCTTGTCCTGCTCGTCGAAGGCGGCCCGGTGGCCGAGAGCGGGGTCGGCGCCGGACCCCAGACCCCGCGTGGCCTCGGCCCCGATATGAATGGTCACGTCGGCCGTGCAGACCTGGAGCGACTGAAGGTCGGTGTTGACGGCCATGAACTCGACCCCCGGAATCTGGGTCTCGACCATGCGGTTGACCGCGTTGACACCCGCGCCACCGACGCCGATCACCCGGATGATCGGGCTGCGCGGTCCGGCGGCGGCCGGGTGGTACTGCGGCTCCTCGCGCCCCCAGCGCGGCGTCTTTACGACTTCCGGGGACGTGTCGGCGAAGATCTTCTGTAGCCGCTGCCTGGGCTCGGGAAGCGTTGGGGCCTCTGGCTGGCGCATCTGCGGCGCCGGCGGCTCTGGTTCCGGGCTGGGCGGCTCGGGCTGGGGCGTCGGCGTTCCGGGCTGCGGGGAGGGTGCTGGATCGGGCGACGGTGCCGGAGGCTGCGGGGTCTCGGAGCGAGGCTCGACCGCAGGAGCCGGCTCCTCGCGGCCGAAACGGGGTTGGCCGCGCTCACCCCGAGGCTCGTCTGTCCGCTTCTCACCCGGCCTGGGGGCCTCGGGCGGGTCGGCGGGTGGGTCGTCGTCGATGGTCGAACGGAAGAGGTCGGCTAGCGGCCCCTCGCGCATGCTCGCGCGCTTACGACGACCCATTCGTCAGTACCTCCTTCGCCAGCTCCCGGTAGTAACCCGCCGCATTGCTGTCCGGATCGTACTTGAGCACCGACGCGCCGCGCACGGGCGCCTCGGCGAACTTGATCGCCTTGCGAATTCGCGATTTGAAGACCAGCTCTCCGAAGTTTTCCTCCAGGATCTCGACCGCCTCCTTGGCGTGCACGGTGCGCGAATCGAGCATCGTCGGAAGAATTCCCTCGATCTCGACGCCCGGGTTGAGGTTCTCCTGGATCATCTTTAGCGTGTTTTGCAGCTGCACCAGGCCCCGCATCGACAAATATTCGCATTGCACGGGGACGATTACCTTGTTGGACGCGGTCAGCGCGTTGATCGTCAGCAGCCCGAGACTGGGCGGGGTGTCGATGCAGATGAAGTCGTAGTCGCCGCGGATCGGCTTCAGGGCCTTCTCCAGCGACCGCTCGCGGCCGATCTTGGTGCTCATCGCGATCTCGGCGCCGGCCAGGTCGATCGAGGCGACCGCGATGTCTATCTCGCGCTTCTGGATCACGTCGACCATCGGTATGTCGTGAACGAGCACGTCGTACATGCTCTTCTCGACCTTGTCGGGGTCGATGCCCTGGCTCATCGTCAGGTTGCCCTGCGGGTCGAGGTCGATGCAGAGGACGCGGTGGCCGGACTCGGAGAAGGCGACGGCAAGATTGAGCGTGGTGGTGGTCTTCGCGACGCCGCCCTTCTGGTTGGCGAAAGAGATCACCTTGGCGCCCTTGGTCTCGACTTCATCGGTGTCGCCAGACCCGCCGTGACGGCTCGGGGTGATCAAATCCTCGGCCTTCAGACGCATGCTCTCACGGTTGGAGGATTCATCCGCCGCCTCGTCCTCGCCTTGCGGTTCGGGAGCGCCTTGCGGTTCGGCAGCGACGGGGTCGTCAACGACCTCCGGTGTGCCGTTCGACGAGCCCTTCGAGATCTTGATCTCGCCGCCCTCGTCGGGCGTCTGCTCGACCGTCTCCTCGGGCGACTCCGGCTGCTCAGCCTGGGGTTCGTCCTCAGGCGTCGATTTACGGCTCAGAAAACCCATATGCGCGGATTATTCGCATGCGCAAGGGGTTTTCCTGCCGTCCTCAATATTTGCTAGATGGCCTGCAGCGGGTATGGGCTCAGTCTGCGTTGATGTAATGGCCCGATGCCCGAGATGCTCGAAAAACGGCTGCTCTTCGTCACCGGCAAGGGGGGCGTCGGCAAATCGACCGTGGCCGCTTCTCTTGGCCTCGCGGCCGCCGCGCGTGGCAAGCGGACGATCGTCTGCGAAATCGGCTCTCAGGAGCACACGTCGCGCCTCTTCAACCGTGCCCAGGTGGGGTTCCACGAGGTGCAGCTCGAGGAAAACCTGTGGACGATCTCGATCGATCCAGACGAATCGATGCGCGAGTACGTGTTGTTGCAGCTCAAGGTGCGGGCGATGCGCGACCTGCTGTTCCGTAGCCGCGTCTTCACCTACCTGACGGCCGCGACTCCGGGCCTCAAAGAGCTGGTGACGATCGGAAAGATCTGGGAGCTGGCGCAGCTCGACCGCAAGGTCAAGAAGGGGCGGAAGTACGACCTCGTGATCGTCGACGCGCCCGCGACCGGGCACGGGATCGGCTTCCTGCAGACGCCCCGCACCTTCGCGAACATCGCCCGGGTCGGCCCAATCCACGCCCAGGCTCAGGAGCTGGATCGGTTCATCACCGACCATGCCTCGACCGGAGCGGCGATCGTCTCCCTGCCCGAGGAGATGCCGGTCAATGAGACCGCGACCCTCGAGCGTGAGCTGCGCGAGGAGATCGGGGTCTCGGTGGATCGGGTCTACATGAACGCGCTCTACCCGGAGCGCTTCTCCAACGGCGAGGGAGAGCAGCTCGAGGGGGAACGGCCGCAGGCCACCGGCGCGGTCCGCGAGGCGCTTCGGGCCGCCGTCTCCGAACATCGGCGGGCGCGCTCGCAACGCGCTCAGCTGGCGCGATTGCGGCGGCGAGTGAGCACGCCCGTGAAGACCCTTCCATTCATCTTCCAGCCCGAGCTGGGCGTCGAGGACGCCCGCGAGCTCGCCGCGAGACTGGGCTAGCCAGTGCCCGCAGTCACCGACATCCTGGAGGGCCACGAGGTCTGCATCTGCGCCGGGTCGGGAGGCGTCGGCAAGACGACGACGGCGGCTGCGATCGCGACCGGGATGGCGGCCCGCGGACTGAAGGTCTGCGTGCTCACAATCGACCCCGCGAAGCGGCTCGCCGACTCGCTTGGTCTGGAGGAGCTGGGCAACGAGGCGAGGCGCGTCGACCCCTCGCTCTTTGAGGCACAGGGAATCGAGATGGAGGGCGAGCTGTGGGCGATGATGCTCGACGCCAAGGCGACCTTCGACGAACTGGTGCGGCGCCACGCCCCCGACGAGGAGACGCGCGACCGGGTGCTGTCGAACCGAATCTACGAGCAGATCTCCAACGCGCTGGCCGGGTCGCAGGAGTACATGGCGATGGAGAAGCTCTTCGAACTGCACTCCGAGGGGCGTTTCGACCTCCTGGTCCTCGACACGCCGCCGAGCCGAGACGCACTCGACTTCCTCGATGCGCCGCGGCGGCTCACCCAGTTCATCGAAGGGCGGTCGATGAGAATCTTCATGAAGCCGACCGGCATCGGGATGCGAATTGCAGGCCGCGGCGCCTCGGTGATGTTCGGGATCCTGAAGCGGCTGGTCGGCTTCGACCTGCTCGCCGACCTCTCGGAGTTCTTCACCGCGTTCAGCGGCATGGTCGAGGGCTTCCAGGAGCGGGCGAAGCGGGTCAACGAGCTGCTAGCCGACCCGGCGACGAGCTTTTTGGTCATCTGCGGTCCGCAGGGGGAGCCGATCTCCGAGGCCGTCTACTTCCATCGCAAGCTGGTCGAGGCCAAGCTTCCGTTCGGCGGCGTGATCGTCAACAAGGTGCACAGCTCGGCCAACCAGCTGCGCGGGGACGGAGAGGACCTGCGGCGGGCGCTCGCGGAGCTACTCGATGACACCGACCTGGGCGATCGAGTCGCCGCCAACGTCGCCGACTATCAGGCGCTCGCGGCGCGCGACGCGGCCAACATCGACCACCTGGCGGCGGAGCTGCGGACGCAGAGCGTGATCCGCGTGCCCTACCTCGACGAGGACGTGCATGACCTCGCCGGGCTGGCGGAGATCAACCGCTACCTGTTCGCGGCCGACGAGCAGCGGGCCGAGCTGCTGGCGGCCGGCTAATGCGGCGAAGCCGCCGCATTTAGTGGACTCGGGTGCGGTCCCGGTCGTAATCGAGCTCGCCGACTTCCCAGTCGGCGTCATCGGGCACCGGGAAGAGGTGGCGCACCCGCGGCGCTTCCAGCGGCTCCTCGGCCTCGGAGCGCCTCTCCGCTTCCTGCGGCGAACGCGCGCGGACCGCCGGCCATTCCAGAGTCTCGCTATCGGCCCCCGAGACCTCGCTCAACCAATCGCGCTCGGTGGTGTTACTCACAGTCGTCTCCTCGTAGTCGTGGTCGTCGTCGGGGCCGTCATCGGCCTCGTCGTCGTAGCCGTGGGCGCCTTCGTCGCCCTCGTAGTAGATGCCGTCCTCATAGGCGCCGTCTCGCTCCGGTACCTGCTCGGCTGGTTCGTGCTCCTCGGAGTCGCCCTCGACGTCCTGCGCCCGAGCTGCCCTGATCCGGATCGAGTCCGGGTCGGGGACGGTGACCTCGTCGGGTGCTTGCTCGGCAGATTCCTCGCTCGTCGGGGGACTCCACTCATCGACCTCGCCCATCTGCTCGACGCTGCCCTCCCCCGCTTCCAGCCCGCTGGCGACAAGGCTCTCGTCGGCGCTGGCGGCGACGTCGCTGCCGTGCTCGCCCAGCGCCGCGCCGCGCACGATCGAACGTGCGGCGTCCTCGAGCCAGGCGGCAAGGCCCATCGCGCTGCCGACGTCGAATTCTCGTGAGCTCATCATCGCCCGCTCGAGCTCAAACGCGCCCTGTAGGCGCTCGCGCGCCTCGGCGCGCTCCGGCGGCTCGGCGATCAAAGCCGCCGCCCGCATCGGCAGGCTGGCTCCGACCGGCCCGTTTCCTTCGAACAGGGCCCGCATCGCAAGCAGGTGGTCGCTGAGGCCCTCCAGGGCCGTGGGGCGATCGCAGCCCATCTCGAAGCGGGCGACGGCCCAGGCCAAGGCCCCTTCGGGGTCCGGGCGCGCCTCGAGGCAGCGCGCGAAGTCGGCCAGCTCGGTCGCCTCGGCCTCGCTCAGCTTGTAGCCACCCAACCGGGTTGACGGGACACCTGTCGCGATCCGCCTCCAGGTCCCCTCGCCGGTCGGGGTGTGGGCGTACGGCCCGAGACCGACACCGCCCTCCTTGAAAAGCCTCAGCACGCTGATCAGCTCGCGCAGCATCCGCATCGCCGGCGCGGCGCCCGCAACCCCTTCCTCCTTCTCGGCGAAGGCGAGGAACTGGGGCTCCCAGGCGCTGCGCTGCATGCCATCGCTGCGAGTCACCTCGACCGGGGCGTCGACCGTGTCGGCGCGCACGATCTGCACGCCGCTCGGCAACTCGAGGCGCACCAGCGACATCTGTAGCCCGATCAGCGGCGCAAGCAGGACCTCCGCCTCCGAGACGTCGCGCGCCTCGGCCTGCAGCTCGTGCAGCGCAGCGTCGAGGCGCGGCTTGTCGAGCCTGAACTCGGCCGATCCGTCCCACAGCCTGGCGATGAACGCGACCAGCATCTGGTCCGCACGCTCGACTTCGTCCTCGGGGACCGCCTCCCCTCTCGCCTCCAGGTAGGGCGCGGCGATGCCCGCGGCGTCGATGGCGCTGCAGGCGGGCCCGAAGGCCGGCAGGGAGCGAAGCTCGTCGGCGTGCTCGCGGACGAATCGCGCGGTCAGCGGCACGTAGCGATAGAAGGTGTGCTCGCCGGCGTTCTCGGCTACGTCAAAGGGAAGCTCCTCGCCGGTGGCCACCAGCGAGGTGAAGCGGCTCGCCGCCTCGGCGGCGAGCCTTCGAAGTGTCTCTTGCAGCATCGGGTCGGCGCGCACGCCGACACGCTTCTGCCGTGCCCGAGCGCCTCCTGCGGCTGCACGGGTGCTTGCAGAGGAGAGACAACTATTGCGGCGGCCTGCGGCCGCCTGACATGCCAGTGCCGCGACACCATGTGTCGCGGCCGAGAAGAACTAGGCCGCGGCCGGAACCTTGTCCGAGGCGCCGGTCGGAAGCCAGCGCCGACCGTAGGTGCGCATGTCCTCGATCATGGGGACAAGCGCCTCGCCCTTCTCGGTCAGCACGTATTCGACCCGGGGCGGGACCTCGGGATAGGTGTGGCGCTTGACGATGCCCTGCTCCTCGAGGGCGCGCAGGCGCAGCGAGAGGGTCCGCGGGCTGATCCCTTCGAGCGAGCGCTCGAGCTCACAGAAGCGCCGGCTGCCGTCGGCGAGGTCGCGGATCACCAAGAGGGTCCACTTGCCCGAGATGATCTCGGAGGTGCGGCAAACTGGGCATCTGGCGTTGCTGATCGCGCTCATGTAAGCAGAGGAAATTGGACATCCTCTCCTCGCTTCAGCGAGTATAGCGCCGATGCTTCAGAAACTGAAGCATGGTGGGGCGCGGATTAGTCGGTGTGCGGCCGCTTGCGGCGCTGGCCGCCGGCCGAGGAAAGCTTGCTGCGTGTGATCTGCTCGAACTTGACCAGCTCGAGCCTGTAGGTAAGACCGTCTGTCCAGACCAGATCCTCGTACTGGCCCGGCTTGAGGGAGAGCATCTGGCAGGGGCTCCCGAGGATGCACACGCCCTCGCCGCCGATCGAGCTGACACTGGAGGAGAGGAGGAAGGAGGCCGTCTTGGCGTTCAGGGATGAGTCCATGGTTACGCCGATGAAGGCGAGTGCCGGCACCGACTGGCTGGGCAGCGGGACAAAGGTGCCGACTTTGTCGAGCGTCTCCAGCGTGCCGTCCGCCGGGCCGGTCCGCACGTCGATTCGGTAGGCGACGTACTTGGTCTTCGTGCTGGTCTTGGAGACCGGCTGGGAAATCGGACTGCCAGTGGGAACGCTCGTCCCGGTGGTGCTCGGGGCCGTCGTACCACTGGACGACACTGGGCTGACCGCGCCCGTGTCGCCGCCGCCGAGGGCGCTGGTCTGGCCGAGCTGTGCCGCTGCGAGGCCGGCGGGCGCCGTGTATTGCTGCTTGAAGGGGTCCTTGGTCGGGTCTCTCTTCAGGCGCAGGCGATAGTCCCGCAGGCCGGGGTTTGCGGCGACGACTTGCACCGCCGGGGTCGAGGACTTGCGTGCTGCCGGAAGCGCGGCCCCCGCAGCCTTCGGCTCGGGGCGCTTCGAGGAGCTGCCCAGCGCTATCGGGACGGCCGCAATGCCGGCCAGCAGGACTATCGCCAGTGCCAGCAGACGCCGGTCCCGCAGGTCGCGATAGAGGTTGGTCAAGAGCTGTGGAACGTGAAAACCGGTCATGGTGTGGGGGCCGACGCAGCGGTCGGGGTCGTGGGCGTCGAGCCCGTCGTCGTGGCGCTCGCCGGCGCCGCGGAGGCGGCCGGCGAGCTGGACGGGGTCGCTCCAGACGTCAGGCCCTGGTCGCTGGGCGTGACGTAGGTCGTGATCACCATCGTCGCTCTGAGGACCGGAAACTGCTTCAGGTCATCAGGGCCGAGAGCAAACCCATCAACCGTCACCAAACGACCGTCGGAGATGATCCGCGCCTTGTCGGTCTTCACGAGCCTGTCGACGCCGGCAAGGAAGTCGGCGAGCTGGAAGAAGTTGCCCCGGAAAGTCAATTGGTAGGGCAGCGTGGGCAGGCCCGCCGACCCGACCGTTGCCCCAATCGGAAGCGACGCCGCTGCGGTCTCGGTGGCCGGGGCCGAGCTGGTGGAAGCCGGTGTCGTCGAGGCGCTGCCCGACGTGGTCGAGGAGCTGCCGGAGCTGGCGCTGGCTGAACTCGGAGGCGGGGCGGTCGGTATCGAAGTGGACGCACCTGAGCCACTGCTGGTCAGCTTGATCGCCCGGAAGCTCACCCCGTCGCGCCTGGCGATCTTGCTGATCTGGACCAGGAGCGACGCCGTCTCGTCATCGGCGGGAACAGCCTTGCCCATCACGACGAGACGGTGGTAGTCGCGAGGGAAATGCTTGCGGGCCACCCGGCCTTCCTGCGTGGCCTGCCGCTGCTCGGCGATGTCGCTCTGCAGCTTGCTGACCTGCGAGTCCAGCTCCTTCGCCTTGTCCTGCTTCGGCGACAGGGCAAGGAACCAGAACGCTGCCACGGCCGCGATCAGCGGCACCACCAAGAAAACGTTGCGATCGCTCAGGTTCATCTCATCACCCCGTATTGGTCGCCCCGGAGGTGGGCGTGGCGGTCGCGGTTGAGCCGGTCGACGTCGAGGGCGGCGGGGTAGTCGCGGAGCTGGGAGCAGCTTCCGGGATCGCGGGCGTCGGCACCTCGTCGAATGCCGCGACAATCTGGAACTGGCTGATGAAGTCCCGGTTGCGGCAATCGCTGGCCGTTCCGCCGCTACTGCTGCTCGTTGTGGTGCTGCTGCTTGAGCTCGAGCCGGCGTCGGCTCCGGGGCGTTGGGAGTCCGACAGGCCCACCCGGGTGACGCCGTCGATGTCCTGAAGCGCGGAGAGGAACTCCGCCACGCCCTTGTGGCCCTTCGCGCAACCGGTGAGCTCGAGGGCGGGGCCCTGGACGGAGGAGCGGGTGTCCACGTTGGCGCCGCCGTCGATCTCGACCTCGCTGGACACCGTGCCTGTCAGCCCCGTGAGCCAGACGTCACTGGGGATGACGCGCGCCAGCTCGCGCATCACCCGCTCCCAGTCGAAGCGGCTGTCGGCGAGGCTGCGGATCGTCGCGGTGCGCTGCTCTTCGACGGTGCTGAACTGCGCAAAGGGCGCCAGCTCGTCGGCCTGGGTGTTGACGATGGTCTGGCGCTGGTTGAGCTCGGCGACTTTCGCCTCGCGGTCGGAGATCTTGTTGTTGGTGAGCACCAGTAGCGTCACCGCCCCGAGCGCGAGTGCCAGGGCTCCAATGACCAGATATGCGACCGGGCCGGTGCGGTTCGGGGCGTGCTCGCCGCGGCGCTCCTCGGGGGGGATCAGGTTGACCGGACGCATGTCTATTCCTCCAGCGCCAGGCCGTAGGAGACGGTCAGGCGGGCCGCCGCCTCGTCTCCGAGCTGTGCCAGCGCGCTTGGCCGTGCGGTCGAGAAGGTTTGGCCAAGCTGGCTCTGCAGACGGTCGATCAGGCCGGGAATCGTGCTGCCCGGCCCGGCCACAACGATGCGCTCGACCGCCGGCGCGCCCTCCTGGGCTCCGTAGAACTCGAGCGAGAGGCGAAGCTCGTCGGCGAGCTTGGATGCGCCCTCCTCGAGCACCTCCCGGGTCGCCGCGACGATCTCGGCGTCGCCCTCGATGTCGAACGTACGCCGCTCCAGTCCCACGTGGGCCAGCCACTGGCGGGCGTGGTCGAGAGCGAGGGTGCGACGCTCCGCCAGCCTCTGGGCGATTACCTCGACCCCGAAGGGCGAGATGCGCGTGAACAGGCAGGTCGAGCCGCGCGCTACGGCGAGGTTGGTGACGTCGCCGAGATTGCAGTACAGCGCTGTCGGCATGTACTCGCGGTCGGTCGGGGCCGCGTGGGGATCGGGCTCGGTCGCGGCCGCGGCGGGGTCCGCCGCTTCGCGGGCCAGGGCGCGGATCATCGCGAAGGCGGAGAGGTCGATCCCAATCGGCCGCAAGCCCGCGCCCCGCACCGCCGAGAGCAGGGTGCTCAGCATGTCGCGCCGTGCCGCCACCGCGACCACGTCCATGCTGCGGGTGCCGTCGTCGTTGGTGTAGCGCGCCGCGACCTGGTGGTCGATCACGGCCTGGTCGTCGGACATCGGCAGGTGCTCCTGCGCCTGGAAGCGGATTGCTGTATCGAGCTCCTCGGGGTTCTCGATCAACGGCAGCCGAAGGGTCCTCACGCTTACCCGCTGGTTGGCCACCCCGACCCGGACCGTCTTGGAGAGCTTGTGCGTGGCGAACAGCGAGCGCAGCGCCTCCGCGAGGGCATCGGCATCGACGACCTCCCCCTCCTTGAACATGCCGGGGTCGAGAGGCGCGATCGCGGTCTGCGCGACCGCGGCGGTCCCGTTGGAACCGACCTCGGCCGCGGCCACGCTGCCCGCCTCGATGTCGAGGCCGACGACTGATTTTTCCTTGCTGGTCGAAAGCATTGCTAGTACGCGTGTCCAGGGAACTGAGACACCATCGGCCGGATTCGACGTCAGCTTGAGAACTCCCGTCGTTTGGTGAGCCGCGTCTTGCAGGCGTGCCGGCCGGGCCGACCTGGGAACTGTGGTGCGCGCCCTCAGTGGCCGAGGAAGGCGCTCAGGTACCAGTCGACGATCTGGTTGCCGGCGAGCAGCCCAACGATGCCTCCCAGCGCCAGGAAGGGACCAAACGGCACGCCCTTCTTGCGGGCGGCGGCGCCCTCTCGCAGCAGCATCCCGACGCCGACCAGGGCGCCGGCCGCGAAGCCGACCACCAGCGCTGGCGCGACCGCCCGGCCGAGATAGAGCCCCATCAGCGCTGCCAGCTTGACGTCCCCCATCCCCATCCCGCGCGGGTAGGCGAGCGCCGCCACGAGCAGCAGACCGCCCCCCGCTGCCGCCGCGATCGCGCGCTCCGCAAGGCTCGCAGGATCGGCGGCCGCGGCGATCGCCAGGCCGGCGATCGCCGCCACGAGCAGGATCCGGTTCGGGATGATCCTGAGCTCGAGGTCGGTGATCGTGATCGCCGCCAGCGTGACCACGAATACCAGGCCGAGGGCGAGCTGCGCAGGATCGTCCCATAGCACCAGCACGGTTGCCAGGAAGGCCGCCCCCAGGCCCAGCTCCAGAGCCGGATAGAGGGCCGAGATCCGTGCACCGCAGCGGCGGCAACGCCCGCGCAGCATCAGCCACGAGGCGACCGGGACGTTGTCGTAGGCTGCGATCTGCGCGCCGCAGGACGGGCACTGTGAGCGGGGTCCGACGATCGAAAGACCGCGAGGCACGCGGTGCGCGACCACGCTGACGAAGCTGCCGGCGACCAGACCGCCGACGAAGGCGAAGGATGCTGCTGCCGCCATCATCTCCTCAATCGGGGCCGTGGGGACACGGCTTGAGGTTAAGGCGCCGCCGCAGGCGTCGAGGTCTCGACTTCGAGGCGGGTCGGGTAGCCCGGGTGGTCGTACATGAACTCCAGCGAGGCGGGGGTCACGTCCCTGTTCACGCTGATCGCCAGGCCCAGACGCTGACCTGTCGACACCGTCTGCGCACCGACGTTGAAGGTGAACTGCGTCGCCGTGCCGCCGAAGCTGGTCGGCCAGTTTCCGGTTCCTCCGGGGGCGTAGCTGAAGGGAGAGGTCCCGAGCTGGGTGTCCACGTTGCTTGCCGAGCGCTTGAACGCCCAGGCGCAGATCTTTCCCAGCTGCGTCACTCCGTTGATCGTCTTCGAGAAGAACGACAGCGACACGTTCCCGCTCATCGAGAATGACGACAGCATCGGGTCGCTCAGCCAGCGGTGGACCTTCGACTGCGGGTTGGTGCCGGTCCCCGCGAAGTTGCAGCCGTTTACGTCCTGGGGCTGGATCTGCACGCCCTTGTCGTTTTGAGGGTTTTGAGCAGGCTCGAGATAGGCGTCGTTGGAGTAGTCGTAGAGCGGCGTCGTCAGCGGATCGCCTGCCGGCAGAGAGGTGAGCATCGCGTCGGGCGCCCCCGCCGTGGTGCCCGTCTGCAGCCCGATGGCGCAGGTGCCGAGCGTGTTGTGAAGCAGATGGTCGCCGGTGGGGGCTGGGTGCGGCGTGGGGGGCGTCGAAGCGCAGGGCCTGTCGGTGAGCCAGAACTGCACGCGGGTGGACGGGACGCCGCCGTCCGGGGCGAGGTCGCTCACCGAGCTGTCCTGGGGATCGATGAAGTCGGAGTGGGCCTCGATGTAGGGTCGGGCACCCGCTCCGGGGGTGGTCGTGGTGGGCTTAACCGCGATGATCACCCGCTTGAGGTCCTGCCCGGTGCAGGTCGGGGAGGCGCAGCCGTTGTTCCGCTGCCAGACCACGAAGCGGTAGATGTTCCCGTTCACGTCGCCGTTGGTAAAAGCCTCGGGCCCGGGGTTGATGACGCCGCCGCTGACCGGGTCGTGGCCGGTCTGGGTGCCGCCGTTGACGACCATGTCGGCGTAGTTGGCCGTGCCGGTCTTGTTGAGATTGAAGGTGTCGCTGGAGACGCGGTTGCGAGGATCGCTGGTGTCGCTGGAGAACGCGGGCAGGGAGGTCAGCGCGATCTGGTCGTAGTCCAGCGCCCGGATCTCCTCCATCTCCTGCTGGGCCAAGTCGAGTGCGACCTGGGACTCCCTGGCGCGGGCGGTGCCGGCATTCCCGGCATCGAAGGCGCTGAAGGTGGCGAGCACGCCGATGACCAGCACCACCGCCGCGACCAGCACCTCGACGATGCCGAATCCCTCCTGGCGCGCGAGGGGCCCGAAGCGCTGCTGGACGATCTCGTAGGGCTTCATTAGTGTGGGACGTTGCGCAGCCCGATGCCGTCCCGGAGGGTGACGGCGTCGCCGCCGATGTTGGCCACGTTGGGCATCACGACGTTGAGGCCGACGAAGGTGGCGGTGGTCGGGGAGGGCGAATAGCTGAACACGTTGTTGTCGGAGAGGCCGGTGATCAGCGCTCTCGCCGATCCGCCTCCCGTGCCGTCGGGGTTCTTCTCCTGGCGGGTGCACGCGCCGCTGGCGCAGGACCAGATCACCTGGCACTGGAGCGCGGCGACGTCGGGAGCCGAGACCGTGTCGTTACCGCAGGCAGTCCGGCGAACGTAGGTCTTGACCGTGAGGCTGGTCGAGGTCGGGGTTCCGACAACCTCATAGGCGGACCGCAGGTCGCGCCCCACGCGCTCGACGAACGACCGCGCCAGCCCGATGCTGGCCGCCTGCTTGGTGATCATCGGCTCGTGGCAGCCCGCCGCGTCGATCACCGGCAGCGCGGCCACCATGAGGGCGATCAGCATCACAGTGGAGACGAGCAGCTCCACCAGCGTCAGCCCGCGCTCGCGACGCAAGTGCCTGATACCCCTGACGATTTTGATCGGGCTTCTCATTTCGATCCAGGGTCTGCGGGCCGGCCCTATGCGAAGGGCGAGCACATGGCTCGCCCTTCGCTCGGCCGCGATTTCCCTACTAACTGCTCCAGTCGCCGCTGGTCGGACAGCCGTTGGTGCCCGTCGGCGTGCAGACGAAGGTGATCGTTCCGCCGTTGCGGTTGATACTGAACGTATCGCCCGTTCCCGCGGTCGACGTCACCCTGTACGTAGTAGCGCCCGGGCTACCGGTACCACCACTACCAAAGACGGTAATGGCGTTGTTGCCCGACGTCTGCAACGTCGGCTCGATGTTCGCCAGCCCAGCGGGCGTTGCGCCTACGTACGTACCGTTGTTGCCGGTCGCGTACGTCTCCATCGCCGTCTCGGCGGTACGCGCAGCAGCCTTTGCCTGCGCGTCGGTCGCCTTGTTCCGCTGGTTGAAGAACGACGGAATGGCGATCGCGGCGAGGATTCCGAGAATCAACATGACGACCAGAAGCTCGACCAGGGTAAAACCCGACTCGCTTCCGGCCCTCTCACGGAGCCTTTGCAGCATTTGGGTACCTCCAATGGACCTTTGCTGTTGCACCAGAGGCCCATGGGGCCGCTGGTCTTCACTTACACAGCGGGTATCGGACCCCCACTCCAAGGTCTTTACCGCTGCATCCTGCGAACGAGGTATCGACCGGGCAGATTAGTGAGGGGACGTTTGTTCGATCGTGGCGGAACCGTTCCCATCCGGCCGGCGCCTGGTACGCCCCCGCGACACGCTCGCGTCCGGCTAGCGGATCTTGTCGTAGATGCCGAAGATCGGCAGGTACATCGAGATCACGATGAAGCCCACCACGCCGCCGACGAAGCAGATCATCAGCGGCTCGATCAACGAGGTCAGCGCCTTTACCTTGGCGTCCACCTCGGCATCGTAGAAGTCGGCGATCTTGCTCAGCATCTCGTCGAGCTGGCCGGTTTCCTCGCCGACCGCGACCATGTGGCCGACCATCGGCGGGAACATCTCGCTGCGCTGGATTGGCGCGGCGATGCTGCCCCCGTCCTTAACGGAGACATAGACATCGTCCATCGCCTCCTCGATCAGCGAGTTGCCGGACGTCTCGCCTGTGATGCGGATCGCCTGTAGCAGCGGCACGCCGGCGGAGACGCACCCCGAGAAGGTGCGCGACCAGCGCGCCAGGGCGACCTTGTGGACGACGTCGCCGACGTGGGCGGGCAGCCGCAGCTTGACGCTGTCCCACCATCGCCGGCCGACATCGGTCTGCTTGAAGCGCAAAAAGCCGACCCCCGACAGCACGATCGCGGGCAGGAGCACGAACCAGTAGCCGGTGAGCGCGTTGGAAAGGCCAACGGTGATCTGGGTCGGCAATGGCAGACTGGAACTCTCGCCGGGAGACTCCTGCGCGAGCTGCTTGAAGATCCCCACGAAGACCGGCACGATGAAGGCAACGACCGCGACCAGGACGATGATCGCGAAGACGAGTACGAAGCTCGGGTACATCATCGCGGAGCGGATCTGGCGACGCAGCGCGTCCAGCTTCTCGAGCTGGAAGGCGACCCGGTCGAGCGCATCCTCCAGCCGACCCGAGCTCTCTCCGGAGCGCACCAGCGAGCGGTAGAGCGGATCGAAGACCTTCGGATGGCGCTCCATCGACTGGGCCAGCGAGCTCCCCGCCTCGACGTCCTCACGCAGCCCGTTTATCGACTCCTTCAGCAGCTCGTTCTCGCTCTGGTCCTCGAGCGTGTGCAAGGTGCGCAACATCGGCATGCCGGACGCGACCAGGGTGGCGAACTGGCGCGAGAAGACCGCGAGGTCGCGCATCCCCACGCTGCGCCAACGCTTGAAGACGTCCTCGAGCTTCAGCGCTTCGCGCTTCTCGGCGACGTCGAGGACGATCAGCCCGCGCTGGCGCAGCTGCTCAGAGACCTGAGCCTTGGAACCCGCCTCCACCTCGCCGCGGGAGGGCACGCCGGCGACGTCGAGCGCTCGAAACGCGAAGGTGCTCATGCGTAGCTCACCGGCTGCGGCTGGGAGGATTGGGCCGGGGCAGAGCCCAGCAGCCGCTTCAGCTCCTCGGGCACCGAGGCGCGCTGCTCGGCCAGCGCGCGGGTGATCTTGCCCTGGCGCACCAGCTGGGTGAGGTTGGCATCCATGGTTTGCATCCCGCTCGCGCCCGAGGTCTGGATGGTCGAGTAGATCTGGTGGGTCTTGCCCTCGCGGATCAGGTTGCGAACCGCCGGAGTGGGCACCAGCACCTCGGCGGCGACCACGCGCCCGGACCCGTCGGCGGTCGGCAGCAGCTGCTGGGTGACGATCCCCTGCAGGGCGATCGAGAGCTGCATCCGCACCTGTCCCTGCTGGTGGGGCGGGAACACGTCGATCACGCGGTCCACGGTCTGCGCCGTAGACTGGGTGTGAAGCGTCGCGAAGACGAGGTGGCCTGTCTCGGCCGCGGTCAGCGCGGTGGAGATCGTCTCCAGGTCGCGCATCTCGCCGACCAGGATCACGTCGGGGTCCTGACGCAGCGCGGCCCGCAGGGCGGTCGCGAAGTCCACCGCGTCGGAGCCGATTTCGCGCTGATTGACGATGCACTTCTGATGTTTGTGCAGAAACTCGATCGGGTCCTCAATCGTGAGAATGTGCTCCTCGCGCTCCTTGTTGATGATGTCCACCATCGAGGCCAGCGAGGTTGACTTACCGGAGCCGGTCGGGCCCGTGACGAGCACGAAGCCGCGCGGCTTCTTGGTGAAGTCACGGATCACCGGCGGCAGGCCGAGCTCCTCGAGACCCGGGATTTGGTCCGGGGTGTGGCGCAAAGCGGCGCTGATGGCGCCGCGTTGGAAGTAGGTGTTAACGCGGAAACGCGCCACACCGGGGATCGCGTAGGCGAAGTCGAGCGACTTCTGGTTCTCGAATCGCTTTCGCTGGTCGTCGTTGAGGATGCTGTAGACGACGTCGCGCGTGTGCTGCGGCGTCAGCTCCGGGTACTCCTCCATCGGTTTGACCAGCCCGCGCACGCGCAGCACCGGCGGTGAGCCCGCCGTCAGGTGCACGTCGGAGGCCCGCGCCTCGACCATCTTGGTGAGAACCTCTGCGAAGTCGAATTCCATCGTCACGTAGGCCTAGATCGTCCGCTCGGACCCCGGACTTGAGCGCCGGAGCCTCAGGTCGCGACCCGGGCGACCTCCTCGATGCTGGTCAGGCCAGCGCGAACCTTGGAAAGCCCGTCCTCCCTCAGGGTCAGCATTCCCTCCTCGCGGGCGACGTGCGCGAGTTCGGCTTCGGGTGACAGCGACACAGCCATGTCCTTGATGCGGTCGCTCATCACCATCACCGAGAACAGGCCGACGCGCCCGCGGTAGCCGCTCGTCATGCAGCGCGCACAACCGACCGGCTCGTAGACCTCGAGGTCGCCGTCGACACTGAATCCGGACTCCTCCAGCGCGGCCTGGGGCATGACGCTGCTGCGCTTGCAGTGCGAACAGAGGCGGCGGGCGAGGCGCTGAGCTATCACGCAGTCGACCGCCGAGGCGGTGAGGAAGGACTCGATGCCCATCTTGGCGAGCCGGATCACCGCTCCCGGGGCGTCATTGGTGTGCAGCGTGGTGAGGACCATGTGGCCGGTCAGCGCGGCCTCGATCGCAATGCGCGCGGTCTCCGCGTCCCGCACCTCCCCGACCATGATGATGTCGGGGTCGGCGCGCAGGATCGAGCGCAGCCCGGTGGCGAAGGTAAGGCCGGCCTTGCGGTTGACGTTTATCTGGTTGACCCCCGCCAGGCGATACTCGACCGGGTCCTCGATCGTGATGATGTTCTTCTCGATCTCGTTGAGCTCCTGCAGCGCCGCGTAGAGGGTCGTCGACTTGCCCGATCCGGTCGGACCGGTGACCAGCACCGCGCCGTAGGCCTGGCGGAAGGCCGCCTCGAAACGGTCGCGTGCCTCGCCGTCGAGGCCGAGTTCGTCGAGCGAGAAGACCGCGTTGGACTTGTCGAGGATGCGGATCGCGGCCCCCTCACCGCGCTGGGTGGGCAGCGTGGTGACGCGCAGGTCCACCCTGCGGTCCTCGACGTTCACGCTCACGCGCCCGTCCTGGGGCACCCGCTTCTCGGCGATGTCCAGCTCGCTCATGATCTTGATCCGGGAGACCACGCCCAAGACCATTCGCTTCGGCACCTGCGCCGCTTCGCGCAGTACGCCGTCGACGCGGAAGCGCACCCGCATATCGTCCTCGCCGGGCTCGAAGTGGATGTCGGAGGCGCCCTCGTTCGCCGCCTGGCCAAGGATGCTGTAGACCAGCTTGATAACTGGCGCGTCCTGGGCCGACGCGCGCAGGTCCGTGATTTCTGCCTCTTCCTCCTGGTCGGCCTCGTCCACCGCTTCGCTGACCGACGACGAGAGCGTGCTGAGCCGCGTGATCAGCGCATCGATGTCGTCGGGCGCTGTGACCGCGACCCTGCAGTTGAGGCCAGTCGCCATCTGGATGTCGTCCACGGCCAGCACGTTCGCCGGGTCCGCCATCGCCAGCAGCAGCGTTTCCTTGTCGACGTGACCGACCGGTACCGCTCGGGTTCGGCGTGCGGAGCTCACCGAGACGAGGTTCGCCGCCGCCATGTCGACCTGGTAGACATTGAGATCGACGTAGTCGAGCCCGTAGCGCTCCGCTATCGCGCGCGAGAGTTGGTCGGAGTCGATGACCGCTTCCTTGAGCAGCAGCTCCTCGGGCGAGCAGCCGGCCGCGCGCGACTCGCTGATCGCGCGCTCGACCTGCTCCGCCGTTACATAGCCGCGCTCGACCAGCACGTCGGTGATGAAGCGGCCGGAGTGGCCGCGGCGGCGCGGCGGTACGAGACCCGGAGTCTGCGACTCCTCGACCTCGTCGTCAAGGCCCGCGAGGGCCCCTGCCGGCGGGTCAACCGGCGTCAAGGTCACCTCACGTTCACCAGGGCTCGCCATCGCTAGGGGTGGTAGGGGCGGTTGGTGGGGCCGCGGTAGAGCGCGTCCTTGACCGCCTGAACGACGCTCTCGGCATCGCGGAAGCCGTAGCTGACGCTGGCGGTCGGGGTGCCGTGAGTGAGCTTGCGGGGGCGCAGAACCACGAGCGCCGGGAGCACGCTGACGTCGACGCCCTGGGTGAGCCAGGCGTAGCGCGCGATGTGCCTTGCCTTGGTCACATAGACCTTCGCGCGCGGCTCGAGACGGAGCAGCTCCACGGATCGGCGCACGAGACGGTCGTCGATGCCGCCCGCCCGCCGAACGAGCAGGACGATCGCCTTGCCGTGACGGTAGGCGGGCAGGAGTCCCTTCGGCAGGCCCGGGCCAGGGACGACGTCGGCAGGGACCTGCGGCGCCGCGCCAGACGAAGGGGCGGAAGAAGAGCCTGACGAGAGGCCCGTTGCGCCCGTGGCAGATGTAGCCCCACCGGCCTCTGCTGGCCCTGTCGCAGACGAGGCGCTGGGGCTCGCAGCCGTGGGCGCTGCGCTAGGCTCGCTCCCGCCGCCCTTCGTGGTCTTCAACAGCAGGATCCCGCCCAGGAGGGAGAGCACGCCAAGCATTGCGAACTGCAGCATTCGATTGTCGTTGATCGCCGTTCTCATCGCCTATACAAAGTCGGCTTATGGCGGCGGAACCTTGAGCATCGGCTCGCGCCTGAAAAGCTGCGACCGCCGAAGCCCGCGCGGTTAACAGTTGGCGTCGACGGTGGCGCCGCTCGGACCGCACTCCACGTACGAACCCTGGGTGTAGACGATGTACGTGCTCCCACCGGCGCCGATCGGTGGGACGTTGAGGTCCGACACCAAGTGAGCGCTGCCCCCAATGGAAAGCGTCTTACCGGCCACGTTGCCAATGTAGGTGGTGTTGCCCCACAGAGTCACGTCGGTGCGCGGCGCGTAGAGCGCGAACTGATTGTCGAGCTTGCTGTTGCCGGTGAAGACCGCCGTAGTGGTTCGACTGGTGGATCCGACCATGTAGATGGCCGGGAGCTCGTAGCTGTTGCGGCTGGGGTCCCAGCCGGTGCTGAGGATGGTCGAGTTGCCGGTCACCGAGACCTGATTCGCTGGGCTCGCTTGGCCGCAGGCCTCCGGCGAGTCGATGTAGATCTTCGCGTTCGCTCCCGCGGCCATGATCAGCTGGCTGTTGCCTTGGATATCTAGCTTGCAGAGGCTGTAGCTGAAGCCGCCCAGCGTGACCGTGGTGTTCCCTGTCAAGGTCAGCGTGCGGGTCGTGGGGTTCCAGCTGAAGCCGCTGCCGGTCTTTGTGTCCTGGCCCGGCTGGTTTATGTTGGTGAGGCGGCTGTTCGAGTTGCTGGCGTTGACCGCGGTGATGTCGACCGGGGTGAGGGTAATGGTCCCCTGCGTGACCGAATAACCGGAGCACTGGTGGCTGGGGTTGATCACCTGGTGCCCCGGGCCGACCTGGATGTTCCCGCATACGCTGCTGGCCCCCAGCATGGTGACGTCCAGGTTGGTCCCCATGTCATAGTCGATGTCCGCGCTGCCATCCGTGGTGATGCCGTTGAGCCCGACCGCCTTGGTTCCGTTGGGGATGCCGCCCGACAATGATCCGATGACGCCCGTCGCGACGACCGAGACGCGCCGCGTGACCCCGTCCTGGTATCCCTGCGCAACGATCTTCACCTGCCGGACCTTGGCCCAGCCACCCGGGCCTGGTGTGCATCCTCCGCTTCCATTGATGCCAAAGAGGCAGGGTTTGACCCAGTAGGTGAAATAGCCGTTACCGACCGTCGCGTCGGGATCGCTGGCGCCACCGATCGCCGTGCACCACACCGTCGACGACGTGGGAAGCGTGCTCTTGTTGAAGGTCGCGCTGGCGCCGCTGCCGGTCTTCGTCACGCACGGCAGAGGGTCGGTGGTCGCGATCTTGTTGTAGGTCACAAGCGCCCTCTCGGCGCCGGCATCGGCGATCGCCAGCGCGGCCTTGCTGTCCTGGTCCACGGTGCTGCCGCTCAACGCGCTGACCGCGGCGGTGACGGTGGCGGCCGAGAAACCGAGGCCGATCACTATCACGGTGAGGACCACCGGCATCGCCATGCCGCGCTCGCTGCGGAGCCGCGCGCCAAAGCTTGCCTGCATGCGACGAATTCGACCCATGGCTCGCAGCATCGACCCACCGCAGCGGCGACTTGAGCCAGCCAGGACACGAAGCCCAACTATTGGGCCGAACCTTCGTCCACGCGCGACGCCTGTGACGTCTACGAGGTGATGCCGGGCACCGAAGTGCCGTCCCCGTTGCCCATCACCTGCTCGATGCCGCTGGCCCGCTCGCCCTTCGCGTCGAGCATCAGCTTGAAGTCGTGCGGGCTGGTGGTGAAATCGCGCGCCACCTCCTCACTCAACACCCCATCCATCACGTAGCCGAGCAGTGCCTGGTCGAAGGTCTGCATGCCGTAGAACGCGCCCTCGGCGATCACGTCGCTGATCTTGCCGGTGTCCTCGGGGCTGAGGATCAGGTCCTGGATGCGGCCCGTTGAAACCATGATCTCCGCGGCGGCGAGGCGGCCCTGGCCATCGGCGCGGGGCACGAGTCGCTGTGAGATCGCCGCCCGCATGGTCGAGGCGAGCATCACGCGGGCCTGTTGCTGGTGGTGGGGCGGGAAGAAGTCGATGATCCGGTTGATCGTCTCGGTCGCGTCGAGGGTGTGAAGCGTGGAGAGGACCAGGTGGCCCGTCTCGGCCGCCGACAGCGCCGTGCGGACAGTCTCCTCGTCGCGCATCTCCCCGATCAGGATCACGTCGGGGTCCTGGCGCATCACCCGTCGCAGGGCACGACCGAAGCTCACCGTGTCAACCCCCACCTCGCGCTGGTTGATGATCGACTGCTTGTCGCGATGCAGGTACTCGATCGGGTCCTCGAGGGTGACGACGTGACGGGCTCGCGTCGAGTTGATGTGGTCGATCATCGCCGCCAGGGTCGTCGACTTGCCCGAGCCGGTCGTCCCGGTGAGCAGGATGATCCCTCGCGGCTCTTCGGCGAGGGTGCGAATGACGTCCGGAAGCTCCAGCTCCTCGATCGTCTTCACCTGGAACGGGATCGCGCGGCAGGCGATCGAGACCGAGCCTCGCTGGCGGAAGGCGTTGACGCGGAAGCGCGATAGACCCCGGATCGCGTGGGCGAAGTCGGCCTCGCCGACCTCATTGAACTCGCTGTGCGCGCGGGTGTCGGTGAGGATCTGCTCCAGCGCCGCGTCGGTGTCCTCCGAGGTCAGTACCTCGTACCCCTCGAGCGGGCCCAACTCGCCGTGGACGCGCGCCATCGGCGGCGAGCCAACCTTGGCGTGAAGGTCTGATCCCCCCAATTCGACGGTTGCGCGCATCGCGGCATCGATATCGAACACCTGACGCTTATCGGAAGCCTGGGCGAAGGCTTTAGAGGGCGCAGCCAGCTTGGCCGCCGCAGACCATGAACGAGGAGGCGACGAAGGCCAGCAGAGGGGCGTTGACGCCGGCGAAGCCGGCCAACGCCAGGCTCGAATAACCGGCCGGCCCGCCGCCTGTCGGCATGGCGCGCATCGCAACCAGCCAGGAGATTCCCAGCGCGCCGAAGAAGCGCAGCTGGAGGTCGTGTGGTGAATGCATGCTGGTGATCCCGCTCGGAGCGAGGTACATGACCAGACCCGCGGCGATGCCGGCAAGGAACACCATCCCCACCTGCTCGACGGTGACCCTCACTCGCGAGCGGGCAGCGACCCAGGTCGCGATCCCGAGCACGACAAGGGTCGCGTACCACCAGACAGCGAAGTTGAGGCTTCCCAATTCCACGTCGCTGAAATCGGCATGAGGACAGGCGCGGCTGAGGCGCGGCGCCGAGGCTCGACGCCTGTGCTTGGGAAAAATAGGGAATGAGATCTTGCGCTCGCCTACCGCATCTCCGGTCACCCTGAATTGTTGGTAGCGCTGAGAGCGAGCCGCTGGTAGGAGGACGCAGCGCGGCTCGAGCCAAGCAAGAAAGGAGTCCCATGAGCAAGCTCAAGTGGACGAGGCCCTCGCCTGCGCTGGTCGTCTCCGTGATCGCGCTGATCGTCGCGCTGGCGGGCACCGCCTACGCGGCGCACAGGATCAACGGCGGGTCGATCGTCAAGCAGTCAATCGGCGGCGGCAAGCTGAAGAAGAACACGCTGACCGGCTTCCAGATCAACACCTCGAAGATCGGGACGGTCCCCAGCGCCAAGCGGGCGACCAACGTGTTCTGGGTGGTGGCCAACAACCCGGCAGGCGCCAACAACGTCACTCTGGCGCGGACCAACACCTCCGGCGTCACCCTGCAGGAGAGCGGCGGAGCGGTGACGGTGAATTTCCCGTTCGACGTCTCGGGTTGCGCGAACGTCGCGGCCCGCAACAACGCGGCCACGGGCACCCCGGGGCCTGGGTACGCGCAGACCAACGGCGTATCCGGTTCACCGAACGCGTTGCAGGTCCGGACGCGTGACAACACCGGCGCCGACGTCGACGGCGACTTTCACCTGATCGTGATCTGCCAGTAACCCTCGCTGAGTTGAGCCGGGGACGGTCCCGCGAGGCAGGGCTATGGGGTGGTTGGCTGCCGAGCGGGACCGCCCCCGGCCTGGCGGTGGCTTAGCGCTGGGGATCGCGCCACATGCGGCGAATCTCCGGGCCGCCGCCGGGCATGTTGAACCTCTCGACGACACGGAACCCATGGCGCTCGTAGAGAACGCGATTTCGTTCGCTGCTGGACTCCAGATACGCGCCTATCCCATCGCGATCGCAGAGCGTGAGGATCGGACGCAGCAGCGACGACCCCAGGCCGCGGCCCTGGCGTGCAGGTTCGGTTCCCAACACCTCCAGGTACCAATGGGGGGGCCGGCGCGGGTGCAGATGCTCAACCCGCAGCAGATACCGAAGCGCGACCGGTAGGCGGCGACCGAACACGCGCAGCATCGGCGCCGCTTCTCGCAGCACCGTTCCCATTGGAACCGACCAGCGACCGGGCGGGGCCCAGAGTGCGGCGGCGCTGTCGTCCTCGGTCGTCCAAACCTCGCGCCGATCCGGTATCAGGAGTCGCAGCTCGGTCTCGAAGAAAAGACGTTGGCGCTGCTGGCGATCGGCGAAGGGCATCAGCCAGGACCAGGCGGGATCGTCGGCAAATGCAGCCGCCAACGCCTCCGCCACCCGCGGATGATCGCCGGGCTCTGCCCTGCGCACTGAGATCTGGCCCGCCGGCTGCTGCACCGGCCGAGCCTAACCGCGTATCGCCTTAGGCGACTTCGCGGAGCTTTTGAGCCTCCGCGAGAGACTGCAGCTTCTTCAGTGACTGATTCTCGATCTGCCGAATGCGCTCGCGGGTGACGTTGAAGGTCCGCCCCACTTCGTCGAGCGTGCGCGGATGCTCGCCGCCGAGCCCGTAGCGCAGCTCGAGCACACGACGCTCGCGGTAGGAGAGGTTCTCCAGCGCCTCCTTCAGCGCCTCCTTCGTCAGCAGATCGGCGGCCCGCTCGAACGGAGACTCGGCCTTCTCGTCGGCGATGAACTGCCCGAACTCCGACTCCTCCTCATCTCCGACCGGCTTCTCCAGCGAGACCGGCGCCTGGGCGGAACGCTTGATCGAGTCGACCTCCTCGGGGTCGATCCCGGTTACCTCCGCGATCTCCTCCGGGGTCGGCTCGCGTCCAAGCTCTGTGACCAGCTTGCGCTCCGCGCGGCCGATCTTGTTCAGCTTCTCGACCACGTGGACGGGGATGCGGATCGTGCGCGCCTTGTCGGCGAGCGCACGAGCGATCGCCTGCCGGATCCACCAGGTCGCGTAAGTGGAGAACTTGAAGCCCTTGCGGTAGTCGAACTTCTCCGCCGCGCGGACCAGGCCCAGCGTTCCCTCCTGGATCAGGTCGAGGAAGGGCAGGCCCTGGTTGCGGTAGTTCTTGGCGATCGAAACGACGAGGCGGAGGTTCGACTCGACCATCTTCTGCTTCGCGTCTAGATCGCCGCGCTCGATCCGCTTCGCAAGATCGACCTCTTCCTGGGCGGTGAGCAGGCGCACCTTGCCGATGTCCTTGAGGAACAGCTGCAGCGAGTCGGTGGTCATGTCCGGCTTCAGGTCCAGCGCCTGCTTCTGGCGGCGCCGGCCCCGCTTGCCGTCGCTGGGCTCCGCATCGGGCGAGGTCTTCTGAGCCGGGTCGACGTCCTCGACCAGCTCGATTCCCTGTCGCTCGATGTGCCCGTAGAGATCCTCGACGTCTGACTCGTCGAGATCGACCTCCGAGACCGCGGAGGCGACATCGCCAAAGGTCAGCACGCCAAACTGCTGCCCCTTGGTGACGAGGCCCTTTACCTCTTCAAGTTCCTGAAGTTCTGCTACCAGCATCCTTTTCCCTTATTCGCCTTTGGTTCCCACACGCCTCGTCTTCCAACCGCCCCCAGAGTCACAAAAACGCGGACCGGGAAACGGATCCGCGACTTGGTGCTACTGCCGGGTCGGCCGGCTGGCGCTGCGCTCAAACGTATGTTCGTATGTTAACCGCTTCAGTTTCTGAAGTCAATGCCTGACACCCTGATTTCAAGCCAAAATCGGCGTTTTGCGCGGAAGTATCGGTGCCGGCCCCCGAAACCCAAGTCCGTGGGGAAAAGATCGAACACCAGCGGAGCAGATTGTTACGCTCGCTCCTCTTGTGACGCCCGATGCTGAAGACGGTAAGGAGGTCCTCGGGAGCCTGCCCAGGCGCCGTCCGAACATCGAGAGCCCGCGGCGCGCTGGCGCCCGCGCGGCTGCCCAGAAAGCCCGCACCGAACCGGCCGCCGAATCGCCGAGCGAGGATTCGCGCTCCGAGCTCGCCGAGCTCGAGCAGCTGGCACAAGCCGGTGCCAAGCTTGCGGCGGGTGCCGCAGCGGCGGGATTGAAGCTCGCCGGCCGCGCCGTCGGCGGCCTCGGGAGGGTTGTGGGGCGCTGATGGCGGCCACGCGGCCGTGCCAGGGCTCGGCCGCGGATCGACCCTCGGCTACGACGCCGACGCGGTCGCCGAGAGAGCATCGGCTACGGGCCTACCTGGTCGCCTTCTGGCACCGGGCCTACCGCGAGAACATCACCGGTCTGTCGGCGATGGTCGCCTACAACCTGCTGCTCGCGGTCTTCCCGTTCGTGCTCCTGGTCCTCTTCGTCTTCGGCCAGGTGCTGCGCAGCACGGACGTCGAGACCAGCATCCTGCTCGATCTGCAGCGCCTGTTCCCGAACGTCGAGCAGCACACGCTCACCGACGTGTTGAACCGCATCCGTGACAACTCGACGACATTTGGCGTCGTCGCCGCGGTCGGCTCGCTGTGGATTGGCGCCTCGTTCTGGGGGGCCATGGACACCGCCTTCTGCCGCATCTACCACGTCGAATGCCGTGGCTGGGTCGAGCAGAAGCGCTTCGCCTTCGTGATGCTGATCGTCGTCTTCCTGTTCCTCGGCGCCAGCGTGGTCCTGCCGGCCGTCGAGGGATCGCTGGTGGCGAGCACCAACGACCTTCCGTTCGGGCTCTCCCACATTCGCGCCGTCGACAACATCCTGCTGATCATCGCTGCCCTGTCGCTGACCTTCCTCGTCTGCTGCGTGATCTTCTGGGCCGTTCCCAAGGGACACATGCCGTGGCGAGCGGTGTGGCCAGGGGCGCTGTTCGTGACCGCCACCACCAGCCTCGCCAATTGGGCCTTCCCGTTCTACCTCGCAAACGTCTCCAGCCTCAGCCGCTTCGGCTCCACCGTGGGCTTCGTCCTCATCGCGCTGCTCTGGTTCTACGCGCTCAGCCTCTCCATCCTGGCGGGCGCGGTGATCAACGCAGTGCGCCACGAGGTGCACGACACCGGCTCGCTGCCCGAAGTCGGGCGGATGCCCGGGTAGCCGCGGTTCGGCTTAGCCGTAGATTTGGCTGCCGGTGATCTCGCGCAGCTTCGCCCGATCGTGGCGCGCCTGCACAGTCCGCACCGTGCCGGACCGCGAGCGCATCACCAGCGACTCGGTAGTCGCGTGGCCGTCGCCGAGATAGCGAACGCCGTCGAGCAGATCGCCGTCGGTGACCCCGGTTGCGGCGAAGAACACGTCGCCGCCGCCCACCAGGCGATCGACGTCGAGCACTTCGCCGAGGTCGTACCCCGCCTCCGCGGCCTTGCGCTCCTCGTCGTTGCGCGGCCACAGCCGCCCCAACAGCTGGCCCCCGAGGCACTTGATCGCGGCGGCTGAGAGAACCCCCTCCGGCGTGCCGCCGATCCCCCACAAGAGGTCGACGCCCCTGGCCTCGGAGACCGCCTGAAGCGCCGCCGAGACGTCGCCGTCGCTGATGAAACGGATGCGAGCACCGACATCGCGGACCTCCGCGACGCCGTCCTTGTGGCGCTCGCGGTCGAGCATGATCACCGTGATGTCGCCGACCCCGACACCCTTGCGTTCGGCGACCCGCTCGATCACTTCGGTGAGGCTGTCATCGAGGCTGAGGCAATCGGCGATCTGTGGGCCCCCGGCCAACTTCTCCATGTAGACGCAGGGCCCGGGGTCGAACATCGTGCCCCGCTCCGCCAGCGCAACCACCGCTAGAGCCGCGGGCTGCCCCTGGGCCGTCAGCGTCGTGCCCTCCAGCGGGTCGACGGCGATGTCGACCACCGGCGGGCTTCCGTCGCCGATGCTCTCGCCGTTGTAGAGCATCGGCGCCTCGTCTTTCTCCCCTTCGCCGATCACCACGATCCCGTCCATCGGGACCGTGTGCATCATCAGTCGCATCGCGTCCACCGCCGCCTGGTCAGCGGCTTCCTTGTCGCCGCGGCCGACCCAGCGCGCGGCGGCCAGCGCGGCCGCCTCGGTGACGCGCACCAGCTCGAGCGCGAGGTTGCGGTCCGGCTTGGCGCCGGAGCGGACATCGTGGGAGATAACGCCCATGGCGGAGAGGCTAGAAGGTGGCTGGCGGTTTTCGCTCCGCGCCGCCGCCGGACTCCAGCGAACGAGCTGCGCCTGCCCCCGCCATCACCAGGCCCGCAAGGATCGCCAGGAAGTACGCGGGCTCGAGGCCGATCCCGAACTGAATCCCGCTGCCGGGCTTGGAGACGATGCCGTTGAAACCGACCAGCACGACCACCGCGAGGCCGGTGGTCATCGTGGCCTCCCCGGTCGGGTACTTGCCCTTCTGGCTGGTGAAGATGAAGTAGGTGAGGATCACCGGCGCCGCCGCCGCCAGGAGGAACAGCCAGCGGGCGATCGGGAACGTCGCCCAGCCGCTGCAGTCGTAGTGGCCGACCCCGCAGATCCAGGCGCCCTGCTTGATCCGCTCGGGCGTGTGGCTGAGCGAGAACCAGGGCAAGAACAGGGCAACTATGAGCAGGGCCGCTGACGCGAGGCCGACCAGCTCGGACCGCTGCAGGCGGGTCTCCTCCTGTTTCCCCACGTGGGCGAGCCTATCCGATGCGTGGACCTCTCCGGGGCGGTCCGCAGCTCCGTTATAGGGTGCGGCGCCATGGCCAGCCGCTGGGGATTGACGCTGCCGCTTCCGCAGCTTCCGCTGGCCGACCACGAGGAGCACGTGCGCCGCGCCGAGGCGGCCGGCTACACCGACCTCTGGTCGGGCGAGACCAACGGGCCGGACGGCTTCACCCCGCTCGCCCTCGCCGCCGCCTGGACCGACCGCGCCCGGCTTGGCACCGGGATCGTCGGGGTGATGACCCGGGGGCCGGCGCTGCTCGCCCAGCAGACGGCGGCGCTGGCGGACGCATCGGGGGGACGCTTCGTGCTCGGCATCGGCGCCTCATCGGACCGCATCGTCTCGGGCTGGAACGCGATGGACTTCTCGCAACCGCTGACCCGGGTCTCTGAGTCGATCGACTTCCTGCGCACGGCGCTGGACGGCGACCGCACCGAGACCGGCTTCAAGCTCGAGAAGGCCCCGGCCGAGCGAGTGCCGATCGTGCTCGCGGCGCTGCGCGGCAAGATGCTGAAGCTGGCGGTCGAGAAGGGCGACGGCGCCTTCACCAACTACCTGCCGCTGGCTGGGCTGCCGCAGGTGGTCGAGCAGCTCGACGGTTCACCCGAGGGCTTCGAGCTGCTGTGCCGCTTCTTCTGCCTTCCGGGAGAGCGCGAGCAGGTCGAGCCGCTGGCCCGCTTCATGTTCGCCTCCTACGTGACCGTCCCCGTCTACGCCAATTTCTTCCGCTGGCTCGGTTACGGCGATCAGATCGCGGAAATGTGCGAGGCCTGGGATGCCCGCGACCGCGAGCGCGCCATGGCCGCCGCGCCCTGGGACCTGATCGCCGACACGTTCATCTTCGGGACTCCGGAGCAGATTCACGAGCGGCTCGCCGCCTACGTCGAAGGCGGAGTGACGCTGCCGGTGCTGCTGCCGATCACAACGCCGGACAAGTTCGGCGAAACGATCGAGGCGCTGGCGCCGCATTAATTGCGGCGGCTTCGCCGCCTGACATGTCGGTGGCGGCGCCTGGCGGCACCGCCCAGTACGCCCGGCGCGCAACGCGCCGGCCAGCATCAACTAGGCGGCTAGTCCGCCACGCGGGCGAGGCTGAGCGCGTAGAGGCCGTCGGCGTCGGTCCACCAGTCGGTCAGCTCGAGGCCGGCTTCCGCGTAGATTCCCTCCAGACCGGGGCGCGCGAACTTGGTCGAGATCTCGGTCCGCATCTCCTCGCCGGCGCTGAACGCGACGAGCATGTCGAGCGCCGGGACGTTGACCACCTGGTTGGTGAGCGAGCGCAGCCTGATGTCGATCCAGAGGTTCTCCGGGTCCCAGCGGGCGACGTGCTCGAACGCGTCGGGGTCGAAGTCGGCGTCGAGCTCGCGGTTCAGGACCGAGAGCACGTTCTTATTGAAGTCGGCGGTAATGCCCTGCGAATCGTTGTAGGCGGCCTCGAGGGTGGCGGGATCCTTGACCAGGTCGGTCCCGAGCAGGAAGCGGTCCTCGGGTCCGAGCAGGTTTGAGATCCGGCGCAGGAAGCCCGCCCTCTGCTGGGGCTCGAAGTTGCCGATCGTCCCGCCCAGCAGGGCGATCACCCTGGGCGCCGCGACCGGGATCCGCTCCAGGTCGAGCTCGAAGTCGCAAACCAGCCCCCGAACCGCGATGCCGTCGTACTCGGCGGCGATCCGCTCGGCCGTGTCCCTCGTGATCTCCTCGGAGATGTCGACCGGGCAATAGGTCTCCAGGCAACAGGCGTCGAGCATCGCATCCAGCAGCACCCGGGTCTTCTCGGCGGAGCCAGAGCCGAGCTCGATCAGCGTCGCGGGGGAGTTGGCCGCCTCGCAGATCTCCGCCGATCTGGTCTCGAGGATCTCCCGCTCGCAGCGGGTCGGGTAATACTCGGGCAGCTCAGTTATGTCCTCGAACAGCTGCGAGCCGCGCTCGTCATAGAAGTAGCGTGGCGAGAGCTCCTTGAACGGCCTGGTCAGCCCGGCGCGTACGTCGGCGGCCATTCCCGAAAGCGGACCTCCTGGCGACAGGTGGACTTCGACGCTGATGCGGTCGGTTGTTGCCGGGGATTCCATGCTGGTGGTTACGAGTCCCTGCGCGCCGGCGTTCGTTACGGATCAGGTCCGTCTTGAGGCGTCTTTCGCACAGCGCATGCCGGCGAAGATCTGCCGTCGCTCGGGCAGGTCCCAGTTACGGAAGCTGGGGCGAATAACGTTGGTGCGGGTTGCCCATGCCCCGCCGCGCAGGACCTTGTACTGCTCACCGAAGAAGACCTGTGAGTACTCGGGGTACGGGAAGGCCTCGAAGCCGGGGTAGGCGCGGAACTCCGACGCGGTCCACTCCCAGACGTCGCCGAGCATCTGCACGGCCCCACAGTCGCTGGCCGCATCGGCATAGGCGCCCGCTGCAGCGGTGCCGAAGGCAAGGTGGTCGAGATTCGCCCGCTCGCGGTCGGCTCCCGCGCAGGCCGCCTCCCACTCCTCCTCGGTCGGCAGCCGCTTGCCGGACCAGCGAGCGAACGCGTCGGCGTCGTGCCAGGAGACGTGGACCACCGGCTGCTCGGGCGCCAGCGGCTCCGACCTGCCCATCGCCGAGCGAACCCAGCCGCCCTCCCCGTCGCGCTCCCAGTGCATCGGCGGCTCCGCCCCAGTCTCGTCCACGAACTCGGCGTACTGGCCATCGGTGACCGGGGTGCGGTCGATCCAGAAGGGCTGCAGCTCGACCGGGTGGCGGGGCCGTTCGTTGTCGTAGGCGAATCCCGCCTCCCCAGCCCCGATCTCGTACTCGCCTCCCTCGACCAAGACCATCTCCGGGCCTTCGTCAACCGGCTCGGTGGCCGGGTCGGGGTCGGTGCGAACCGGCTCGTAGCGCTCGACCATCTGAATGAGCTGCAGCATCGTTTCGTTGTGCTGATGCTCGTGCGCGATCAGCATCTCGTAGGCGAAGCCGTCGCGCAGCAGCGGGTCGTCGGCGCCGTCGAGATCGACCTCGTCGAGGACCTCCAGCGTGCGCTCACGCACCTCCTCCAGATAGGAGCGCAGATCCGCGTCGCGCAGGATCGGCAGCTCGCCGCGCGTCTTGCGGGGGTTCTCGATCGCGTCGTAGAAGCGGCCCAAGTCGCCGTGCAGCGACTCGCGGCCGCCGATCGTCTGCGCCAGCCACAGCTCTTCGAAGTTGGCGATGTGCCCAAGGTCCCAGGCCAGTGGGCTGAGGATTGGGGAGTAGACCCGGTTGAGCTGCTCGTCGTCGAGGGGCTCGAGCAGCAAGAGAGAGCGCTCACGCGCCTCTGACAGCCGGGTACTGATCCCTTCCTTGGTGCTTGCGATCACCTCGGGAGCGATGCGAAGACTCTATAGACCCGGATCAGCCGGTTTGTGAAAAGGGGATCAACGCCTCTGGGGCATCGGGCGATCGTTCAATAGGGTCCATCGACGATGAAGATCGAGGGCGCAGGGGCATTGGTGGCGGGCGGCGCCTCCGGGCTGGGGGCGGCGACCGCGCGCGCCCTGAACGAGGCCGGGGCCCGCATCGTGATCGCCGACCTCAACGCCGAGCTGGGCGAGGCGCTGGCCTCCGAGCTTGGCGACACGGCTAGCTTCGCCGAGACCGACGTCACCGACGCCGAGGCCGTGGGGGCGGCGGTCGAGTCCGCCGCCGGTGCCGACGGCGGACTGCGGATCTCAGTCTGCTGCGCCGGGGTCGGCTGGGCGGGACGGGTCTCCGGCAAGCAGGGGCCCCACGACCTCGACATCTATTCGAAGGTGATCGGGGTGAACCTGATCGGCACCTTTAACGTGCTGCGGCTCGCCTGCGACGCGATGAACGCCAACGAACCCGACGTTGGCGAAGAGCGCGGCGTATGCGTCAACACCGCCTCGATCGCCGCCTTCGACGGCCAGATCGGCCAGGCCGCCTACGCGTCCTCCAAAGCCGGGGTCGTCGGGCTGACGCTCCCCGCCGCCCGCGACATGGCCTCGCGCGGGGTACGGGTGGCGACGATCGCCCCGGGTACCTTCGACACGCCGATGCTGGCGGCGCTGCCGCAGGATCGCCGCGACGACCTGGGAGCGGCGATCCCATTTCCGAGCCGGCTCGGGCAGCCGGACGAATACGCCTCGTTGGCACTCGAGATCGTCCGCAACCCGATGATCAACGGGGAGACGATCCGCCTCGACGGCGCCCTGCGGATGCCGCCAAAGTAGGTGGGGGCCGCGGCGTTGCGCCGCGGCACTGGCATGTCAGGCGGCGAAGCCGCCGCAATTTGTTCCGCCGCCGCGAACGATCACCCCGTCCCCTCCGCCTCCGGGTCGCGCCAGACCTCCTTCAACCAGGGCGGTGAAATCGCGAAATGCGGGGCGCGTTGCTCGGCCGCCGCGACCGGTTCCAGCGGGACCAGGGCGAGGTGGCGGGGCGGCGTGAGCCGCGAGTAGTTCGGGAGGAAGGCCGCCACGCTTCCCGCGTGGCTTCCACCCGATACGAACAGAAAACCGATGTCCGGGCCCCAGCCGTTGTGATTGCGCAAGCCGACCAGCTCGCTGGCGCCGCGCACGATCCCGATGCCGGCGTCCGAGCCCCAGTCCTGGGCGCCCTGCCGGTAGTTGTAGCCGTTGTGCGAGGAGGCGCGCGCGTCGCTATCGCCGTCCGGGCCGACCCGCACCTGGTAGCTCTCCCAGTCGTCGAGGTGGTAGCCCTTCGCGCCCACCACCGGGACTCCCCGCAGGGTGGCGCTCTCCGCGTAGTAGAGCCAGTACTGGATGTAGAGGTTGCCCGCCCGCGAGCCGGAGCAATCCGCGGGCCGATTCGCGCCCGCAAATGCCGCCGGCTCACCCGCTCGACAATCGATCACGTGCACGAAGGCAGTCGCCGGCCCGCCGCGGTCCGTGCGCCAAACCCTTCCCTCGCCGGCGGCGTCCCCGCAGGAGGAAGAGCGGCATGAGCGGAAGTCCACCGGCAGCGCCCGCATGCCGTGTTCGTAGAAGGTCATCGGCGCGTGTTCGCGCACAGCCCACGCCAGGTCGGCGCCGTAGGCGGCAGTCAGCTCCGGATCGCGTTGGCAGGAGTCGGAGAGCTCGACCGCGCAGATCAGCTTGGCGGCGACGGTGCGCGCCAGCGAGACGCCGAGTGGCAGCGGGCCGAGGCCGGCCAGCGCCCCGGCCAGCAGCAGCGCCACCAGCAGGATGAGTCCCACCCATTCGGGGCTTGCCTGGCCGCGCTCGCTGCGAAACCTCGAGTGCTCGGACACGGCTCGACGCTAGGAGGGCCGAGCTCACCAGTTGCACGCAGGGGGTGCCGGTATGGTGGCGCCGGAGAGGTGATGCGGTCTTGACGCAAGAAAAGAAGGGCGTCAACTGGCGCGCATGGATCGTCGGGGTGCTGATCGCCGTGGTGGTGATCGTGGCGCTTCAGAACTCGCAGGACGTCAAGGTCGACGTTCTGTTCATCACTACGACCGCGCCGCTGATCGTGACCCTTCTGGTGGCGGTCGGCATCGGAGCGGTGATCGGCTACGTGGGACCGCTGATCCACCGCCACCGCCGTGAGGAACGCCGCGCCCACGAGGGCTGATGGGGCGCCTTCGACGCAGACTCACCTACGCCAACGTCGTCTCCACGATCGCCCTGGTGGTCGCGGTGGGCGGCGGCGCCGTCTACGCGGCGAGCAAGATCGGCGCCCAGGGCATCCGCAAGAACGCGATCCACTCTTTCCACATCAAGAACAAGCAGGTCAAGCGGCAGGACATCGCGGGGGGCTCGATCAACAGCCGCAAGGTCTCCAATGAGTCGCTGACCGGCAAGGACATTCGGGAGGCGACGCTGGGACTGGTCCCGTCCGCCGAGGACGCCCGCACTGTGAACGGAATCACCGAGCGGGTGGTGCGCGCATCGCAGCCCGACCCCTCGGCCGCGAACCAGGTCGTCGCCCAGGGCGGGTTGGCGGTGCTCTTCGTCTGCACCGGGGGCAACGCTGTGATGCAGGTCCACGGCAGCGCGCCGGGCGACGCCGGGACGGTTTTCGAGCCGAACTCGGGAACCCAGCAATTCGACTCAGCGACGACGCAATCCGTGACCACGAACAGCGCCGCGACGGGCTTCGCCACCGTTCGGCGCCTCGACGGCACCATCACGCGCTTCGAGTACGAGTTGGACAGGGACGACAACGGCTTCGGCACCGCCGACGACTGCTTTTTGCACGGCTTCCTGCTCAGCGGCAGGTAGCTACAACTCGCCCAGCTCGCCCGTGATCTCGCCCACCGACGACTTCGCGTCGCCGAACAGCATCGAGGTCTTCTCGTGGTAGAAGAGGTCGTTGTCGATGCCGGCGAAGCCGGGGTTCATCGAGCGCTTCAGCACGATCACCTGCTGGGCCTGATCGACCTCAATGATCGGCATCCCGTAGATCGGGCTGTCGGCGTTGTCCTTCGCCGCCGGATTGGTGACGTCGTTGGCGCCGATCACCAGCGCGACGTCGGTCTGCGGCATCTCGGGATTTATCTCGTCCATCTCCCGTAGCTGCTCGTAGGGAACGTCGGCCTCGGCGAGCAGGACATTCATGTGGCCCGGCATCCGCCCGGCGACCGGATGGATCGCGTATTGGACCTTGACGCCCTTCTTCTCCAACTCAGTCGCCATCTCCTTGACCGCGTGCTGGGCCTGCGCGACCGCCATCCCGTAACCGGGGACGACGACGACCTGATCGGCGTAAGCGAGCGCGATCGCAGCGTCCTGCGGCCCCATCGACTTGTACGGCCGCTCCTCGGCCGTCCCCGGTCCGGCAGCGGACGGGGCGCCGAAGCCTGAGAACAGGAGGTTGCCGACCGAGCGATTCATCGCCTCGCTCATCTCCAGGGTGAGGATCGTTCCCGAGGAGCCGACCAGGGTGCCGGCGACGATCAGCACCACGTTGTCGAGCGCGAACCCGGCCGCCGCCGCCGCCAGGCCGGTGAACGCGTTCAGCAGCGAGATCACCACCGGCATGTCGGCGCCGCCGATCGGTAAGACGAAGAGGTTGCCGAGCACCGCAGTGCCGACCAGCACGCCGATGAACAGCGCCTGGGAGGGGTCGGAGCCGTGGTTTGCCGCAAGCACCACGCAGCCGGTCAGGATCGCGGCCAGCAACGCGCCGTTGAAGATGTGCTGGCCGGGCAGCAGGATCGGCCGCCCGGGAAGAAGCTCCTGAAGCTTGGCGAAGGCGATGTTCGATCCCCAGAAGGAGATCGAGCCGATCACGGCCGAGAACAGGAGCGGGATCATGACGTCGAGCGGGATGTCCCCGCCGAGGTGGAGCTGGTGGCGGAACTCGGCCCAGGAGATCAGCGCCGCCGCGCCGCCGCCGACGCCGTTGAACAGCGCCACCATCTGCGGCACCGCGGTCATCTTCACGTTGCGCGCCGCCGGCACGCCGACGGCGGTTCCGACCGCGATCCCGAGGACGATCAGGCCCCAGTTCCCGATTACCGATTGCAGGAGGGTGGCGACGATCGCGATCCCCATCCCGACCGCGGCGATCATGTTGCCGCGCTTCGCGGTGGTCGGGTGGGTGCCCTGCATGAGGCCGTAGATGAACAGCGAGAAGGCGACGATGTACATCGCCGTGATCGCGTCCGAGTTGGGCGCCAGGGCGAGGGGCACTGCGGGCATCAGCTCTCCTCGGGGCCTTCCTCAGACCCGGCCGCCCCCGGACGCGCAGCCGAGGAGGCGGCCGGCTCTTGTTTCGGCTTGCGGGTGAACATCCCCAGCATCCGGTCGGTGACCAGGAACCCGCCGACGATGTTGATCGTCCCGAAGGCGATCGCGATCGTCCCGATCACGTGATCCAGCGTCCGGTCGGAAGCGCCGATCACGATCAGGCCCCCGAGCAGCACGATGCCGTGGATCGCGTTGGTCTGCGACATCAGCGGCGTGTGCAGCGTCGTCGGCACCTTCGAGATCACCGCGAAGCCGGCGAACGCCGCCAATACGAAGATGACGAATTCGGTGGCTAGGGTCATTGGCTCGTTCCTCGTTCCTCGTTCCTCGTTCCTCGGTCGCTGGCTCCAGCCAGCTCCTTGGCGCGCTCATTGCGGATCTCGCCCTCGTGGGTGATGCAGGCGCCGGCGATGATCTCGTCGTCGAAGTCGATCTTCAGGTTGCCCTCCTCGTCGACCATCAGGCCGAGCAGGCTCTCGACGTTCTTTGCGTAGAGCTGCGAGGCGTGGACGGCCATCTCGCTGGGCAGGTTGCTGGGGCCGATCACCTTGACGCCGTTCTCGACCACTGTCTTTCCCGGCTGCGCCAGCTCGCAGTTGCCGCCGGAGTCGGCGGCGAGGTCGACGATCACCGAGCCCGGTTGCATGCCCCGCACCGCCTCGGCGGTGATCAGCAGCGGCGCCGGGCGCCCGGGAATCTGGGCGGTGGTGATGATCACGTCCTGCCTGGCGGCGTTCTCGGTCAGCGCCTCTCGCACCTGCTCGTTCTCCTCGTCGGTGAGCGGGCGGGCGTAGCCGCCCTCGGCCTCGGCGTCGGGGATGAAGTCGAGCTCCAGGGGACGGCCGCCGAGGCTCGCGATCTGCTCCCAGGCCGCGCGGCGGATGTCGAATCCGGTCACGATCGCCCCGAGGCGCTTCGCAGTCGCGATCGCCTGTAGGCCGGCGACACCCGCGCCGAGCACCAAGACCTTCGCGGGGGCCACCGTCCCGGCTGCGGTGGTCATCATCGGGAAGAAGCGCCCCACCTCGCGCGCCGCCAGCAGCGCGGCGGCGTAGCCGGCGACGTTGGCCTGCGAGCTGAGCGCGTCCATCGCCTGCGCCCGGGTGATGCGTGGGATCGCCTCCATCGCGAAGCTGGTCACTCCTGCTTCCACCAGCGCCTTCGTCGTCTCCGCCGAGGTCAGCGGGGCGAGGTGGCCGATCACGACCTGGCCGCTGCGCAGCCGCCCGATCTCCTCGCTGCTGGGCACCGCCACGCGCAGCACCACGTCGGCCTCCCAGGCGGCGTCGGCGCCCCCGACCTCCGCGCCGGCCTCCGTGTATTGGGGGTCGGGGTGCCCAGACTCGGCGCCGGCACCAGACTCGACCGCGACATCGAGCCCGGATTCCTTCAGCGACTTGACCACGTCAGGGATCAACGCCACACGGCGCTCCCCCTCGGCCGTCTCTTTCGGGACCCCGATCCTCATCGCGGAGAGGCGCGCAGCCTATGCAATCCGCTCAGGCAGTCGCCTTGGCGCCAGCCAGGGCGGCGAGTCGATCGAGGGTGTGCAGCCGCTCACCCTCGTCGAGCTGCACCGGCGAGACGATCAGCCGCGACACGCCGATGTCGCGGTAGCGCTCGATCCGCTCCGCCACTTCCTGTTCGGTGCCGACCAGCGAGGTCGCGTCGGCGACCTCGTCGGGAATCGCCTCATAGGCCGCCTCGCGGTCGCCGTCCAGATAGAGGCGCTGTACCTCGCCGGCGACCTCGCCGAACCCGAAGCGATGGGCGAGGTCGACGTAGAAGTTGGTCTTGCGGCTTCCCATGCCGCCGAAGTAGAGGAGCAGCCCAGCCTTGACGAAACCACGCGCCCCATCGAGGTCGCCGTCGATCGCCACCTGCAGCGTCGGGGAGATCTCAAGGTCCTCGCGGGTACGGCCGCCCTTCGCAAGCCCCGCGTCGACATGCTCGCCCCAGGCCTGCTCGAAGGCCTCGGCACTGGAGAAGATCGGGATCCAGCCGTCGGCGATCTCTGCCGCCAGCTCCACCGACTTGCGGCCGATCGCACCGAGGAAGATCGGGATCTGGTCCCGGACCGGGTGGATGTTGAGCTTCAGCGCCTTCCCCTCGCCATCCGGCAGTGGGAGCTGGTAATGCTCACCTTGGTAGTCCAGCGGTCCCTCGCGGGCGACGATCTCGCGCACGATCTCGACGTACTCGCGCGTACGGCCCCATGGCTTGCGGTAGGGCACCCCGTACCAGCCCTCGGAGACCTGCGGGCCGGATGGCCCGAAGCCGAACATGAAGCGGCCGCCAGACAGAGCGTCGATCGTGCAGCCGGCCATCGCCGCCGCAGCGGGCGGGCGGGCGGGTACCTGCATGATCGCGGCCCCGAGCTTGATCGTCTCGGTCTGGGCCGCGATCCAGGCGAGGACGCTGACCACGTCGGAGCCGTATGACTCCGCCACCCACACCGATTCGTAGCCCGCACGCTCGGCGTGGCGGACGATCTCGATCGCGTCCTGCCCCTGGGGGCCCATCCCCCAGTAGCCGAGGTTGAGGCCCAGCTTCAGCGCCATCTGGCGCCAACCCTATTGCTTTTGCTTGTCCCTGCCGGGGCCGCCGCGCAGCCTGTCGTGGCCCGGTCCGCCGGTCAGCCTGTCTCGGCCCGGTCCGCCCTTGAGCAGGTCCTTTCCCTTGCCGCCGACCAGGTTGTCCCTCTGCTGCTGCCCGTAGAGGCTGTCGTTACCGCGGCCGCCGTCGATCTTGTCGTTGCCCCCCTGGCCCTTGGCGGCGTCGGCGCCGTTTCCACCCAGGATCACGTCGGCGCTGGCGCCGCCCAGGAAGCGGTCCTTGCCGTCGTGGCCGATCAGGCGGTCACGTCCGTCGTCGCCGCAGATCAGGTCCGCGCCGCCCTTACCGTCGACGATGTCGTCGCCGCTGCGGGCCGAGACCACATCCGGGCCCGGGGTCCCGGTGAGCGAGTCGGCCGCCTGGGTGCCGACGATCGTCGCGTAGCGACCCAGGCATGTCGGCGGCACGACCATGACCCCGCTCGGATCGACGAGCGACGCATCGGGCGAGCTGGGATTGCCGGTGACGGTGCTCTTGACCCCGGTGGTCGGCTCGACCCGAATCACGCCCCCACCGCCACCGAACGCCGCGCTGTCGGCGACCAGCGCCCGGCCATCGAGGTCCATGGCGATCCCGGTGGGGGCGACGAAGATTCCCTCGGCGGAAAGGGCGTATTGCTGGCCGCTCGAGCGGTTGACGAGGACGACGCCGTCCGCGTTCGGGTCGGCGGCCGTGTTGGCGACCAGCAGCGTGCCGGGCGTCTCGACCGCAACCCCGAGCGGATTGCTGAACAGATCGGCCTGGGAGTTGTCGTTGTTGGTGACCAGCTTCTGGGCCCCGGTGAGCGGATCCACCGCGATGATCGCCCCCTTCGTGCCAGAGACCGCCGCCGGGGAATCGGGGTCGGCGATCAGGATCGTGCCGCTGCCCTCGACCGTGATGCCGAAGGGGTTGACGAACATCCCCGGGGGCGACAGCGTGTTGTTCGAGACCAGCGTCTGCTCGCCGGTGCTTGGATCGACGGCGATCACCGCGCCACTGCCGTAGGCGTTGGAGTCTGCAACGAGCAGCAATCCGGAGTGGGCCACGGCGATGCCCACCGGGTCGGCGAACAGCCCGTGGGTCGAGATCGCGTTGCTCGACAGCGGCGTCTGCTGGCCGCTCGCAGGATCGACCCGGATCAGGCCACCGGTGCCGCCGAACGCGTTCGGGTCGGCGACGATGATCGAGCCGTCCGGATCGAAGGCGACCCCGGTCGGATCCGTGAACAGGTTCTGGGTGGAGATCGTGTCGTTGGAGAGCGCGGTCTGCGCCCCGGTGTCGGGGTTGACGTCGATCAGCCCACCGTTTCCGCCGAACGCATTGGGGTCGGCGACCACGATGTCGCCAGCGTTGAGCTGCGCGCCCGCCGCGGCGGGCGCGAGGATGAACGCGGCCAGGAGTGCCGCAATAGCTGTGACAACGGATCGCATATGCCTTGTGGCCCCCGTCGGACCACTCCCCCCAACCCAAACGGGCGGCGATGGTAGCGGCAGGGGGCGGCGGACCGGTATAGATGGTCCATGGCCGACGCCGCCGGAGAAGCAGGGCTGAGCAGCGCCGAGGCGGCGCGGCGCCTCGAGCGGCTTGGACCGCCGCCCGAGACCTCGAGCCGCTCGGCATCGAGCATCGTCGCCGGCAACGTCTTCACGCTCTTCAACCTGATCCTCGGCGTCTTCTTCGTCGTCGTGCTCTCGCTGGGCCTGTTCGCTGATGCGCTCTTCGGCCTGATCGCGATCGTCAACAGCTACATCGGCATCCGCCAGGAGATGAGGGCGAAGGAGGTGCTCGACCAGCTTGCCGTCCTGGTGGCGCCGAAGGCAAGCGTGGTGCGCGACGGGCGCGTGCAGGAGCTGGTCGCCGAGGAGGTGGTCCCCGGTGACGTGGTGCGGGTCGAGCCCGGCGATCGGCTGGTGGCCGACGGCGACGTGATTCGCTCGCGCAGCTTGACGCTCGACGAGTCGTTGCTCACAGGGGAGGCGGATGGCGTCCGCAAGGTGCGCGGCGACCGGGTCCTGTCGGGCGCCTTCGGCATCGCCGGCTCGGGCACCTACGAGGTGGACGCGGTCCGCGAGCGCAGCTACGCGGGCAAGCTCGCCGGCGAGGCGCGCGCCTTCCGCCACCCGCTCTCCCCGCTCCAGGAGGAGGTCAACCGGGTCTTGCTCGCGGCGACCTGGCTGATGATTCCGCTGGCGGTGCTGCTGCTGTTCGCTCTCAGCGTCCGGCACACCGACCTTCACGAGGCGGCCCAGACCGCCACCGCGGGCCTCATCACCCTGATCCCCGAGGGGCTGGTGCTGCTGATGAGCGTCACGCTGGCGGTGGCGGCGGTGCGGCTCGCGAGGCTGGACACCTTGGTCCAGCAGATGAGCGCCACCGAGGCGCTGGCCGCCGTCGACACGATCTGCATCGACAAGACCGGGACGCTGACCGACGGCGAGCTGGAGCTGGCCTCGGTCGAGGTCGCCGACCCGGCCAATCCCGCCGCCGCCCACGACGCGCTCGCCCGTTTCGCGTCAAGCGCCGCGGACCGCAACCGCACCCTGCAGGCGATCGCGGACCGCTACCCGGCGCAACCGCAAGATGTGAGCGCCGAAGTCCCCTTCTCCTCGCAGTGGAAGTGGAGCGGGCTGGCCCTGGACGGCCGCGTCTACATGCTGGGCGCCCCCGACGTCCTCCAGCAGGCGGGCGCCCTGACGCTGTCTCCGACGCTCGCCAGCACCCTGCGCCATCAGGCCGAGGCCGGGAGGCGGGTGCTCGCCTTCGGCGAGGCCAGCGGCCCACTGCCAGGAGACCCATCCGCCGATGCGCCGCCACCGATGACCGCATTGGCGCTCGTCGTAATGGAGGAGACGCTGCGCGCCGACGCGGCCGAGACGCTCGCCCACATGCGCGAGCAGGAGGTCGACCTGAAGCTGATCTCAGGCGACGCTCGCGAGACGGTAATCGCGGTGGCCCGCGCGGTCGGTGTGCCGGCCGACGCCGGCGTGGTCGATGGCTCCCAGCTGCCCGACAGCGAGCTGGCGCTGGCCGATGTCGCGGAGGAGAACACGATCTTCTGCCGCATCAGGCCGGAGCAGAAGAGCGCTCTGGTGGGGGCGCTCTCGGCGGCGGGACGGTTCACGGCGATGATCGGCGACGGGGTAAACGACGTGCCGGCGCTGAAGCGGGCCCGGCTTGCGGTCGCCATGGGCTCGGGGGCCCAGGTCACAAAGGGGGTGGCCGACATCGTGCTGCTCAAGGACCAGTTCTCGCGCCTGCCGAGGGCGGTCGCCGAGGGGCGCCGCATCGCCCGCAACATCCATCGGCTCGGCCGCCTCTACATGACCAAGACGGTGTATGCGGCGGCGCTGATCCTGCTTGTCGCCATCCCCGGCTTCGCCTTTCCCTTCCTGCCCCGCCACCTCACCCTCGCCGCCCTGCTGACGATCGGCATCCCCTCCTTCGTGCTCGCCCTGGCGCCCTCCGACGGGCCGCTGTACCGCGCCCGCCTGTTACGGGCCTTGGCCGCCTTCGCGGTGCCGGCCGGCCTGGCGATCGCGATCGCCTCGATCGCCTCCTTCTTCCTGGTCGACACCGTGTTCGGCGGCTCGCTCGAGGACGGACGCACCGCGGCGACCACAACGCTGATCGTCCTCGGGCTCTGTTTCGTGCTGCTGCTGGAGCGCGGGCCGGGGCGCGAGCACATCGCGATTCAGAGCTACATGCTGGCGCTGGTCGCCGGGCTCGGCGCGCTCTACGCGCTCTTCCTGGCCGCAGGGCCGGTGCGCGACTTCTTCGACCTCACCCTGCTCAGTGCCGGTCAGTGGTTCCTGGCCCTGCTGTCCGCGGCCCTTGGGTTGGTGATCGCCAGCGTGATTTGGCGTCTGCCCTACATCCAGCGGCTGGAGGCCCCGGACATCGAGCCCGCCGGCGAGCCGGCGCCAACCCACCGACCCGCCTCCGGCGGCGCACAGAATCCCGCCGCTGAAGCAACCCGGCGCTAGCCCTCGGCGCCGTCCGGCGCGATCACGAACTGGGTCAGCGTGAACATCGCCACCTGGCGATCGTCCCGGTGGATGTCGACCACCCATACGTGGGTGCGCCGCCCGACGTGGCGCGGCTCGGCTGTTGCCACAAGCTCGTCGCCGAGGCGGCCGGCGGCGAACACGTTCAGCTTCAGCTCCAGGGTCGTGAAGTCGTAGCCGGGCGGCAGGTTGCGCCATGTCCCCCATGCCGCTGTCGTATCTGCGAGGGCAGCCCAGACGCCCCCATGGACGTAGCCTCCAGGATGCAGATGGCGCTCGTCGACTAGGAGGCGCCCGCGGGACCGCTCCGTTGTGAGCTCGAGCGGCTCGATGCCGAGGTCACCGGGGAAGCTGCCCTGCAAGCGTTCGCGGATGACCTCGACGGTGACCTCGGGATTGTCGGACCGGTTGGTCACTCCGCGGTCACCCCGAAGCCCTGCAGCCCGAAGTCGCCGAACGGCTCGTCGCGCTCGCGGACCGCTTCCTTGAAGCCCGACTCGGCGGCTCGCCGCACGAAGCCGTGCCCCTCCTCGGTATGGCGGGTAATCCCGTCGAAGAAGGTCCCCAGCAGCTGCGTCGCGTGGAGCCCCTGCGCGTAGACGACCTGATTGGTGAGCAGCTTCATCATCACCAGCTGGTTGACTGGTAGCCGGGCGACCCGCTCCAGCAGCGATTCGAATCGCTGGTCGAGCAGCTCCGCCGGCGCCGACTCGGTGGCCAACCCCCACTCGGCCGCCTCGGCGCCGGTCAGCGAGTCGCCGGTAAGCAGAAGCCGCTTGGCGCGCATGACGCCGATCCGGTGCGCCCATAGCGCCGTCGTCGGCGAGCCCCAGACGCGGGCCGGCGGGTAGCCGATCTTGGCGTCGTCGGCAATTACCAGCAGGTCCGAGCAGAGCGCCATGTCGGTGCCGCCGGCGACGCAGTACCCGTGCACCTTGCAGATCACCGGCTTCTCGGAGTGAAAGAGGCTCATGAAGCCGCGCACGTTTCGCGACATCATCTGGAAGTCGATCACCGGATCCCAGTTGGAGTCCGGCACGTGGTTTCGCGCCACCACCGCCGGATCGAGGGGTGAGCCCTCGGCCCCGGCAGCCGCCTCTTCGCTCCACGCCTCCGCCGAGCCGCTGAGGTCGTAGCCGCCGCAGAACCCGCTGCCGTTGCCGGCCAGCGCGATCGCGTGCACCGCCGGGTCGAGGTTGGCGCGCTCGACGCAGTCGGCGAGCTCGCGGGGCATCTCGAGGGTGATCCCGTTTCCGCTCTCCGGGCGGTCCAGGGTGATGCGGGCGATCCGCCCGTCGGCTTCGTAGGTGACGGTGTTGAGCTGTTCCACGGCCTTCTCCTAGTTGTCATTGCGGCGGCTTTGCCGCCTGACACGAATCATTTGCGGCGCCTGACCAGCCAGTGGCGGCGCCTGTCGGCACCGCCCCAACATCCTCTGCGGCGCCCTGCCGGGCTCCGCCCCACATACATTGGGCCGGTGACGCTAACGACCGAGCGGCCGCCGGCGGAGTGCGACATCGTCGTCGTCGGCGGCGGCATCCTCGGTCTGGGGGCGGCGCGCGAGCTCCTCGCCCGGCGTCCGGGAGCGCGACTCGCGGTGCTGGAGCGCGAGCCGAGGCTGGCGATGCACCAGACCGGGCACACGAGCGGCGTCGTGCACGCCGGCATCTACTACCAACCGGGTTCGCTGAAGGCGCGCCTGTGCGTCGAGGGAGCGACCAAGCTTCGCGCCTACTGCGAAGGCAACGGGATCCCCTTCGATCGCAACGGCAAGCTGATCGTCGCCGTCGACGAGTCGGAGCTGCCGCGCCTCGACGAGCTGGAGCGGCGCGGCCGCGAAAACGAAGTGCCGGGGCTGCGCCGCGTCGGCGCCGACGAGATCGCGGCGATCGAGCCTCACGCACGCGGCATCGCGGCGCTTCACTCCCCGGCCACCGCCGTGGTCGACTTTGCGGCCGTCGCCGGCAGCTTCGCCGCCGACGTCGCCGCGTCCGGCGGGACCGTACACGCCGGCTGCACAGTGCTCGCAAGCAAGGTCGATCGCGGCCGGGTCAGAATCCGGCACTCGCGAGGAGTGACACATGCCAGCCTGGCGCTGTTCTGCGCCGGGCTTTGGTCGGACCGTCTGGCCGTGGGGGCGGGGGCCCCCGGCGACCCGCGCATCGTCCCATTCCGGGGTGCCTATCTCCGCCTGCGCCCCGAGCACGGCGAATTGGTGCGCGGCAGCATCTATCCGGTGCCCGACTCCGAGCTTCCCTTCCTCGGCGCCCATCTCACGCGCGGGATCGACGGCGACGTGCTGATCGGGCCAAGCGCCCTGATCGCGCCGGCTCGCGACGCCTACCGGCTGCTGCGTGTGCGGCCGCGCGACCTCGCCGCTACCGTCGCCTGGCCGGGCACCTGGCGGCTCGCCGCCCGCCACTGGCGGGTCGGGGTCGGCGAGCTGCGCCGCGCCGCGAGCCGCCGCTCCTTCGCCGCCGAGGCCGCGCGGTTGGTGCCCGATCTTCGCGCCGCCGACGTCGAACGAGGGCCGGCTGGCGTTCGGGCCCAGGCGCTGGGACGGGACGGCCGCCTGGTCGACGACTTCGTCGTCCACCGCACCGAGCGGGCGGTCCATGTCCGCAATGCCCCCTCCCCCGCCGCGACTTCCTCGCTGGCCCTGGCAGGGCTGATCGCCGACCAGGCCGAGGAGCTCTAAGCGGCGGCGGCCGGGGTCGGGTCGGGGCGCACCAACACCGTGTCGGCGACCTCGATGATCTCGTCGGCGGCGAGGTCGGCCCGGGATGCATGCTCACGGATCGCCTCTGGGCTGGTCGCCTGGTAGATGCAGACCGTTCCGACCTTGCCGTCGGGCTCCTTGAGCACGTAGCTGCGGATCCAGCGGATGTCGTCGGACATCTCGCCGTCGCCGACCTCCTTCGAGCGTCCGGCTGCCTGCTCGAGCTCAGCGGGTGAGTCCCAGGCGCTACGACGCAGGATCACGTAGGTGTTCATGGGTGTTGCTCCTTCCCTGGATCAGTTTCCGGCCGGGGCATCAGGCACAATTCGATTAACCAACCGACTGTCGGTCGGTAAGCTAGCAAAGATCTGCCGCCAATGCCTGTGACAGAAGAGCCCCAACCCCGCCCCCATGCCGAGCGCTCCGAAGCGACGCGCGCGCGGATCGTCGAGGCAACCCGGACGCTGTTTCGCGAGCGCGGCTACGAAGCGGTCAGCACCTCAAACATCCTGCGGGCGGCCGGCGTCAGCCGCGGCGGCCTCTACCACCACTTCTCCGGCAAGGACGACGTCCTGCTCGCGGTCTTCGAGGCCGTAGAGCGCGACCTCCTGGAACGGCTCGCGCAGCAGGCCGTGGAGCAGCCGACCGCTTTCGCGGCGCTGCGCGCCGGCGCCCAGGCCTATCTGGACGAGTGCCTTGCCTCGGAGGAGCTGCAGCGGATCGGCCTCCTGCACGCCCGCAGGGTCCTGCCCTGGGACGTCTGGCGCGAGATGGCAATGGGATACGGACTCGGATTGACCGTGGAAACGGTGCGCACCGCGATCGAGGCCGGCGAGATGCGCGGCGAAGACCCCGAGGCGATGACCCAGCTGATCGTCGCGGCACTGATCGAGGCGGCGACGATGATCGTCTTCGCCGACGACCAAACGCGAGAGAGGGAGCGGGTCGGCGCCGCGGTCGACACCCTGCTCGAAGGGCTGCACAACGGCTCGTGAGCGGTGGTCGCGGGATCAACCCGGATCGTGTGGCGATCCTCTATGACGCCGACTGCGGGTTCTGCCGCTGGTCGTTGGCCAAGCTGCTGGCCTGGGATCGACGTCGACGGGTACGACCGGTCGCGATCCAGTCAGCCGAGGGACAACGTCTACTCGACGACCTCAGCGAGGTGCAGCGACTGTCGTCGTGGCACCTGATCGGCCCCGACGGACGGCGCCACTCAGCAAGCGCCGCGGCTTCGCCGCTTCTGCGAACGCTGTCGGGCGGCGCGCCGCTGGCGGCGCTGCTCGAGCGCTTCCCGTCAGCGACTGAGGGCGCCTATGGCTCGGTCGCGGCCAACCGCGGCCGTCTCGGCCGCCTGATCCCTGCCGCAGCCAAGCGCCGCGCAGACGCGGGGATCAGACGGCGGAACTAAGTGCGGCGGCTTCGCCGCCTGACGGTTGGGCTTGGCCGCGCCTGGAGGCTTCACCAGACAGCCGGCGTCAGTTGAGCCGCTCGACGATCATCGCCTCGCCCTGACCGCCGGCGACGCACATCGTCTCAAGCCCGACCGCGTGATCGTCGGTCTCCATCGCATTCAGCAGCGTGCCCATGATCCGCGCCCCGGTCATGCCGAACGGGTGCCCGAGGGCGATCGCGCCGCCGTGGGTGTTGAGCTTTTCGAGCGGTATGTCGCACTCGTCCATGATCGGGATCACCTGGGCGGCGAAAGCCTCGTTGAGCTCCACGGTGCCGACCTCGTCGATCGTCATCCCAGCCCGGTCGAGCACCGTCTTGATCGCGCCGATCGGCGCCACACCCATGTACTCGGGCTCGTTGCCGTGGGTGGCGGCGGTGACGATCTTCGCCCGTGGCTTCAGTCCCAGCTGCTTGGCCTTCTCCTCGGACATCAGCAGCACAGCGGCGGCGCCGTCGTTGAGCGGGCAGGAGTTGCCGGCCGTGACGCCTCCCCCGCCCTCGAATGCCTCGTCGAGCGCAGCGAGCTTTTCGAGCATCGAGCTGGGCCGCGGCCCGTCGTCCTTGGCGACCTCTGTGCCGTCGGGCAGGGTCACGGGCACGATCTCGCGATCGAAGAAGCCGTCCTCCTGGCTTCGCACCGCGAGCTCCTGGGAGCGCTGGGCGTACTTGTCCATGTCGGCGCGGCTGACCTCGTAGCGCTTTGCGACGTTGACGGCGGTCACACCCATCTCTATGTAGGCGTTGGGCGTCCCGTCCTTGCCCTGAAGCTTCTCGTTCTGGTCCGCGACCCCGGCCGGCTCGGTGCGCTCGTTGTAGCGGCTCACCCACTCGACGCCTGCGGCGATGTAGGTGTCGCCCTCCCCGGCCCGGATCGCGTTGGCGGCGTGGCGGATCGCGTCGAGGCTGGAGGCGCAGTAGCGCGCGATCGTGACCCCGTTTACCTCCACCGGAAGCTTCTCTGAGAGCAGCACAATGATGCGCCCGATGTTGAATGCCTGGAGGCCCTGGGGCATCCCACAGCCACAGAAGACCTCCTCGACGGAGTCCGGGGCGACGTCGGGGTTGCGCTCCATCAGTTGGTCGACTACGTAGGCGCCCATCTCGTCAGGCCGCAGCCCGGCCAGCGATCCCTTGAAGGCGCGCCCGATCGGCGTGCGGATGGTGTCGACGATCACTGCTTCGGGCATTCGTTCGCTCTCCTTGCTTTTTGGGGCAATTGCTTGTGGGGTCACCGAGACGCTATCGGAGCGCCGCATGCGGCCAGCGGGCTCCCGGCGGCGAGTTCGGCCCCGATGTCATCCAGGTGCGTTAACTTGGCCCTATGGCCATCCTCAAGCGACGCAAGGCCAAGGAGCACAAGCCGGCCGACGAGGCGCCGGAGCAGAAGCCCGACGACGCCGCAACGGCTACGCAGAAGCTTGGCGAGGTCGCGACCGCGGAGCACAAACCCAGCCCGACCGCGGCGCCGATGCCCGACCCAGCCGCGCCCGTGGAGCAGAAGCCCGGCGACAGCGCAGCCGCCGAGCAGAAGTCCGATCAAGCGGCGACGCCCGCGCAGAAACCTGGCAAGGGCGCAACCGCCGCGCCGAAAGCGCCGGCGACGCCAGCCGGGCCGGGCGCCGCGACCACGCCGGGGGGGCCAGTCGCGCCGGGCCTGGCGTCAGCGAAACCCGCTACCTCGCTCGACCCAACCGCGAAGCCGGGCCAGCCCGACCTGGTCGAGCGCCTGGACGGAGTGCGCGGTTGGCTGGGCGACCTGGACAGCACCGTCAACCTGCGCTCGCGGATCGGGCTCGTATTGGCAGCGATCGCGATCGGCGCCGCCGGCGCCGCCATCTATCTCTCCCTGGACGCCAAGAACCAGAGCGCCACCAACAGCGACGTGGGCACACTTCGTCAACAGCTCAACAGCGTCAAGGACCAGGCCGACGCCACCGCCCAGGACGTCACCTCGCTGAAGGCCAGCGTCGCCGCGGCTCGCTCGCAGGCGAGCGGCGCGAACGCCACCGCCAGCGCGCTGCAGTCACAGGTGAAGAAGCTTCAGACCGACGTAAAGCAGCTGCAGCAGACCGCAAGCAATCCGACACCGACACCGGGCGCCACGACGCTGCCCACCGTGCCGCCGACGACTGGGACGGGCACGACGACGACGCCCAGCGGCGGCAGCGGCAACGGCGGAAACAGCGGCGGCAACTCGCCCTAGACCCCCCAGGCGTGACCCAGGCGAGAGGGTCACAGTCGGCCAATCCGGCCTGCCCACGCCTGGAACAAGTGACAATTGCCGCAAATTCCGTGCCTGTTCGTGCCTGCCCGTCTGACGATTGCGCTACGTTCGGCTCATCCGACCTCGTGGAAATCCGCGAGCCATGCCCGTAAGCGGCATCGAAAGGAGGCTCCTCAATGCCTGAGGGTTACTGCGTCAAGGAGCGCAAGAAGGTCGAGATCCAGGATCCCCAGCAGGT
>JBBQNM010000001.1:0-87926 GCA_038329895.1 Solirubrobacterales bacterium | reverse complement strand
CGAGCAAGCGACGGCTGTTCGGACAGGTGCGGGCGTTAGCGTGAAGCTTCATTCGGTGTCCTCCTTGGTGCTTGGGGTCTCGACACTCCCCAGCCTCCAAGGAGGCCCGGATGAACAACGTGGTGAGGAACTACAGCTAGTTCCCGCCCAGCGGCGTGAGGCTGCCGCCCGGCCCGATCAGATAGATCCCGATCGAGTTCGGGCCCGGGTGAAGTGTTTGAGGCGGGATCACCGCGCCCGCCCAGGTGTCGCCGTTGAAAAGGAACGAGCGGCAGGTGGCGGCGACGCGTCCGTTGACCGAGATCGCGATCAGCTTGTTCCCTGCCACCCCGTCAAGCGTGGCGGCGACGAAGGCGGGCACCTTGAGGTTCTTTCCGAACCGCACGTTCTGCCACTGGCTCGAGCCGTCGAGGCTCGCCGTGCCCGCCGCCCCAGCGCCGCTGATCGCCGGGGCGGGCTCTCCAAGCAGGTCGGAGCGCGGCCCAAGCTGCCAGAGGCCGGTGTCGGCGCCGAGCCATGCGGAGGCGCGCGAAAGCACCAGGCGGCGCTGCGCAAGCATCTTCGAGAACGGCTGGCTGACTGTGCTCTTGAGGCCGTTCTTGATCGTCACGGGGCCACCCCTGGTGTCGTCGGAGATCGGATTGCCCTGGATCTTGAACGGAAGCTTGATGCCCAGAACCTGGGCGATCGTGGGCAGGATGTCGATCGTGTGGGTGTGGACGTCGGAAACCTTGCCCCTGGTCTGGCCGGGGTACTTGATGAACAGGATCGAGTTGGCGATCCCGCCGAAGTCGCCCGGGTAGGCGATCCGCCGGTAGGTCTCGGGATCGAAGTTGATCCCGTGGTCGGCGGTCACGACCACGATCGCCTTGTTCCAGAGGCCCCTCTGCTTGAGGCGCCTGATCAACAGCTTGACCAGGGTGTCCGCATACCCGGTCTGGATGTAGTGGCGCTGCCAGGAGGTCGCGGTGCCGCCCGCCCCCGCCGCCCACTTCTGCGCGTTGGGGCCGGCGACGTCGGAGATTCCGGTGAAGTTGTAGGAGCGGCTGTCGGGCAGGAAATGGAAGGGCTCGTGCGGCAACTCCATGTGGATGAAGTCGAAGCTGCGCCCGCCATTGGGGATCCGGCTGATCCAGTGCTGGAACTCGCCCGGGCTGGGGGGTACGAAGAGGTCCTGGGCGAAATTGCCGGCGGTCTGCCCATTGCCGCCGTTGTTGCCGAAGTTGCCGAAGGTGGCGCTGACGTCGGGCTGCTTGTTGGCGAGCGCCGGCGGCAGGATCAGCTTCTTTTCGACGACCCAGAGGTCGTCGACCAGTTGCTTGAGCCGTGTGCGCTCCGGGGGTCGGGGCTGACCTCCGCCGGTGCCGCAGAGCGACGGTGGGCAGACGTCGGTGACCGGTTCGACAACGTTGAACCTGTACTGGCCGCCGAGCAGGCTGAAGATGCTGTTCGGCTGGTCGGAGGAGATCGGCAGGGTCGACCAGTCGGGGTTGACCCCGGTCTCGATCGCCGGCACGGCGCGGCCCGTGAAGTCAGCGACGGTGCTGTTGTCGCGGTACCAGGTCGACTCGCGCGCCAGCTGCGCGAAGCCGGGAAAGCGCTTCGCGTCGATTCCCTTGCCGGAGCTGTTCATGATCGTCGCGGTCGGAAGCTCGTCGAACACCACCTGGACCACCGGCGTGTTGCTCGAGACCTTGACACCGAGCGCGTTTGCGTCCTTGGCCGGGAAGATCAGCTTGTGGGTGTCGCTGAAGAAGATGAACAGGACCAGGAAGACGATCGGAGCCGGTGTCAGCACGTCGAGCAGCTGCTTGACGAAGCCGCGCTTGTAGAGCCCGTAGGCGAACAGCGCGCCGAGCGCCAGGGCGATCACGATCATCAGGCCGGCTGGGCCCTGGTAAATGCGCTTCTCGATCTGCACCACGAAGACCGCGAACAACAACCCCACCAGCACCAGGTGCAGCACCCGGTAGGCCTGGTCGCTGACGATCTTCACCAGCGCCTCGATGACCAGGACAGCGAGCGGGGGCAGCAGGGTGAAGCAGATCGAGAAGATCAGGATGTCGCTCGAGGTGTTGGAGCGCGCGACCCAGAAGTCGGCGTTCTTTCCCAGCAGGTCGAGCAGCGGCTGCACGAACGCGAACGCCCACAGGGCGCCCAGATGGGCCCCACCGAGAAACAGCTCGCCCAGCGAGCCCCCGCTCAGCGTCTCTCGCACTCTGCCGCGTCTTGGCCGAGCGCCCCGCGGCCCCGTTTCCGCTGCTTCGAGCGCCACTAGGCTCTCGGCCGGGCGAGGTAGAGGTTTCGGACCCCGGAGGGCAGGGACTCTGAGCGCTCGACGTCGAAGCGCTCGGCGAGCAGGCGTTCGAAGGTCTCCAGCTGGTAATCCGCGTTTGACCCCTCGCGCTTGCCGGACAGAAGCCGCTTCACCATCGGGTCCTCGCGCCTCGGGAACTCGATCACCAGCGTCGCTTCGAGCTCCCGCAGCCAGTCGAGGAACTCGGCGATCGGAACGTTGGCCGTGATCGAGACGTGGTGGATCAGGGCAAGCGCCAGCACCAAGTCCGGCGTCCCGCGATCCTCCAGCGTCCGCCGTTCGAGGCCGCGCCAGCCAAGACCCGGCGACGGGTCGGCGAGGTTTGCGACCAGCGGCAGGATGCGACGCTCGTCATCGGCCCGCAGGGAGCGGTAGAGGGCGTCGACGGTCGCCTGGTCGTAGTCGAAGGCGACCACGTAATCGGAGTGCTCGGCGGCGATCCGCGAATAGGCGCCGTCGTTGCAGCCCATGTCCCAGGTAAGGCCGGGGCGGGTGGATGCGGCGGCCTCGCGCACGAACGTTGCCTTCTGCTCGGCGTCGGCATCGGTGTAGGTGCAGTCCTGGCGGTAGTTGGTCCAGGCGGTGTCGCCGGCCTTCCAGGACAGCTTCGAGACCAGCTTGCGCACGCTGGTCTTGATCAGCTCGGTCTTGATCTTCTTCTTCTTCAGTTCCTCCTTGACCTCGCCGGTATCGCGAGCCTCGTAGCGGCGTTCGAGGCGGGCGTGCAGCGCCACGTGGGTGAGCACGCCGCGGCGGAAGCGATCGCGGAAGCTGAAGAAGCGGGCGGCCTCGGTTGGTGTGATTCCGTCGATCGAGCCCCGCAGCCAGGGCTGGAACGGAATCTCCTTGTAGGCCTGCAGGAGAAGCGGAAAGAGGAACAGCATGCAGAACTGGCGGTAGCCGGTCCACGGCTCTCCCTCGCGCAGGCGCTCAAACGATCCGACGTCGATGAAGACCGGCGCCGAGCCGCGGAACTGGACGTTGTAGGGGGTCGCGTCCTTGAGCGTCAGGCCCTCGTCGAGGGAGGCCAGCTCGAGATCGAGCTGCAGCAGCGCTGCGTCGCGCAGCATCCCGAAGCTCCACTCGTAGGGGTAGGAGACAAAGGGGACCCGCTCATGGCGCAGCACCGTCTCGGTGCCCTCGGGCAGGATGTCGGCGGCGGATTCGCCGAGTGCTTCGGGCCCGACTTCCTCGGTGCCGATCAGCGTCCCCTCGGTTGTGAGTCGCTCCAGCAGCGGCGAATTCGCCAGCGCGCGCCAATCGTCGGCGCCGGTGCCGCTCAGCGCGCGGTAGACCGCGTCGGGGGCGACAACGACCCGGCTGTCGCGATCGCGAAAAGAGCCAGGCTCTACCCGCACGGCCTCAACCACGATTTGCTCCGATCGGGCCGCGGGAGCCCAATCGGGTTAGACGGGCTCCTTCTCCGTCTCGTGTTCCGCTGCGGTGGTGGTGCTGGCGGCAGGCTCGGAATCCTCGTCGTCGTGCCGCTTCCAGAAGAACAGGGCGCGGTAGACGCGCTTGCCGAACATCTTGATCGAGACCAAGATAGTCGCGACTCCTCCAAGCAGCGCCTGGAGCATCACGCTCCCACTGCCTGGGTCGAGGTACGCGAGAACTCTCATAAGGTGGGGCTCCTTCTCATCGGGACGCCGTCCGGGCGAGAACGGCGGTGCTCAGGTGGCGGGGGCCGCCCTCCCTGGGCGGCAAGCAAGACGGGGCAGGGTAGCAATTCATCGTAGGGGCAGTTAGGAAAGCCTTCCCCTATTTGATAACTGCAATGACGTCGCCGGAGGAGACCGAGGCGCCCTCGGCCACGTTCAGCTCGACGATCGCGCCCGAACGATGCGCGGTGATCTCGTTTTCCATCTTCATCGCCTCGATCACGCAGATCAGCGCTCCCTCCTCGACCTCGGCGCCCTTCTCCACGGCCACTTTGAGCACGGTTCCCTGTAGCGGCGACGCAAGCACCTCGCTCGAGGCGCCCCCGCCGCCGCCGGCCTTGCGCTCGCGCTTCGGGGGCCGCCGCATCCCGGCCGGCCCAGAACGGCCGCCTCCCGGCGGGCCGAACACCCTGACGTCGAACAGCTTGCCTTCAACTTCAACTTTGTATTCGCGCGCGACGGTTTCCGCGTCCTCGGCGTCTTGTTCCTCGTTGCTCGTTCCTCGTTCCTCGGGGGCGAGGGATTTGAGCCAGTCGGGGTCGTCGAGGAGATCCCGGCACGTTTCGCCTCTCGCCCATTGTCCGGTGGCGAGGATCGTGCGGTGAAACGGGATCAGGGTGGTGAGGCCGCCGATCTCAAACTCGCCCAGCGCCCTCAGCATCCGCCGCGTCGCCAGCTCGCGATTCGCGTCCCAGACGATCAGCTTGGCGACCATCGGGTCGTAGATCGGGGTCACCTCCGACCCCGCCTCAACCCCCGAGTCCACTCGCACGCCCGGCCCGGCGGGCTCGCGATAGCCAATGATCGTGCCCGGCGCCGGGGCAAACTTCTTGTGCGCCGCCTCCGCGTTGATCCGGCACTCGATCGCGTGACCTCGAAGCTCGACGTCCTCCTGGGCGATCGAGAGCTCCTCGCCCGCCGCGATCCGCACCTGCTCGCGCACGATGTCGACCCCGGTCACCATCTCGGTCACGCAGTGCTCGACCTGCACGCGCGTGTTCATCTCGAGGAAGAAGTAGTCGTCGCCGACCTGGAGTCCCTCAACGGTGCCGGCTGAGCGGTAGCCGACCGCGCGCGCCGCCTCGGTGGCGATAGCGCCGATTCGCTCGCGCATCTCGAAGTCGACGTGGGGCGCCGGCGCCTCCTCGATCAGTTTCTGGTGACGGCGCTGGATCGAGCAGTCGCGCTCGCCGAGGTGGATTACGTTGCCCTGCGAGTCGGCCAGTACCTGGACCTCGACGTGGCGGGGGTCCTCGAGGTAGCGCTCGACGTAGACGCGGGGGTCGGAGAAGAACTTCTCGCCCTCGCGCCCCGCCCCCTCGAAGGCCTCCTCCAGCTCGTCCGGTCCCTGCGCGACCCGGAAGCCCTTGCCTCCGCCGCCTCCGGCCGCCTTGGCGGCGACCGGATAGCCGGCCTCGTCCGCCTGCTGGCGCGCCTCGTTGAGGTCTTCGGCGGGCTTGGTCGCCCCCGGCACGATCGGCACGCCCGCCTCGGACATGATCTCGCGCGCCCGCGTCTTCGATCCCATCGCCTCGATCGCTTCGGCGGGGGGGCCGATGAAGGTGACGTTCGCCTCCTCGCAGGTGCGCGCGAAGTCGGCGTTCTCGGCCAGAAAGCCGTAGCCGGGGTGGATCGCGCCGGCGCCCGCCTTCTCGGCCGTCTCGATGATCTTCGGGATCGCCAGGTAGCTCTCCGCCGGGGTGGCGGGGCCGAGCAGGAAGGCCTCGTCGGCCTCACGCACATGCGGCGCCTCGCGGTCGACCTCCGAGTACACCCCAACCGCCCCGATTCCCATCTCCTTCAGCGTCCGCATCACGCGGACTGCGATCTCGCCGCGGTTGGCTACCAGCACCTTCTCGAACATGCGGCGGGGGAGTCTATGGACCGCCTCCCATCTAACCTCACCCACCTCGTGATCGAGCTACAGGCGCATTCGACTGTCTCCGACGGGCAACTCGAGCCCGCTGCGGTCGTCGAGGCCGCTGCGAAGGCCGGAGTCGACACCCTCGCCCTATCGGACCACGACGCAGTGGCCGGGGTCCCGGACGCCGCCACGGCGGCCGAGGACCTGCGGCTCGACCTGGTCCCGGCGGTGGAGATGTCGTGTGTTCACGAGTACGCCGATGACCTGCACGTGCTCGGCTACTGGATCGACCTCGAGTCGATCGCCCCGGCATGCAAGCGCGCCCAGCAGGAGCGGGTCAGCCGGGCCGGCGAGATCGTCGAGAAGCTGCGTTCGTTCGGCTTCGCGCTGACGCTCGACGACGCGATCGCCGAGTCGGGCGACGCGCTGTCGGTGGGAAGGCCCCATATCGCTCGCGCCGCGGGCACAAAACCCGAGCAAATGAACGCTTTTTTTGAGGAATACTTGGTGCCGGGCGCAAAGGCGTTCGTTTCCCGACGCTGGCCCGACGCCGAGCAGGCGGTGGCGCTGATCCACGACGCGGGCGGCGCCGCGGTGGTCGCCCATCCCTACTGGGACGTCAAGGACCCCGACCAGGTCGAGACGCTGATTGGGGCGCTCGATGTCGAGGGCGTCGAGGCCTTCTACCCCGATCACAGCCGCGAGCAGACCGAGCACCTGCTGCGAATCTGTTCCGAGCGTGGCCTGGTGCCAACGGGCTCGTCGGACTTCCACGGCCCGACCCACAAGACGTTCTCGCGATTCGGCGCCTACCAGACCTACGGGCTGGGCGAGCCCGAGGTGCCGCCCAGGCCCTAGCGCTTCACCCCGGCGGCCTTCAGAGCCTCGGCCTGGTTGTTGAACCAGCGAAAGCGGATCGCCTTGCCGTCGCGGAACGTCCAGACGTGACCTTGTGGTTGGCGTCGCTCCAGGCCGCTTCCCCTGCCGCGCACAACCCAGGTGCACAGCAGCACCACCTCATCGCCGGCATCGATCAGCTCTTCTGGCTCGACTGCAGTGCGATCGAAGGCCTCGCCGGTGCTCTCCAGTGCGGCGTGGAAGGCGTCGCGGCCACGCCGGATCCCGGTCTCGACCGCGTCGGGCGGATTCACCCACTCGATCTCGTCGTCGAGCAACTCATCGGGAAAGAGGCCGTCCTGGGCCGCCCTCCGGTACAGCTCTCGCACGATCTCGACGTTCGACTCGCCCATCAGAAGCTCCAGCGGGTCGCCGAGGAGGGGAAGTCCTGCTCAGTCCAGCTCAGCACCTTGCGGGGGCGCAGGGCGAAGACCGGGGTGCCCGGGTCGTCGTACTCGGGCCGATGGTCGTACTTTTCCTCATAGCGGTCGGCAAAGCGCCGGCGCAGCTCCGGGTCGTCGCCCATCGTCTCGACGGTGCCCTCAAGAATCGCCACCTCGTCGCCGCTCTCCAGATGAATCACCGCCTCGGGAGATCGAGCCAGATTGCGTGCCGTAACCGACTCGGGGCTGGTCGAGAAGAGCACCATCCCATCCATCCACAGTCCCCAGACCGGCTTGGCGTGGGGTCGACCGTCGTGGCGCGTCGTGCAGACCCAGTAGTTGCGCGATTGCTCCAGCCACTCCTCGACCCGACTCCAGGGCAGCCGCTCGCCCGGAGCGCTGCCGTCGCGCCCGATCCCATAGGTCGTCGGTGCTTGCGGACGATCGGCCTTCGGCTCCATCACCCGCAATCTACGATGCCTGAGATGGAGCAGCGACTCAGCCTCGTCACCCTCGGCGTCACCGACCTCGACCGAGCCCGAGCCTTCTATGAGGCGCTGGGCTGGACAACTCGCGCCGAGCCGGACGACGTCGTCGTCTTCTTCCAGGCCGGCGGAATGATCGTCGCGCTCTGGGACCGCGCGAAGCTCGCCGAGGACTCTGCCGTCGAGGACGGCGGCGGTTGGGGCGGCGTGACGCTCGCCCACAACGAGCGCTCACAAGCCGACGTCGACGCGGTGATCGAAGAGGCCCGCTCAGCGGGTGCGAAGATCGCCCGCGAGCCCGCGGAGACCTTCTGGGGCGGCTACTCGGCGATCTTCATCGACCCCGACGGCCATCCTTGGGAGGTCGCCCACAACCCGCGTTGGACGATCGCCGACGACGGCTCGGTCACGCTCCCGGGCTGATCTGGCGCTGCGAGCTCAGGCGGTGGCGCCGGCCAGGTCGAGCTCGGAGGGGATCAGCCGCCGCTCTTCGAGATAGGCGATCACCTGGGCAGCCGACTCCTCGGGCTCCTGCGCCTCGGTGTCGACGATGATCTCGGCGTGCTCGGGCACCTCGTAGGGGTCCGAAACGCCGGTGAACTCCTTGATCTCGCCGGAGAAAGCCTTCTCGTAGAGCCCCTTCGTGTCGCGCTCGGCGCAGGTCTCGACGGAGGCGTTCACGTAGACCTCGATGAAGCGCTCGCCCATCAGGGCCCGAGCCTCGCGCCGGGTCTCGCGGTAGGGGGAGATCGCGGCGGTGATCACCGGCACGCCGTTGCGCGACAGCAAATCGGCGACGAAGGCGATGCGGCGGATGTTGGTGTCGCGGTCCTCCTTCGAGAAGCCGAGCCCCTTGGAGAGGTTCTCGCGGATCACATCGCCGTCGAGGATCTCGAGTCGCTGGCGCCGCTGCCGAAGCTCCTCCTCGATCAGCTTCGAGATCGTCGTCTTGCCGGCTCCCGAGAGACCGGTGAACCACAGCGTGAAGCCGTTTTCGTGGCTACTCGGAACGTAGGTGGGGCTATCGCCAGCCATCGTCGTCAGTCCTCCTTGTAAGCGTCGATCAGGATCTCCGCAACCTCGTCCCTCGAAAACTCGTGCGGCGGCTTCTCCCCGCGCTCGAGCAGCTCGCGCACCTTGGTACCGGAAAGGAACAGGTGCGCATCGTCATCGTGCGGGCAGGTCTTGCCCGAAGCCATTCCCTCGCACTCGTTGCACCAGAAGGTGTGCTCAAAGAACAGCGGCTCGATGCCAAGCTCATCCACGTCCACGTCGTCGAAGATCTTCTGCGCGTCGTAGGTCCCGTAATAGTCGCCGACCCCGGCGTGGTCGCGTCCGACGATGAAGTGCGTACAGCCGTAGTTGCGCCGGATGATCGCGTGCAGGATCGCCTCCCGGGGGCCCGCGTAGTGCATCTTCGACGGGTTGACGCCGAGGATCACACGGTCCTGCGGGTAGTACTTGTCCATCAGCACCTCGTAGCAGCGCATTCGCACGTCGGCGGGGATGTCGCCTTCCTTGGTCTTGCCGATCAACGGGTGGATGAAAAGGCCGTCGCAGGTCTCCAGCGCCGCCTTGGTGAGGTACTCGTGGGCGCGATGGATCGGGTTGCGGGTCTGAAAGGCGACGATCCGCTTCCAGCTCCGCTCCTCGAACGCCTCGCGCGACTCGGCCGGCGTCAGGTAGCGGCGCATGAACGCCTCCTCGTGATCGGGCAGCTCGTCGGCCTCGATCGGGCCGGCGATGCATCGGTCGCCTTCCTCGAAGATCGCCGCGACGCCGGGATGGTCGGAGTCGGTGGTCCGATAGACCTTCTCGGCCTCCCGGCCCACATCGCGGTCGAAGATCTCCTCGACGGTGAGACGCCCGAGGTGCTTGCCGTCGTCGGCGTGCAGCTCGACGACGTCGCCGACCGCGCAATCGAGGTCGGCGGCAAGGGTGATCGGGATCGACCAATACTCACCGGACGCGAGCCGCATCTCGTCGGTCACCCGGCGCCAGTCCTCGGAGCCCATGAAGCCGCGCAGAGGATCGAAGCCGCCATTGGCGATCATCTCGAAGTCCGCGGTATGACGTTCCGAAAGGGTGAGGGAAAGCTCTGTGGTGGTCTCAGGCATTCGTTCCTCGTTACTCGTTCCTTGTTGCTTGGGCCCTTCTCCTCAAGGAACGAGGAACAAGGAACAAGGAACTGCGAAGCGCGTCAGGGTAACGGGTCGGCTGATGCTTGGCCGGGCTAATTCAGTTGATTCCGCACTCGGTCTTCGAGGCCCCGGCCCAGCGGCCGGCGCGTGCGTCCTCGCCCGGCGCGACGGGCTTCGTGCAGTGGGTGCAGCCGATCGAGGGGTAGTTCTGATCGTGAAGCGGGTTGTAGGGGACCTGGTTCTCCTGGATGTAGTCCCAGACCTGCGTCTGGGTCCAGTCCGCGATCGGGTTCAGCTTCCAGAGCCCGAAGCGGCGGTCCCAGGCGAACTTTGGCGCGTGGGCGCGGTGCTGGGAGTCCTCGCGGCGGATCCCTGACACCCAGGCGTCGACCTCTGACAGCGCCTCGCGCATCGGCTCGACCTTGCGGATCCCGCAGCAGGAGTCGGGGTCGCTCTTCCACAGCTCGTCGCCGTACTGGTTGGCCTGCTGTTCGAGGGTGAGGTTGTGGTAGCGCTCGAACTCGATCCCGTAGTGCTCGGCGAGCCGGTCCCGGGTCTCGTAGGTCTCCTCAAAGAGCACGTCAGTGTCGAGGTAGAAGAAGCGGGCGTCGGGGGCGATCTTGGTCGCGATGTCGATCACCACCGAGCTGGTCTTCTGAAACGAGCAGGCGATGTAGAGGCTCGGGTGGAAGGTCTCGAACGCCCACTCCAGCGCCTCGCTGGCGCTCTTTCGCTCCAGCTCGGTCGCCACCGCTTCGGCGTCGATGTCAAAGGCTGTCTCAGACATGGAATCGGGCAGTGTGGCAAGCGGCTTCATGGTCAGACCGCGCACTCGCCTTCGCCGCGTTCGACCTTGTAGGGCTCCGAGCGGCTCCAATCGACGAACTGGAGCATGTTGTCGAGGCTGAACTCGGCCGGCAGCGCCAGGTCCTTGACCCGCTCCTCGAACTCCTCGGTGCCGATCCTCTCGACGAAGTCGGCGAAGGCCTCGCCGTCGGAGCGCTCGGACTCGTAGAAGCGCAACCAGCGTTCCACGGCGTCGGGGACGCGCTTCGCGGGCAGGCGTGACTTCAGCCGCTTGCCGAAGGTCGCATCGGCTTGTGAGCGTCCGCCCAGGTGCGGGATGTAGGCCGGCATCACGCGTCCGCCGACCTTCAACGAGGCGCCGTAGAAGCCAATGCTGCCGATGTGGTGCTGGGCGCAGCCGTTCGGGCAGCCGCTCATCTTGATGTTGATCTGCCGCGTCAGCGGATCGTCGATCTGCATCGACTCGAGTCGCTCCTGGATTACCTCGTTGAGGCCCATCGAGCTGGTGATCCCGAGCTTGCAGCTGTCGGTGCCGGGGCAGCTGACCACGTCGGTGATCTCCTGCGCGCCGGCGTCCCCGAGCCCCAGCTCGGTGAGCCGAGTCCAGACGTCGTAAAGGGACTCGTCGCGGACCCAGCGCAGGACGAAGTTCTGATGCTCGGCGGAGGTGCGGGCGTAGCCGCCGGTGAACTCGCGCATGATCGAGGCCAGTCCGCGCAGCTGCTCGGGGGAGAGGTCGCCGCGTGTCACCTTCGCCTCGACCGCCGAGAAGCCCTGCTGGCGCTGCGGGGTGACGTTGCCCTCGAGGAAGCGGTCGAACTGGGAGCGGTCGCCGTTGGGGCTCGAGTGGTTCCCCGGGGCCGCGGGGGCAGTGGCCTCCTCGTCGTCGACGAAGCGCCCTCGCTCCACCGCGCCCTCGAAGTCGCGATCGGAGACCCAGTCCCCCTCCAACTCCTTGTCGATCCTGGTGCGGAACTCCTCGATTCCGATCTTGTCGATCAACACCTTGATCCGGGCGCGGGCGCGGTTGGCGCGCAGCCAGTCCTGGCGATCGAAGATCCGCAGAGCTGCCTCGGAGATCTTCAGGTACTCGCCGTTGTCGGCTTCGGCGAACTCGGTGATCGTCTCCGCGATCCGCGGCATGATCGAGGTCCCGCCGCCGACCGTGATCTTGAAGCCGCGGACGCCGTCATTGATCCGGGGGATGAAGCCGAGGTCGTGGATCGGGGTGATCGCACGGTCGGCGTCGGAGGAGGAGAAGGCGGTCTTCCACTTACGCGGCATCAGCTGGGTGGTCGGGTGGCGCACGAAGTAGCGCACGTAGGCGCCCGCGTAAGGGGTGGGGTCGAAGATCTCGTCTTCGAGCAGCCCGGCGTAGGGATCGCCGGTCACGTTGCGCACCGTGTTGCCGCAACCCTCGCGGGAGGAGAGGCCGGCGTCGCCGAGCTCGCGGATCGCCTTCGCGGCGTCGTCGAGAGGGATGTGATGGAGCTGGATGTTCTGGCGCGTCGTGATGTGGCCCTTGTTCAGCGGCACGTAGCGCTCGACTACGTTCGCGAAGGCCTCCATCTGCTCCGGGTTGATGCCTCCATACGGAAGCTTGACCCGGATCATCTGCACGTCGGGCTGGCGCTGGCCATAGACGCCCTGCTTGAGCCGGAAGCCGATGAACTCCTCCTCCGGCATCTGCTCGGCGAGGAACTTGCCGGCCTCGGTGTCGAAGTCGTCGAACTCGCGCTCGAGGATCGGGATCACTTCGCCGGGGACGTTGTCGTAGGTCTCCGGGTTTGCCAGCGAGCCGACGCGGCCCTTTCCCGATTGCTTTTTGCCGTGGTCCTCGTCGAGCTCGGGCTTGCGGCCCGGGGCTTCGGTCTCTTCGGTCTTTTTGGGCGGGGCCGAAACCGGCTCCATGCGACGTTCCTCCGGGCTAGCGATTCGCGAACGCGGCTTGCTCAGGCGTTATCGACGCGAATAGTACTAAACCTGACAGAGATTCAAGTATTTCTGCGTCGGGCCTCGATAACAGCCGCCGCCTCGCCCGATTCGGCCACGTAGCCGCCCTCGGGGTCGAGCGGGCGCCCCTCCTCCGCCCAGGCGGTGATTCCACCGGCAAGGGCATGGGCGTCGAAGCCGCCGGCGCGCAGTCCGTCGGCGGCCAGCTCGGAGCGCGATCCGGAGCGGCAGTAGAGGACCACGGGCCGCTCGCGGTCCAGCTTTTCGGCCTCGGCCGGGAGCTCGTTCACCTCGACCCGGCGGGCGCCGGGAATCCGTCCCGCCTCCCACTCGTGGGGACGGCGCACGTCGAGCAGCTCGACGTCGCCGGCCTCGAGCATCTCGGCGAGACGCTCGGGCGGAAGCTCGCCGCCGTGCTCGGTCCCCTCGGTGTCGATGCGCTCGCCGGCCATCAGCGAGAAATGTAGGGGAACGGAGACCAGGAGCGACTATGTCGTTCAGCGTGGCGTCAGTCGATTTCGGTGCCCTCGATCAGGAACGCGACGCGCACATGGGCGCGGTACTCGTCCAGGTTCTCGCCGCGGATACCGGTCGAGACGATGTCGACGGCGCGGATGTTGCGCAGCGAGCTCTGCGCATGTGTCAGAGCCTGCTTGGCCGCGTCGTCGCTCGATGTCTTTGAGCTTCCGACCAGCTCGATGATCTTCACTACTGCCAAGGGACATCCCCTCCTTGATCGACGGTTGGATATCCCTTTCTATCCCGAACGCGGCCCCCGGGCAAGGGCGACGGCCGCAAATGGGCAAATCCGATCAGCGGTGTCAGCTGCCTGGAATTCCCCAGGAGCCCAGCCCGGGATCGCGCAGGACGCCCTCCCGCAGCGCCGCCTGCTGCCAGCGGCTTTGCAGTGTCTCGGCGGGCGCCGGCGCCGTCTCGGCCAGGAACTTATCCAGCGCCGCCATGATCGCCGCCCCCTCCTCGTCGGTTGGGTTGCCGCCCACCAGCTCAATCCGCGGTCGGGGCGGCTTGCGATTCCCGTTCTTGCTCACAAGCTTGACTCTAGCCCGGGGAGCAGCCAGCGCGAGGAGGCGAGCAGCGGTATGACTGCTCCGTGATCCCTGTGATCTCAGGGGAAGCGGTGCTTGCCGCAGTCTCAGCGGCCGAGGCGATCGAGCGAACCCGCGACGCGTTCGAGCGCCACGCCCGAGGCGAGTGGGTGATGCCGGCGAAGGTCTATCTCGACAGCCCGCCGGGTGACTTCCGTGCGATGCCGGCGCGCGGGTCCGGAGTGGCGCTCTTGAAGTGGGTCACGTCCTATCCCCACAACCCCGAGCGCGGCCTGCCGGTGGTGACCGGCGTGATCGTTCTCTCCGACGCCGACAGCGGCGCCGAGCTGGCGATCCTCGACGCCCGATCGATCACCTGGCTGCGGACCGGGGCGGCGGCGGCGGTCTCGTCCCAGGCGCTCGCCCCCTCGGATGCCCACTCGGTCGGCCTGGTCGGCTGTGGGGTAAACGGCGCCTGGGCGGCACGCTGCCTCGCCGCGGCCGGCTACGGCTCCGGCGTCTGCCACGACCGCGACCCCGCCGCCTCCGGGCGCCTTGCCTCCGAGCTGGGCTGGCGGTCAGGGACCCAGGAGGAAGCCGTCGCCGCCGATGTCGTCGTCACCTGTACGCCGGGGGACGAGCCGGTGCTGGCGTCCACCGACCTGCGCGAGGGCCAGCACATCGCGGCGCTCGGCGCCGACGCTCACGGAAAGGCGGAGCTGGAGCGCGACGCGCTGCGCCGCTGCCGACTCTTCTGCGACGAGTGGGAACAGGCCAGCGGGGGCGGCGAGTTGTCGGGCGCCGTTGGCGCGGGCGAGGTCAGCCGCGGCCAGGTCACCCAGCTCGGCGACGTGCTCACCGGTGCAGCCAGGGGCCGCGGGTCCGACGAAGAGACGACCCTGTTCGACTCCACCGGGCTGGCGATCCAGGACCTGGGGATCGCGCTTGCGGTCCTCGACGCCCTGCGCGAGGGCCGGATCGAGGCGCAGCAGGTCGGGCTCTAGGGTTACGAGGGCCTTGGAAGCTTCCGAAACCGTCAGCTGCCCCTCCTGCGGACACGAGAATCGCCACGGGTCGCGATTCTGCGGCGGGTGCGGCGGGTCGCTCGCGGCCCAGGCCGTCTGCCCCTCCTGCGGCGCGGCAAACTCCGCCGGACAGGGATTCTGCAACGAGTGCGGGGCGGCGCTCGGCTCGGCCGAAGATCCGGCACCCGCGGCGACTCGAGATCCGGCGCCCGCGGCGGCCGCCGAGCCCGCCGCGACCTCAGCACGGCCGCCAACGCCGATCGAGGCTCCGGACCATCTGGCCCGCAAGGCGCAGGCCGCCGCCGCCCAGCTGACCGGCGAGCGCAAGCAGGTGACCGTCCTCTTCGCCGACGTGATGGGGTCGATGGAGCTTGCCGAGCGCACCGACCCGGAGCGCTGGCAGACGATCATGGACGGGTTCTTCCGCGCCCTCGCAGCGGCCGTGCATCGCTTCGAGGGGACGGTGGACAAGTTCACCGGCGACGGGATCATGGCCCTCTTCGGCGCCCCGATCGCGCACGAGGACCACGCCCAGCGGGCCTGTTACGCGGCACTGGAGATGCAGCGCGCTGTCGGCGAATACGCCGACGAGGTGCGCCGCAGCGACGGCATCAGCCTCACCACCCGGATCGGGATCAACTCCGGCGACGTGGTGGTCGGATCGATCGGCGACGACCTCAGCCTCTCCTACACGGCTGTCGGCCACACGGTCGGGCTCGCGCAGCGGATGGAAGCTCTCGCCGAGCCCGGCAAGGCGTACCTGACCGAGTACACGGCGCGGCTGGCCGCCGGGTTCCTGGAGTTGCGCGACCTGGGGGAGTTCGAGGTCAAGGGCGCGAGCGAGCCGCTCGGGGTCCAGGAGCTGACCGGGGTCGGTTCGGCGCGAGGCCGGCTGGACGTCGCGCAGCAGCGCGGCTTCTCACCCTTCGTCGGCCGCTCGACCGAGACGGCCGACCTGGTTTCGGCGATGGAGCGGACGATCGAGGGCAACGGTGAGGCGATCGGGATCGTCGGCGATGCCGGTGTCGGCAAGAGCCGCCTCTGCCACGAGTTCGCGGAGCACTGCCGCGCGCGCGGGATCGACGTCTACGAGGCCCAATGCCAGGCCCATGGCAAGGCGATCCCGCTGATGCCGGTGCTGCAGATGACGCGGGCCTACTACGGGATCGGGCCCGCGGACTCCGAGCGCGTGGCGCGGGAGAAGGTCGCCGGGCGGCTGCTGCTGCTCGATCCGGAGTTCGGCGACGACCTCGGGATCGTCTTCGAGCTGCTCGGAATCCCGGATCCGAAGCGCCCGGCGCCGCAGATGAACGCGGAGGCGCGCCAGCGCCGCCTCGTGGACGTGATTCGCCGCATCGTCAGTGCCAGCGGCCGCCTCGAGCCGGCCGTCATCCTGATCGAGGACCTGCACTGGATCGATCCCGCCAGCGAGCCGTTCCTGAAGGCCATGGTCGAGGCGGTCCCCGGCACCAACACCCTCGCGCTGACCAACTTCCGCCCCGAGTACCGGGCCGAGTGGATGAGCCGCTCGCACTACCGCCAGCTCCCACTGGCGCCGCTGGGACCAGAGGCCCTGGAGGAGCTGCTGTCCGACCTGCTCGGGGGCGACCCATCGCTCGACGGGTTGTCGGAGATGATCCGCGAGCAGACCGGGGGCAACCCCTTCTACGTCGAGGAGGCCGTGCGTGAGCTGGTCGAATCGGGGGCCCTGGAGGGCGATCGTGGCGCCTACAGGCTGACCCGCGAGATCGGTGAGCTGCGGGTGCCACCCAGCGTGCAAGCAATCCTCTCCGCGCGGATCGACCGGCTCGATGCGCCGGCCAAGCAGACGCTTCAGATCGCGGCGACGATCGGCAAGGAGTTCGAGCGCTGGCTGTTGAGGTCGGCGTCACAGCTGGACGACGATGAACTCGAAGCCGCCCTCAGCGAGCTGGTCGAAGCCGAGTTCGTGCAGCAGACGGCGCTCTACCCCGAGCCGCAGTACGCCTTCCGCCACCCGCTCACCCAGGAGGTCGCCTACGGCACCCAGCTGGCCGCTGCCCGCGCCGCCACCCATGCGGCGATCGCCCGCGGAATGCAGGAGACAGACCCCGAATCGCTTGACGAGCGGGCGGCGCTGATTGCGCAGCACTTCGAGCAGGCGGACGATGCGATGCAGGCCGCCCAGTGGCACGCCCGCGCCGCCGGCTGGGCCGGATTCACCGATCCGAACGCCGCGCTGGCGCACTGGAAGCGAATCCGCGAGTTGGACCCGGATCTACCACCCGGCGCCGAGGCGTACCCGTTGCGGGTCGGCGCCCGGACCATGGTCCTCACCCTGGGGTGGCGGCTGGGGGAGGACGTCGCGGAGGCTCGAGAGCTGTTCGAGGAAGGAAGGGCCCTGGCTGAGGGAGCCGGCGACAGCGCGAGCCTGGCGGTGCTTCAAGGGGCGCTCGGGCTCATCGAGGCCACCTGCGCGGGAAACATCCCCGAGTACGTGCGCCGGGCCGACGAGGCGAGCCGCATTTTGGACCGGATCGAAGACCCGGACCTGCGGGTGGCGGCCTCGACGGCCCTGATGTACGCCTACTACCTGGCGGGCCGCTACGAGGACGCGCTCGCCTCCCTTGACGAGGTGCTGGAGCTGACCGCCGACGATCCCCAGACGGGCGCGGGGATCGTTTTAGGCAACCCACGCGCCTGGGCCACCTCGTTCCGGTCCGGCCCCCTGATCGCCCTTGGGCGCATGGACGAGGCCCGCAAGGCGATCGTCGAGGGCACCGAGCTCTGCCGCCGCTGGGACCGCGAGGCCCTCGGGTGGAGCAATACCTTCAACGTTTCCCTGGTCGTTTGGGGCGGCGAGCCGCCAGGCCCGGACACGCTGATGCACGGGCGACGGGCGGTCGAGATCGCGGAGGAGATCGGGGACGCCTTCTCGCGCATCATCGCCTACTCGTGGCTCGCCCTCGCCCACAGCCTCGTCGGCGATCCCGAGGAGGCGATGAGGGTCGCCGACCACTGCCTGGGGATGATCGGCGAGCGCGGCGCCGGGCTGGAATTCGAGCCGACCGTCCGCGGGGTCCGCGCCGAGGCATACCGCGCCCAGGGCGAGCTTGACCAAGCGGTCGAGGAGGGGGAGCTCGCCCTGCGGCTCGCAGAGGAGCGGGGCGCCATTTCGATTGCGCCGCGCACCCGGCTCGGTCTCGCGGAGATCCTGCTCGACCGCGAGGCGCCAGGCGACATCGAGCGGGCCGGCGAGCTACTCGACGCGGCCGAGCGCATTGCCCGTGACTTCTCAGCGCGACCCGATGTCGCTCGGTCGCTTCGCCAGCGCGCTCGGCGCTGCGCGATCCTGGGGGATGACGACGGCCGCGACTCCCTGCTGGGCGAGGCGCTCGAAATGGCGCGCGAGATGGACGCCCGCGGTCTGATCGAGCAGATCGAGGCCGACCTCGGCGAGCGGACCGCGGTTTGACTCTGACCCGACCAAGGAGCGACCTATGAACGACCGGACATCTCTCGTCAGCGGCGTCGACTTCATCTGCGTGCCGACCAAGGACTTCGACGCCTCCTACAGGTTCTACGACGAGGTCCTCGGGCTCGAGTTCTCGAAGCGCTGGGGAAACATGCCGGCGGCCGAGTTCGAGACCGGGTCGCTGACGATCGCTGTCATGCAGTCCGACGCCTTCGGGATCGAGTTCGCGCCCCACACGCACCCGATCGCCCTGCACGTCGAGGACGTCCACGCCGCCCGGGCCGAGCTCGAGGCGCGCGGGGTCGCCTTCGGTGCGGACACTCTCGACAGCGGCGTCTGCCACATGGCTTACTTCGCGAACCCGGACGGCAACGCGCTGATGTTCCACAACCGCTACGCGCCGCCCGGCCAGAAGCCTGACCGCTAGAGCGGGATGTTGCCGTGCTTACGCTTCGGCTGCTCGACCCGCTTGGTCCGCAGCGTGTTCAGGGCCCGGATCAGCTTCGGGCGCGTCTCGTGGGGGACGATCACGTCGTCGATGTAGCCGCGTTCGGCGGCCGAGTAGGGGTTGGCGAAGTGGGCCTTGTAGTCGGCGATCAGCTTCGCTCGCCGCTCGTCGGGGGTCGGCGAGTCGGCGATGTCGTGGCGGTAGATGATGTTGACCGCGCCCTCCGGCCCCATCACCGCGACCTCGGCGGTCGGCCAGGCGAAGTTGAAGTCGGCCAGCATGTGCTTTGAGTTCATGACGTCGTAGGCACCGCCGTAGGCCTTGCGGGTTACCACGGTCAGCTTCGGGACGGTCGCCTCCGTGAACGCATACAGCAGCTTGGCGCCGTGGCGAATGATCCCGCCCCACTCCTGCGAGGTCCCGGGCAAGAAGCCGGGCACGTCGGTGAAGGTCAGCAGCGGAACGTTGAAGGCGTCGCAGAAGCGCACGAAGCGCGCCGCCTTCTCCGACGACTCGATGTCCAGCACGCCGGCCAGGTGCGCGGGTTGGTTGCCGACCACGCCGATCGGATTGCCATCCAGCCGCGAGAAGCCGATCACGATGTTGCGCGCGAAGTGCTCATGGACCTCGAAGAACTCGCCGTCGTCGACGATCAGCGAGATCACCTCGCGCATGTCGTAGGGCTTGGAGGGATCGTCGGGGACGATCGTGTCGAGCGACGTCTCCATGCGGTCGGGGTCGTCCTGGGGCTCGACCCGCGGCGGCATTTCGAGGTTGTTCAGGGGCAGGAACGACATTAGGTAGCGGACGTCCTCCAGGCAGCTCTCCTCGTCATCGGCGGCGAAGTGGGCGACGCCCGACTTCGTGTTGTGTGACATCGCCCCGCCCAGCTCCTCGAAGGTCGGCTCCTCGCCGGTCACCGTCTTGATCACCTCGGGGCCGGTGATGAACATGTGCGAGGTCTCCTTGACCATGAAGATGAAGTCGGTCATCGCCGGCGAGTAGACGGCACCGCCCGCGCAGGGGCCCATGATCAGGCTGATCTGGGGAATCACCCCGGAGCACTTCACGTTGCGCACGAAGACGTCGCCGTAGGCGCCCAGTGAGACGACCCCCTCCTGGATCCGCGCCCCACCGGAGTCGTTGATGCCGATCACCGGCGCGCCGACCTGGGCCGCCAAGTCCATCACTTTGCACATCTTCTCTGCCATCACCTCGCCCAGCGAGCCGCCGAACACCGTGAAGTCCTGCGAGAAGACGAAGACGGTGCGCCCGTCGATCGTCCCGTAGCCGGTCACCACCGCGTCGCCGTAGGGGCGCCGCTTCTGCATCTCAAACTCATAGGTTCGGTGGCGGACGAAGGTGTCCAGCTCCTCGAACGAGCCGGGGTCAAGCAGCTTCTCGATCCGCTCGCGGGCGGTCAGCTTGCCCTTTTCGTGCTGCTTGGTTACCGCCTCCTTGGAGGCCGAATGGATCGCCTGCTCGCGCAGCTCGCGCAGGTAGTTGAGCTTCTCCTCGTGGCTCTCGGGGAACTTCTCGCGCATCGACCGCAGTCTATGCGCGGCTTAGAAGAAGGCGCCGCCCTTGTACTCGCCGAACACGTCGCGCATCGCGCCGCTTACCTCGCCGATCGAGGCTCCCGTCCTCAGCGCGTCGCGGATCGGCAAAAGCAGGTTGCCCTCGCCGCGGGCCACGTCGCGCAGCGCCTCCAGTTTGCCCTCTACCGCTGCCGCGTCGCGGGCCTGCTTGAACTCCGACAGTCGCCGCAGCTGGCGCTCCTCGGACTCGGGATCGACCTTGAGGACCTCGACGTCATCTGTCTCTTCGGTGACGTACTTGTTGACCCCGACGACTATGTCCTGGCCGGTGCGGTAGCGCACCTCGTAGGAGGCGGCGGACTCCTCGATCTCGCGCTGGATGAAGTCCAGCGCCTGCACCGAGCCCCCAAGCTCCTCGACCTTGTCCATCAGCTCCCAGGAGCGCTCCTCGATCTCGTCCGTCAATGCCTCGATGAAGTAGGAGCCGGCGAAGGGGTCGACGGTGTCGGCGACGCCGGACTCGTGGGCCAGCACCTGCTGGGTGCGCAGCGCGATCCGCGCCGAGCGCTCGCTCGGCAGCGCCAGCGCCTCGTCGAAGCCGTTCGTGTGCAACGACTGGGTGCCGCCGCAAACCGCTGCGAAGCCCTGGAGGGCGACGCGGACGATGTTCACCTCCGGCTGCTGGGCCTGGAGGGTGACGCCGCCGGTCTGGGTGTGGAAGCGGATCTTCAGCGCGTCCTCGTCGGTGGCACTGAAGCGATCCCGCATGATCTTCGCCCACATGCGGCGCGCGGCCCTGAATTTGGCGATCTCCTGGAAGACGTTGTTGTGGCAGTTGAAGAAGAACGCCAGCCGCTTGCCGAAGCGGTCGATCTCCAGTCCGGCGTCGAGTCCAGCCTGTACATAGGCGATCGCGTTGGAGAGCGTGAACGCCACCTCCTGCACCGCCGAGCAGCCCTTCTCGCGCATGTGGTAGCCGGAGATCGAGATCGTGTTCCACTGCGGGACGTGCTCGTCGCAGTAGGCGAAGATGTCGGTGGTGAGCCGCATCGTCGGCTCCGGCGGGTAGATGTAGTTGCCGCGCGACACGTACTCCTTCAGAACGTCGTTCTGGACCGTGCCACGCAACTGATCGGCCTTGACGCCCTTCTCCTCGCCGACCAGCTCGTAGAGGAGCAGCAGGATCGCCGCCGGGGCGTTGATCGTCATCGAGGTCGAGACCTCGTCGAGGGGGATCTGATCGAAGGCGATCCGCATGTCCTCGACAGTGTCGATCGCGACCCCGGTGCGGCCCACTTCCCCGCGACACAAAGGATCGTCGGAATCCCTACCTAGCTGGGTCGGCAGGTCGAAGGCCATCGAGAGGCCGGTCGATCCGTGCTCGATCAGGTAGCGGTAGCGGGTGTTGGTCTCCTCGGCGGTCGCGTAGCCGGCGTACTGGCGCATCGTCCAGAGCCGGTCGCGGTACATGCCGGGGTGGATCCCGCGCGTATACGGGTACGAGCCGGGCTCGCCGAGCCGCTCCTCGAGCCCCGGCGCGACGTCGGCGTCGGTATAGACCTGCTCGATCTCGATCCCCGAGTCGGTGAAGACCCGCTCGTCGTCGGGCCCCACGATCGGGGCGATCGTGCGCTCTTCGGTCGGCTTCGTGGCCACGGGAGAAGGATATGCCGGCGTGCCCGGCTTATGGCGGCGGGCGGACCAGGACCGCGCTCAGCGGGAGGCGCTGACCAGCTCCGCGGGCCCCACTGCGATCAGCGACTTGGTCAGCCCGGCGAATCGCTCGCGCAGGATCACGGCGTCGGGAAACAGTTCGCGCAGCTCGGCGGCGCCGAGAAGCTCGATTGGCTCGTACGGCGCGCGCGGCATCCCTAGCCCCCAGAGGCGACGCCGCGCGGACTCGGGCAGGAATTGGAAGCCGGGCAGCAGTACGTGCGGCTCGACCGGGAAGTAGCGGTTCGGCGTCTGCACCCAGTAGCGGCCCGCGACACGGCGGATCTCGGCCGCAAAACGCGACCTGTCGGCTGGGTCGAGATGCTCGACCAACGAGTTCGAGTAGGCGATGTCAAACGAGTCCGGCTCGAACGGCAGCGCCCGTGCGTCGCCGCGCACGAACCTTCGCCCCGGGTAGTCGGGGCGCTCGATCGAGTCGAGCCCGGTGATGTCGGCGTTCGGCTCGAAGCCGGCCAGCCCCTCGGTCCCGCAGCCGACGTCGAGGATCTTCTCCTCGGGTCGCGGGTACATCGTCGTGCGGTAGAGGGAGTGGCGGCGCTGCCGCGCTCGGCGCGAGAATGGCTCCGCGATCCTCGCCAGACCGCGCCGGTGGGTTGCGGCGTAGACCTGCCCGCCGTCGCGTGCTTCAGAGGCCTTCAAGTGGCCCACGATAGTCCCGCGGTGCCGGGATCCCTGCGCTGAAGTCGGCTCAGGCTAGACGGCGCTGAACGGTCGCCGCTGTGGTTCGGCCAGCTCGTCGAGCATTTCGTCCAGGCGGGCTTCCTTCAGCCCATCATCGGCTTTGGCCGCGATCGCCACCTTGGTGCCGAAGCCCTTTTCCTCGAGCTTGACCTTGACCTTCCCGCCGTCGCATCGCCAGGCGAGCAGACGCCCCGGCTGGCGCGCGGTCACCTCAACCGTGCTGTCGCCGTCGCAAACGCGTGCCGACCAGTGACGAAGCTGAAGCTCGCCGTCGAGCAGCTCCCACAGTTCGGGCGCCGACTTCATAAGGGTTCGTGTTGCGGTGATCTTCATTCGCCGCGATCTTCGGGCGCGGGCCGGCGCCTCCTTCCGTGTTTACATGCCTGGGATGAACCCTTCAGACGACCACGAGCTGCATTTCGGGATCGAGTCCGAGCTGCCTGCGGAGATCGTGGTCGGCCGCGGCAACCTGCTGACCCTGTACGGGTGGTGCTTTCACACCCGGCGGCCGATCCGGCGGCTGGAATTGCTTGTCGACGGCGAGGCCCAACCGCTGATCGCGCACGGAATGCCGCGCCCCGACGTGCTGCACGAACTCACCGGGTCGGCCGTCGCGCCCGAACTTGCCTACCGCAGCGGCTTCTGGGGACTGATCACGCTGCGCGAGGTGAGCGAGCCCCGCGAGGTGGAGATCCGCCTCCACGCCAAGCTGGCGGGAGGCGGCACGGTCTCGAAGCGCGTTGCCCGCTTGCGACTGCTGCCGGGTGAGCGCAAACCGTGGGCTCGTATCAACGGCGGAACGCCCCACGTGGCGATCGGCATGGCGACGTTCAACCCCCCCCCGGAGCTGTTCCGTCAACAGATCGAGTCGATCAGGGCTCAAACCTACGAGAACTGGACCTGCCTGATCAGCGACGACGACTCACGCCCCGAGGCCGTGGCGATGATCGAGCAGCTGGTCGGGGACGATCCACGCTTCCGGGTCGAGCGCGGCCCGCGGCGGCTCGGGTACTACCGCAACTTCGAGCGCGTCCTTGACTCGGTGCCGGCCGAGGCCGAGCTTGTCACCCTTTCCGACCAGGACGACCATTGGCACCCCGACAAGCTGGCGACTCTGGTCGAGCGGATCTCCGACGACGTGACCCTCGCCTACAGCGACATGCGGGTCACGGACCCCGAGGGCGACACGATCTCGCCGACCTTCTGGACCGAGCGCGCCAACAACCCGGACGACCTCGGAACCCTGCTGATCGTCAACTCCGTCACCGGCGGCTCCTCGTTGTTTCGAAGCGAGCTGCTCGACTACATCCTTCCCTTTCCCACTCCGCCCGAGGGCGGGCTGCACGATCACTGGGTGGCGATGGTCGCCATGTCCCTCGGCGAGGTCGCCTACGTAGACCACCCGCTCTATGACTACGTTCAGCACCGGGCCGCGGCTCTGGGGCACGAGAGCCTGCGGCGTCCGCGTCGGATCAGGGGGCCCGGCTTTCTGAACGCAATCCGGAGCCCCTCCGGCCTTCGTGCGGCGATCGCTCGCCGCCTTTCGCCGGCGCGGCTCAGCTACCCCGTCCTTCTGGGAGTGCGCACTTCGGCGGAGCTGCTGCTGCTACGCGGAGGAAAGGCGATCGGCAGACGCAAACGCCGGCTGCTACGGCGCTGGGCGCGGGTCGAGCGCTCACCGGTCAGCTGGGTATGGCTGATCGTCCGCGCGCGAATCGGACGCTCCAAGACCCTGGGTTCCGAGCGCAGGCTCGTGGCCGCTTCGGTGTGGCGAGCAACGCTGAGCGCGGTCAAGATGTTGCGTCTGCCGCCGCCGCCCCCGGGGCGGGAGACTCTTGCCACGATGCTGAAGCTCCCCCTAGCCTCCGAGCCGCCCGTCGCCGCGCGTTTGCAGCGGCTGATCGCGCCGCTGCGGCTCGAGGTCACGCCCGCCGCGCCCCAGCGCCTCAATGTCCTGATCCCGAAGATCGAGCTCGAGCGCTTCTTCGACGACTCGGTGGATAAGTTCAACCTGGCGCGCAAGCTTGCCGAGGCCAGCGTGAGGGTGCGCGTACTGTCCGTCGACGAGCCCTTCTACCTTCCGCCGAGCTGGCGCCAGGACATCGAGCGGTTCGAGGGGATGGAGGGGACCATGGACCTGATCGACGTCGAGCTGGCCCACGATCGCTCCAACGCGGTTCAGGTCAGCCCCGATGACCGCTTCCTCGCCACCACCTGGTGGACCGCGCAGATCGCCCATCGAGCCACCGAGCAACTCGGCGGGAAGCGCTTCCTGTACTTGATCCCGGAGTGCGAGCCGCTGACGCTGCCAATGGGCAGCGAGGCCGCGCTGGCGCGCCAAAGCTACGACTTCCCCCATTACGCCCTCTTCTCCACCGAGCTGCTGCGCGAATACTTCCGCGACCAGAGGCTCGGCGTGTTCGCCGAGCAAAACGGAGCCGGCGACGAAGACTCGGTGGCGTTCCAGAACGCAATCACGCAGGTGGACCCGCCCTCGCCGGAGGAGCTACGCGACTCCGAGCGCAAGCTGCTCTTCCATGTGCGTCCCGAGCTTCACGCGGAGCAAAACATGTTCGAGCTGGGCCTGATCGCCCTCGCCGAGGCCCTCGATGAGGGCACGCTCGAGGGCTGGCAGCTGCACGGGATCGGTCCCAAGCAAGCCGGCGAGATCCGCTATGGGAACGGTCTGCGGGTCAAGATCCTCGAGCGTCAGGACCCCGGCCAGTACGCGGACGCGTTGCGCGGCCACGCGGTCGGCCTCTCGCTGATGCTCACTCCCCACCCCAGCCTCGTGACGCTGGAGATGTCCGCCGCCGGCATGCCGGTGGTCACCAACACGTTCGAGAACAAGACCCGCGAGGCGCTGGCCGCTATCTCCGAGAACCTGATCGCGATCGAGCCGACGATCGAGGGGATCAAGGAGGGGATACGCGAGGCGGTCGCCGCCTCGGCGGACCACGATCGCCGGCTGCGCGGAGCGGACGTCAAATGGAGCCGCAGCTGGCAGGACTCGTTCAGCCCAAGCATGATCGAGCGCCTGCGAGCGTTCATCGACCAAGCGTGAATGAGGGCGACGCCTACCCGCTCGATTGGCGGGCGCGCAGCAAGCTGCGCCGGCGCCTGCGTCGCAGCCTGTTCGGGCGCGGGATAGGCCGCCTCGCGGACCTGGCGCTGACCGCTCGCCAGCGGGCGCTGGGCGTCGGCCGCGAGCTGGACGCTCTGGCCGCCGAGGGTCCGCGCCGCGACGTGCTGGTGCTCGGCATCTACGGCGGCGATGGGGCGGAGCTCGAGGCGGCGCTGCGCCGCGTCCGCGAGTCGGTGCACAACGTGCGCGTCGCGCTTGGTTCGATGGGCCCGGCGGCGCCGGCGCTCGCCGCCGAAACGGCGCTCACCGACCTGCGGGGCGGCAAGTTCGCGAACCTCAACCGGGTCGCCGAGACCGCGGGGCCGCTGGCCGCCGACTGGGTGCTGGTCCTCGACGACGACCTCGGGGTCGGCCGCCACTTCCTCGACCGCCTGCTGGTGGTGGCGGAGCGCTTCCGGCTCACCCTCGCCCAGCCGGCGCTGAGCCGCGCCAGCTACGGATGGTGGAACGTGAACCGGCGCCGCCCGGCGCTGGTTCGTGAGACGCGCTTCGTCGAGATCGGCCCCGCGGTCCTCATGCATCGCGACGCTTACAAGGCGCTGGCCCCTTTTCCCGATGAGGGAATGGGTTGGGGGCTCTGCCTGCATTGGGCGGCGGTCGCCGAGCGAGAGGGATGGCGCCTTGGGGTGATCGACGGTGTACCCGTGCGCCACGAGTCGCGCCGCACCGCCTCCGCCGTCGACGTCGTCGGAGCGCGAGCGGCGGCCGAGCGGCTGCTTGCGAACCGCGAGCACGTCACCTACGCCGAGGCGGAGACCGAGCTGGCCCGCCACACCCACGTCGCATGAGCGGCCGGCGCGAGCTGCCCCGGGTGCTGGTACTCCATAACCGCTATCGCTCGCAGGGTGGCGAGGAGCGCGCCGCCGCCGAGCAGGCGGCGCTGCTGCGCGAGCGCGGCCACACGGTGAAGCTCTTGGAGCGCCACAGCGAGACCGGCGCCTCCGGACGGTTGCGCGCCGGGGCGGGGATGCTGCGCGGCGGTCTGGCGCCCGGCGAGGTGTCCGACGCAGTGCGCGAGATCGACGCCGACGTCGTGCACGCGCACAACACCGTGCCGCTGCTCGGTCCGCGGGCGCTGGCCACGGCACGGGACGCGGGCGCGCGGGTGGTTATGCACCTGCACAACTACCGCCTCGTCTGCGCGATCGGGATCGCCTACCGCGACGGCGCACCCTGTACGCGCTGCCAGGGCCGCCGTACCTGGCCCGGCGCCCGCTTGCGCTGCCGCGGCAACGTCCCCGAGGCCCTCACCTATGCGGCCGGGATCGCCCTCCAGCAGCCGCGGGTGCTGGACGCGGTCGACCGCTTCGTGCTCACCAGCCAGGGCTCGGAGCGGGTGCTCGCCGAGCTCGGCCTGCGGCTGAGCGACTACGACGTGATCCCCAACTTCCTGCCCGACTCCGCATTCGCCGAGCGCTCGGCGGCCGACTCCGGACAGTACGCGCTCTATGCCGGGCGGCTGGCGGAGGAGAAGGGAGTCGACACCGCGATCGAGGCGGCGAAGCGCGCCGGTGTGCCGCTGGCGATCGCCGGCGAGGGGCCCGACGAGCCGCGCCTGCGGCGGTTGGCGGGGGAGGCGGATGCCGACGTCGGCTTCCTGGGCCAGCTCGACGCAGCCGCGCTGGCAGCTGCTCGCGAGGGCGCCGCGGTCGCCGTCGTCCCGTCGCGCTGGCACGAACCGCACCCCTATGCGGTCTCCGAGGCGATGGCAGCCGGGCTGCCGGTACTTGTCTCGCGGATCGGGGGGCTGCCGGAAATGGTCGGGCCCGAATCCACCGTCGCGCCCACCAACGCGGGCGCCTGGGCCGAAGCGCTCGGGCAGCTGTGGGACGACCCAAAGCTGCGCCGCCAGCGCGGCGTGGCGGCGCTGGCCCGGGCCCGCGAGCGCTTCGCTGCGGACGGCTACTACGAGCGACTGATGGCCTGCTACCGAGCGGCACTGGCATGAGCTCCGTCAGCGCCGACCTCGGCACCCGCGACCTGCTCGGGGTGCGCTTCGCGCTCACCGACTATGACGGCGCGCTTGCGCGCATCGAGCAGATGCTCGCCGGCGGCGAGCGCGGCTACTTCTGCTGCACGTCGGTGCACGGCCTGATGGAGAGTCGCCGCGACCCCGGGCTGGCGGCGGCGCTGAACGGCGCGACGCTCAACCTGCCCGACGGGATGCCGGTGGTCTGGGCGCTCAACCTGCTCAGCGAGGGAAAGCCGCTGCGCGACCGCGTCTACGGGCCGACGTTGATGGAACGCGCCTGCGATCGCGCGGCGGCCGCGGGAACCGGCTTCTTTCTATATGGGGGCCACGACGAGGGCGCCCTACGGGAGCTGAAGACCGGCCTGCGTCGCCGCGCCCCGGCGATCGAGATCGTCGGTGACTTCAGCCCTCCGCACCGCGACCTGACTGCGGACGAGGAGCGCCAGGTGGCGAATCGGATCGACGAGTCGGGCGCCGGGATCGTCTGGTGCGGGATCTCAACCCCACGCCAGGAGAAGTGGGTGTCACGGATGCGCCCTCTCGTCAAGGCGCCGGTCCTGGTCAGCGTCGGCGCCGCCTTCGACTTCCTCGCCGGCCGCGTCTCCCAGGCGCCGTCCTGGATGCAGCGCCGCGGGCTCGAGTGGGCCTACCGGCTAAGCCGCGAGCCGCGCCGCCTCGGCCCCCGCTATCTGCGCAGCAACCCCGCGTTCATCGCAGCCGTGGCGCGGCAGTACGCGCGCCAGCGGCGCCAGTCACGAACTCCATCAAGCGCCGCGTGAACGCCGACGCCGCCCGCACGGCTTCCACCGGCCCGGCTGGGTAGAGTCTTGGCCGTGGCCAGTGCCGTCCGTGAGGCCTCAGCGGGGCAGGCCGACGACGTCCGGCTAAGGGTTCCGCCCGATGACGTCGCCGATCCGGAGCTCTCGATCGTCATCCCGGCGCTCGACGAGGAATTGACGATCGGCGACTTCGTCGGCTGGTGCCGTGAGGGCCTGCGCAAAGCAGGCGTCGTCGGCGAGATCCTGATCGTCGACAGCTCCTCCGACCGCACCGCGGAGATCGCCCTCTCCAAGGGCGCCCGGGTGTTGTCAACCCCAAAGCGCGGGCTGGGTCGTGCCTACATCGACGCGCTGCCGTTCATCCGTGGCCGCTACGTGCTGATGGGCGACGCCGACTGCACCTACGACTTCCGCAAGCTGGCCCCGTTCGTCGAGCGCATGCGCGAGGGATATGAGTTCGTGATGGGCTCGCGCTGGAAGGGCTACATCGAGCCCGGCTCGATGCCAAAGCTCCACCGCTACCTCGGCACCCCGGTCACGACCTGGATCCTCAACGTCGTCTACTCGAGCGACTTCTCCGACATCCACTGCGGCATGCGCGGGATCACCCGCGACGCGCTCGAGCGCATGGACCTCCAGTCGCAGTCCTGGGAGTACGCCTCCGAGATGGTGCTCAAGTCGGTGCACATGGACCTCCACACGGCCGAGGTGCCGGTTCGCTTCCTCACCGACCCCGAAGGCCGCGAGAGCCACCACAAGCGGGCCGGATGGCTGTCCCCGTTCAAGGCCGCCTGGATCAACCTGCGCGCGATGTTCGTCTACGGGGTCGAGTTCTTCGTCTTCAAGCCCGGGTTGATCGCGCTGGGGTTGGGCCTGGCGATCACCCTGCCGCTCACCTTCGGCCCGATCACGATCGGCGGCGTCACCCTCTCGCTCTACACGATGCTGCTCGGGGTAACGCTCGCCCTGCTCGGGCTGCAGAGCTTCTTCATCGGCTGCCTGGCCCAGGTGCTGCACGACTACGACGGCTCGGCGCGCCGCCGCTGGCTGCGCGTCTTTCCCTACAACCGGACCGTCGTGCTCTGCGCGCTCTCGTTCCTGGTCGGGCTTGGGTTGGCCGTGCAGCTCGTCGTCACCTATTCGCAGCACGGCCTCGAGCTGCCTGAATCGGCGCGCACCCATGCGCACCTCGCCGTCACCGGGCTGCTGTTGATGATCGGCGCCTTTGTGACCTTCACCTTCACCCTGCTCCTCCACACTGAGGCACTCCGCAAGCGAAGCCCCAATGACGACGACGCCGACTGACAGCCTGCGAAGCAGCTCCTATGGGCAGCAAGGAGCGCCTGGCGTCGTCGACCGCTTCGGCGTCTGGCTCTCGACCCGGCGCATCCGCCGCGCCGTGCCCGACTTCGCGGGCAGACGGGTCGGCGACTTCGGCTGCGGCTACAACGCGACCTTCGCCCGCACGGTGCTCGACCGGGCGCGGGAGCTGGTGCTGATCGACGTCGCCCTCGCCGGCGACCTCAAAGACCACCCGAAGGTGGAGGCGATCGAGGGCTCGCTGCCGGACGCGCTCGAGCAGCTCGAGGACGCCTCGCTCGACGTCATCGTCCTCAACTCGGTGCTCGAGCACCTTTGGGAGCCGGAGCGCACCCTTGCCGAGCTGCACCGCATCGCGGCCGCCGGAGGCCTGGTCCTGATCAACGTGCCTTCCTGGCGCGGCAAGCGCTGGCTGGAGCTGAGCGCCTTCCGGCTCGGGACCAGCCCGGCGGAGGAGATGGACGACCACAAGGCCTATTACGACCCCCGCGACCTCTGGCCGCTGCTCGTCCGCGCCGGCTTCAAGCCGAGCGACATCCGCTGCTTCCGCCACAAGTTCGGGCTCAACACGTTCGCCGAGTGCCGGCGGGGCGGCACGCGCCACGAGGAGGGCTGATGGGCTCGTTTGCCGATGACTTCCTGGCCGAGGCCACCGAGATCGTGGCGGCGCTCGACCGCGAGGACATCGAGCGCGTCGCTTCTGCGCTGGCAAAGGTCCGCGACGGCGGTGGTCGCCTGTTCATCCTCGGCGTCGGCGGCTCGGCCGGGCACGCGAGCCACGCCGTCAACGACTTCCGCAAACTCTGCGCGTTGGAGTCATATGCACCAACCGACAACGTCTCCGAGCTGACGGCCCGGGTCAACGACGAAGGCTGGGACACGACTTTCGCCGAGTGGCTGAAGGGATCGCGGATCGGCAAGCGCGACGCGGTGCTCGTCTTCTCGGTCGGCGGCGGCGACCGCGAGCGCGGGATCTCGGCCAACCTGGTGCTGGCACTGGAGCTGGCGCGATCGGAAGGCGCCCGGGTGTTCGGGGTCGTCGGTCGCGACGGCGGCTACACGCGCAAGGTCGCCGACGCCTCGGTGGTGATCCCGCCCCTGTACGCCGATCGTACGACTCCCCACACCGAGGGCCTCTGCGCGGTCGTCTGGCACCTGCTGGTCACCCACCCCGCCCTCGCCCGGGCCCCGACCAAGTGGGAATCGGTGAAGTGACGTCGCTTCCGGGTCGCGGGGCATTGCCGCGGTGAGCCGCTACTTCATCGTCGGCGGCGCCGGCTTCATCGGAAGCCACTTTATCGACCGGCTGCTCGGGGACGGCGACGAAGTGACCGTCTTCGACAACTTCACCTCCGGGCGCGAGTGGCACCTGGAGCCGCACGCCGAGGATGAGCGGCTGCGGGTCGTGCGCGGCGACGTCGGGGACCTCGCCGCGCTCACCGAGGCGATGCGCGGCCACGAGGTTGTGATCCACCTCGCCTCAAACCCCGACATCGCCCGCGCAGCGACCGAGCCCGCGATCGACTTCGACGAGGGGACCCTGCTCACCCACCACGTGGTCGAGGCGATGCGCGTCACCTCGACCCCTCAGATTCTCTACGCGTCGGGCAGCGGCGTCTATGGGGACATCGGCGAGACAGAGGCCGACGAGGACATCGGGCCGTTGGTGCCGATCTCGACCTATGGAGCCAGCAAGCTCGCCGGCGAGGGCCTGATCGCCGCCTACTGCCACATGTTCGATCTCCGCGGCTGCGTCTTTCGCTTCGGCAACGTGGTCGGGTCGCGCCAGACGCACGGGGTCGGCTTCGACTTCGTCCGCCGCCTGCTCGACGACCCCGCGCGCCTGCCGATCCTCGGCGACGGCACCCAGAGCAAGTCCTATATCCACGTGCACGACGTGGTCGATGCGGTCCTGACCGCACTGGCGAAGACCGAGCAGCCGTTTGGCGCCTACAACGTCGCCACCGGCGACTACATCACCGTGACCGAGATCGCCGACCTGGCGGTCGAGTGCGTCGGGCTGGACCCGGGAAGCGTCAAGTACGAGTACACGGGCGGCGACCGCGGCTGGAAGGGCGACGTGCCGGTTGTGCGGCTGAACACCGACCGCATCCGCGCCCTCGGCTGGCAGAACTCGATGGGCTCGCGCGAGGCGCTGCGCGACTCGATGCTCGCGATGCTGCCCGAGGCCCGCGCCGGGCGGCTGTGAGCGCGCCGGGCGGTTCCGGCGACGCGGCGGAGCCGGCCGCGCGCCGCGCCGTCTTCCTCGATCGCGACGGCGTGCTGAACCGCGCCCATGTGGTGGACGGCACTCCACGGCCGCCCGACTCCGTTGACGAGCTGGAGCTGCTGCCGGGGGTCGAGGAGGCGTGCCGGCAGCTGCACGAGGCCGGGCTGCTGCTGATCGTGGTCACCAACCAGCCCGACGTCGCCCGCGGCACGCAGACGATGCCCACCGTGGAGGCGCTGAACCGCGAGCTGTCCTCGCGCCTGCCCCTCGACGAGGTCCGCGTATGCCCCCACGACGACGCCGGTCGATGCCAGTGCCGCAAGCCTGCCCCGGGCCTTCTGCTCGACGCCGCGCACGACTGGGGAATCGACCTCGAGAACAGCGTCATGGTCGGCGACCGCTGGCGCGACGTCGAGGCGGGGCGCCGCGCCGGCTGCAAGACGGTCTTCATCGACTCGGGCTATTCTGAGCGGCCTCCCGAGGCGCCCGATCTCACCGTGCGGGGGCTCGGCGAGGCTGTGCACTGGATTCTCGAAAGATCAGCGGAAGGACGATCTGACCATGCCCACAGTCGATGACCTGAAGATCAAGATCTTCGCCGACGGCGCCGACCTCGAGGGGATCGCGAAGCTGGCGAAGGACCCGATCATCAAGGGCTTCACCACCAACCCGACGCTGATGGCGAAGGCCAACGGCGCGATGGTCTACGAGGAGTTCGCCCGCGAGGTGCTCGACGCCGTGGACGGCAAGGCTGTCTCCTTCGAGGTCTTCTCGGACGAGTTCGACGACATGGAGCGCCAGGCGCGTCTGATCTCAAGCTGGGCCGACAACGTCTACACGAAGGTCCCGGTCACCAACACGCGTGGGGAGAGCTCCGGCGAGCTGATCCGAAAGCTCGCCGCCGACGGCGTGAAGCTCAACGTCACCGCGCTGATGACCCCGGCGCAGGCGAGCGACGTCGCCGCCTGCCTGAAGGACGGCCCTCCGAGCATCGTCTCGGTGTTCGCTGGGCGGGTCGCCGACACCGGTCGCGACCCGGTGCCGCTGATGGCTGAGGCGCTGGAAGCGGTGTCGCCCTATCCGAACGTCGAGCTCCTATGGGCGAGCCCGCGCGAGATCCTCAACATCGTCCAGGCTGACGAGGTCGATTGCCACATCATCACGGTCACCCACGACGTCCTGGCCAAGCTCTCGACCCTGGGCAAGGACCTGGACGAGTTCTCGCTCGACACCGTGAAGATGTTCCACGACTCAGCGCAATCCGCTGCCTTCACGCTCTGAGTCCCTTGGCCCCCCCGGACGAGGCCGCCCAGCGCGACGACTGGGACCGGCACTGGCTGGACTACTCCGACGCGGCCGAGCAGAACCCCGCCCAGCGTTACCGTCGTCGCATCGTCTTCGATCTGCTGGCGCTCGGTGACGGGCCGGTGCGGGTTCTGGACGTCGGCAGCGGCCAGGGCGACTTCGCCGCCGAGCTGCTGCGCCGCCACCCGCGTGCCGAGCTGCTCGGCCTCGAGGTGAGCGAGGCCGGGATCGAGATCGCGCAGCAAAAAGCGCCCGGCGCCGGCTTCGTGCAGCGCGACCTGACGCAAGCCGGGGAGCCCGCCGCCGAGCAGCAGGGATGGGCCACGCACGCAGTCTGCTCGGAGGTGCTCGAGCACGTCGACAAGCCGGGAGAGCTGCTCGCGAACGCGGCCCACTACATGGCCCCCGGGTGCCGGCTCGTCGTCACCGTGCCGGGCGGTCCGATGTCGGCGTTCGACCGCCACATCGGCCACCGCCGTCACTTCAGCCCCGAAGCCCTGGGCGCACTTCTGACCGAGGCCGGATTCGAGGTCGAGACGGCCAGCGGAGCCGGCTTTCCCTTCTTCAACCTCTACCGGCTGGTCGTCATCCTGCGCGGCCGGCGCCTGGTCGAGGACGTCTCCGGGGGCGGGACCGGCTCCGAGTCACGGCTCGCACGGGCGACGATGGCCGCCTTCCGGCCCCTGTTCCGGCTCAACCGCCTGCGGGGAGGTCGGGGATGGCAGACCGTCGCCGTCGCGCGCCGCGACCGCATTGAGGAGCCGGCCGGCGGCTGACCGCCGCTCTCGAACCGAGATGGGGCAGGCCGCAGCAGAGCTTCGAAGGTGCGCGGCGCTTCGCGTCCTCGTCGCGGTCCTCGTTGCCGCCGGCCTTACGACGATCGCGATCGTCGTCGCCTGGGGCCCGCTGGACGTCCACACCGACGTCATCGGCTACCCGGTCTTCAAGGATTTCAACGTCGGCAACTACTTCACCGCCTACTACCTGGTGATCGGGTTCTTCCCGCTGGCGGCGCTGCTGCTTTTCCTCGGCCTCACCCGGCTCGCGCCGAGGATTGGACTCGCTGTGCCCGGGCCCCGCGGCAGCCTGCGGCCCTCCGCGCCGGCGCCCGAAGAGCCGTCACCGCTGGCGGGCGAGCCACCGCTGGCCGAGGCGTCCCAGACCCGGCGGCGTGTCGTTTGCGCCGCGCGCATCGGGTTCGTGGGCGCGGTGCTGGGCGTCGAGGCCGGGATCGCCGTCAACTCGATCCGACCCGGGTTCGCTGCCGGGGTCGCAGCCTATGCGCTGGGAGCCGTGCTCGGCGCGTACGTCCTGGGCCGATGGAAGCACGACTGGTCTTTCGAGGCGTGTCTGGCCGCGGTCAACTCGCTTGGAGCGCTGCTCCCCGTCGCCGGGCTGGTCGCGGTCTCGATGCACACCCAGGTGCACATCGACAGCAATGGATCGGTGGACCACTACCCGTGGTTCCCCTTCTGGCTTGCACTGCCCGTCGTTGCCGCTCTGGCGGCGATCGTGGCCGTTGCGCTTCGCCGCGCCGGCTCCGCCGCGCGCGCGATCGGAATCGAACGAAGGGCGCTGATGCTGGTCGCGGCGCCGGTTGCGCTGGTCCTGCTGCTTCAGTCGCTGCCCGGCGAGTCGGGCTCCATCGACATGTTCCACGGCGGGGAGCAGATCGTCGGCTCCAAATTGGTCGAGAACGGATGGTTTCCCTGGCGCGACGTCGTCCTCACCCACGGGATCTTTCAGGACGTCGTCTACAGCTTTGGCCGGGGCGTCTTCGGGAACAGCGTTTGGGGCCACCTCGCCGGCATATCGATGATCATGAGGCCCCTCTACCTGGTCTCGGTCTTCTTCCTTCTCGTCTATCTGGTGGGGCGCAACTGGTTGTTCCTGCTCTTTGCGGCCTTGCTCCTGATCGGGCCGGACGTGGCGCCCGAGCAGTTCCGATTGATCCTCTGGCCGCTGATCCTGCTGCTGCTGGCCACCGATCTGGACCGCCCCACGGCCACCAAGTCGGTCGGGCTCGCTTTCCTGCTCGTCGCGCAGGCGATCCTCACGCCCGAGGCGGCGCCGGGGCTGCTGGCGGTCGGCCTGGTCCTGGTCCTCTACGAGTGGTACCAGCGCAAACCCGGCATCAGCATCGCCTCCGCCTTTTCGCGCACGCTCTGGTTCGCGGGCGCAGGCATCGCGTTCGCCAGCGTCTTTGCCGGCTATCAGGCGGCACATGGAGCGCTGGACGACTTCGTCTACATCTCGATCAACCTCGTGCATGGACATGCTCTGTCCGGAGGCATGCCCCCGGCGCCGAACCCAGGCTCGGTGTCGGATGCGACGCTCTACGCCCTCGCGCTGATCCCGCCGGCGGCGCTGCTGATCTCGTTCGCATACGCCGTCGTTCGGGTGCGATTGCGGCAGGGCTTCTACACCGCGGACTGGGTGATGGCCGCGGCGGCGATCTTCCTGCTCTTCTACTACCCGAAGTTCCTCGCCCGCATGGACACGGGTCACGTCTATCAGCCGTTCGTGGTGGGCCTGCCGCTGGTGCTCTTCATCGTCTATCGAGTCGTCGTCGCGATCGAGCGGGCGATCCGCAACCGCTGGCCCGGGAATGTCGTCGCCAATGTGACCGCCCATCCCGTGAGCCTCGCCCTGGTCGTGCTGGTCACGGCGCTCTCCTGGGGGACCTACCACGACCGGCTTGGGAAGGCTCCCGCCTTCTACCGCCCCGGCGTCTCGGCGCCGCCGCAATACGCGCGCGTCGGCTACACGCAGGTCTTCGACGGGGGGGCGTACCGGGACGTGAAGCGCGTCGTCGACGCCTACCTCGGCCCCAACGACCGGCTCTTTGACTTCTCGAATACACCGTTGCTGTTCTTCTACGTGATGGATCGATACCCGAGCACGCGTTACTTCCACGTAAGCCTCACCTACTCGGCAGAGCTTCAGGAGGACCTGATCGATCGGCTGAGGCGCGCCCGCCCGAAGCTGATCGTCTTCGACAACGACAGCGCCCCGTTCATCGCACTGTCCAACTGGGACGGAATCCCCAATATGGTTCGCAGCTACCTCGTGAGCCAGTGGATTCTCGATCGTTACCGCCCTCTGCTCTGGACCCACGGCATCACGATCTATGCGCGCCGCGACATGCCGCCCGCATCGAAGGCCAACCTGCACCTGGCGCAGAAGCCCGTCACCCAAGGAGTTGGCTTCTCGGTCCAGCCGTGCACGTGGGGGTCGGCGCCGAACTTCCTCTCCGGGCCTGGTATGCCGGGGCCAGACGCCAGGGGGGCTGGCGCTCACGCACAAGCTGCCCCCCACCAGATCGCGGTTGTCGGCTGGGCCGGGGACCCTGCCACCAAGTCGCCCCCCCGGGAGGTGATCGCGACGGTCGACGGAAAGATCGTGGGTCGCACCGAGCCGAAGCTCGCGCGCCCGGACCTCGTGGCCTACGGCCTGCCGAAGGGGTTTGGGCGAGCTGGGTTTCAGATGCAGGTCCCGGGCGCGCCGCCAGGAAAGCCCGGCAGGCTGCGCGTGTTCGGTGTCTCCCGCGATGGGCACCTGAGCGAGCTCGTCGGCCAGGGGGCGAAACCCGCGCACGGGACGGTCAGGGTCGGCCCTCGCGACGTCCGCCTCGCCCCGAACGCGGTCTGGGGTCAGATCAACAGCACGACCCGCACACAGGCGCTGCAGTTCAGCCTGCCCCGCGGTTCGCGCTGGACCGACTACCGATGGCTGGAGCTGGACGCCGGCAGGAACGGCTTCAGGCCGGGCAACTTCACCGTCTACGATCGCCAGACCCGCCCATCCACCGGGCGCGAGATCACCTTCCAGACGCTCGACAACTCACCGCGGCGCTACATAGTCCCGGTCGGAAGCTGCGCCCAGTGGCACGGCTACCGAGGACGGCGCCTGTTCATCAATCACGACACGCCCCAGGACATCTCGGCCGTGCGCCTCATTCGTTAGCGCCGTGACAAGCACAATCCCGTTCATCGACCTTCGCGCCGCCCACGAGGAGATCGGCGCTGAGCTGAACGCCGCCGTCTCGCGAGTGGTCGACTCGGGTTGGTACCTGCTCGGTCCCGAGCTGGAGTCGTTCGAGAGCGAGTTCGCCGAGTACTGCGGCACGCGCCATTGCGTGGGAGTCGGGAGCGGGCTGAGCGCCCTCGAGCTCGCCCTGCAAGCGGCCGGGATCGGGCCCGGAGACGAGGTCATCGTACCCGCCTATACCTGGGTCGCGACCTGGATCGCGGTGACGAAGACCGGCGCGCGGCCGGTCCCGGTCGACGTCGATGAGCAGACCTACAACATCGATCCGCGACAGATTCCCGCCGCGATCACCTCCAGCACGGCGGCGATCGTCCCAGTTCACCTGCGCGGTCAACCGGCCGACATGGACGCCATCTCCGAGATCGCTGAGGCCCACGGTCTGGTCGTGATCGACGACGCCGCGCAAGCGCACGGAGCGACGCATCGGGGGCGTAAGGTCGGAGGTCTCGGGAACGCGGCGGCATTCTCCTTCTATCCGACCAAGAATCTGGGAGCGCTGGGAGACGGCGGCGCCGTAACCACCGACGACGACGAGATCGCCGATCGGGTTCGGCTGCTGCGCAACTACGGCACGCGGGGCAGGTACGAGATCGAGACAGCCGGCGTGAACTCGCGGCTGGCGGAGATTCAAGCGGCGGTCCTGCGGGTGAAGCTCCCTCGGCTGGACGACTACAACGCCGCCCGCACGCGGCTCGCGAAGATCTATCGGCAGGCGTTCGAGGACCACGACTCGCTGCTGCTGCCCGAGGTTCTGGACTGGGCGGAGCCCGTATGGCACCTCTTCGTCGTCGGACATCCCGATCGCGACGCCTGCCGCGCAACCCTGAAGGAGCAGGGGATCGAGACCCTGATCCACTACCCGGTGCCTCCCCACCTCTCGGGTGCGTATGCCGATGCCGGAATGCCGCGAGGCAGCTTTCCAATCACCGAGCGCTTGGCGAACGCGACGCTGAGCCTGCCGATCTATCCGCAGCTCGATCCGAAGGCCTGTGCCGAGGTCGCCGCTGCGGTCGTGCAGACGCTCTGACGCTGCACGTTTCCGGGTCACTCAACTTCTCTAGCATCCCGCCCCCGATGCCGCTGCTGCCCCGCCGCGCCAGACAACGCCTGACCCGCCCCTACGTCGAGCTGCACCGCAAGCTCGACGCGATCTCCGAGTCGATCAATTCCAGGTTCGACCAGCTGCAGGGCGACGTCGATCGCGTCCAGGCGATCGCCCGTCACATCTACGACGACGAGCCGGGCAACCGGCGCCGGGTCTACGCCCTGCGGGAGAGCGAGGAGTACGAGCTTGCCTTCACCGAGCAGGAGCCGCTTGTCTCGTTTCTCGTCCCGACCTACGACAGTCATTCGACGCTCCGCGAGGTGGCGCTTCCTTCGATCCTCAATCAGACCTACTCGAACCTCGAGGTGATCGTGGCTGGCGACTGCTCACCGCCCGAAACCGCCCAGGTGATCGCAGATCTTGGCGATCCTCGGGTCCGGTACTACAACCGGACGGTACGGGGCCCCTACCCCGACGACGACACGCGCTGGTACGTGGTCGGAACCCCTCCATATAACGACGCGCTCTCGCAGGCGCGGGGTCGCTGGATCGCGGTTCTGGGCGACGATGACGCGGTGCGCCCCGACCACACGGAGAAGCTTCTTCGCGCCGCGCAGGAGGGTCACTACGAGCACTGCTACGGGCGTCAGCTGGTGCGCTTCTCGGAGGGGGATGACCTCGAGCTGGGCGAATTTCCCCCGCGGCTCGGCCAGTGGGGGCTTCAGGCTGCGATCTACCACTCGGGGTTGCGCTTCTTCGGCCTCGAGCTCACCGACGCCCTCTACGAGGAGCCCAACGACTGGTCGCTTTGCCGGCGCATGCTGCGCACCGGGGTTCGTTTCGGAATGGTGGACGCGGTCGTGGCGGAGAAGCACGAGACAAGGCGGTCGGCCGAGGAGTGGAAGAGGGGCGGAATCCCCGAGGTCATGTAGGTGGCTGAGCCCGCCGCCTTTCCCGCTGACGCCGAGGAGCTGCGCGCCAGCTCCCTTCTGAATAGCTGGTGGTACTACCAGGTGCAGTTGCTCCCTGGAGCGGTTGCCGAAGGCCAGTTCCCCGCCTCGATTCCGATGCTCCCCCGTCTGATGATGCGCCGCTGCAGCCTCAAGGGCGCCTCGTGCCTTGACGTTGGAACCATGGAAGGGCTCACACCCGTGTTGATGGTGCGCGGCGGAGCCAAGCGCGTATTGGCCGTCGACGGCATCGACCACTGCGTGGAAAAGCTGGCCGCTGTGCAGCACTACTACCGAGCGCCGTTCGAGTACCGGACGGTCGGTCCGATGTACTCCCTCTCGGAGAAGCTGGACGGCGAAGGCTTCGACCTGATCAACTGCTCCGGCCTCCTCTACCACGTCTTTTCTCCGTTGATGGTCCTCGCCGGGATTCGGGGCGCTTTGAAACGGAACGGGCTGATGATCGTTGCGACCAACGTGATCGTCGACCGAGGCTTCGTTGCCGAGTTCAACGCAGCGGGAGCACTTCAGGAAGAGATCAACACCTTCTGGTACCTCTCGACCGGGCTGCTGGACTACCTGTTGCGGTACCTGCGACTGGCCCCGATCGACTGCCTCTACCAGCCCCACGACGCGATGGATGCGCCATGGCGCATGAAGACCGGGAAGGATTCAGGCTATGCCGCCGTCCTCTGCCGAGCGATCGATCACGAGCTCCCGGCCGAGGGCGACCAATGGATGGCTCAGTCGGCAGGAGAGTCCTGGGAGTACGAGTGGATTCCCGATTGGGAGCACGCGGCGGCGCAGCCCGTGTCGCGCATCGGCGCAAGGACGCCGGGGGCAGGGCCGGCCTGGCTGCAGAGGCTGAGTCGCAAGACACCTCCAGCTATCGACATCACCTCGGCGGTCGAGGACCAGCCCCCGGTGCTGAGGGCCGAGGAGCAGTCTGATTCCTACACCCTCAGCCTGGCCGACTCCCGCTAGGCCTCGCTGGCGGTTGCCACGTCACGAAACTCTTTGTAGTCCCGGTAGTAATCGGCCTCGTCGTAGTAGGCAGAGGCCAGGACCATGCACACGGAGCCAGAGGAAAAGTTGACCAGCTCGCGCCAGATCATCGGCGGCAGATAGAGCCCGACGTACGAGCGGTTCAGCGTTATGTTCTTGCGCTCCGAGCCATCGTCCACGACAGCCTCGAAGCTGCCCGACATCGCGACGATGAGCTGCTCGAGCGCCCGGTGCGCGTGACCACCACGCGTCGCGCCGCCCGGCACGTCGTACATGTAATAGACGCGCTCTATCTGGAAGGGAACGTGGCGCTGCGCTTCGACGAAGGTGAGGTTGCCCTGTGGGTTACGAACGACCGGCAATTCCAGGAGCTTGCAGTCGGCGACGCCCACGAGGGCGGCAGCCTAGCATCGGCCTTCCTGGTAGCCCGAAGGGATAATGGCCAGCGTCGTGGCGGACACGGGCATCCATTCCACCGCTGTCGTGGACACCGATGCGATCGGCTCGGGGGTGACAATCCGGGAGTTCGCCGTTGTTCGTCCGGGCGTCGTGATTGGCGACGGCGTGGTGATCCATCCTCATGTCGTCATCGAAGCGGACGCGAAGATCGGCGAGGGAACCGAGGTCCTGCCCGGAAGCCACATCGGCAGAGCGCCGAAGGCAGTCGGGTCGATTGCTCGAGAGCCGACCTTTCGTGCGCACGTGGAGATCGGCGCTCGGTGCTCGGTCGGCACGAACGCGGTGATCTACTACGACACCGAAATCGGAAGCGAGACTCTGATCGGGGACGGGGCATCGATTCGAGAGCTTTGCCGCGTTGGAACTGCCTGCGTGATCGGACGCCTCGTCACGCTGGACCGCGACGTGCGCATGGGCGATCGAACCCGCACGCTTGACAAGGCCTATCTGACCGGAGGGATGAGGATCGGCACCGATGTCTTCATCGCGGCGTCGGTTGTCAGCGCCAACGACAACACATTCGGAAAGGTCGGCGACCGCGAGGAGAACTTGCGGGGCCCGACCATCGAGGATGGAGCGAGGATTGGAGGAGGGGCCTCGTTGCTTCCCGGCGTCGTCGTCGGCCGAGGTTCGATCGTCGGCTCTGGCGCAGTCGTGACCAGAGACGTCGAGCCCGAAACGCTTGTCCTCGGCGTCCCGGCTCGGCCGGTGTCGCTAGATGGACGCTGACCGGCCGCTGCCTACGTAGCTGCCAGCGGAGGCTTGACGCCGACGAAGACGGAGATCACGCGATCCTCGATCGTGCGGTTCTCGACCGCGTCGCCCAACCAGTCGAACTGCTCGAACACGGTCGGAAACCCGGACTCCATCATCGTTTGGAGGAGATGGCGTCGTTCGAGCCAGAACGAGCGCTCGTTGCCGACCGAGCTCCAGGGTCCCCCCGGCTCTTCGTACCAACGCCCCAGCTTGCCCTCGTGCTCGACCAACTCCTCCGACAGCGGCATCTCCCCCAGCTCGCGCCCCTCCTCTGTCGCGTGGTTGGCGTTGACGATCAGCAGCCGGCTCGTGACGTCGGCCAAATCGCGCAGGAACGACACCGGGCGGTCGAGGTGGTACAGCAGGCCTGCGCAGAGAACGGCGTCGAATTCCCCGTAATCGCGGACGTTGCGCACGTCGTCGCAGACGAACTGCAGGTTCGGTAGCTCGACGCGGTCGGCCACCCATTCGCAGGTCGAGAAGTTGTCGGCTTGGCCTTCGATCCCGAGCACGTCATATCCGGCGCGCGCGAAATGAACCGCGTAGCCGCCCTCGAGACATCCCAGGTCGGCCACCCTGGCAGGGGGCGGGCAGAAAAGGCGCAGGGTGCGCAGATACGAATCCGAGATGGGCTCGGCGCCGATCAGAGGCTCGCCGGGCAACGTCTGGGTCCCATCCGGCAGCTCGATGTTGTGGGCGGTGAAGGTCGGCCGCCGCTGGAAGAGGCGCAGTCGCATCCCGTGATCCTGCCACCTTTCGGTTAGGGTCAGGCGCGCCGTGGGCATCCCCAGGACACCGGCTCGCCAACCTGCCGCGGCGGCCGCGTCGCCGTGATCATCACCCGCACCCCGCTCCGGATCACCCTCGGCGGCGGCGGCACCGACCTGCCCTCCTACTACAGCCACCGCGGCGGCGCGGTGCTCTCGGCGGCGATCAACAAGTACATCTACATCGCCGTCAACCAGACCTTCACCGACGACTACTTCATCAAGTACTCGGAGCTGGAGCGCACAAAGGGCGTCGACGAGATCCAGCATCCGATCATCCGCGAGGCGCTGAAGCTGCACCCGGTCGGGCCTGCGATCGAGCTGGTCAGCCTCGCCGACATCCCAGCCGGCACAGGGCTGGGCTCCTCGGGCGCGTTCACGGTCGGGCTCCTGCGCACCCTCTACTCGCTCAAGCGCGAGCACGTGACCGCGGGCGCGCTCGCCGAGGAGGCGTGTCACATCGAAATCGATCGTCTAAAGCGCTCGGTCGGCAAGCAGGACCAGTACATCGCCGCCTTCGGGGGATTGACCAACTTCAGGATCGAGACGGATGGGCGCGTCCACGTGGAACCGCTGCTGATCGGCCAGGAGACGATGCTCGACCTCGAGGAGCGCCTGCTCTTGTTCTTCACCGGCTACGCGCGCGACGCCGAGACGATGCTGGAGGACCAAAAGCAGCGCTCAGAGAAGGGCGACGAGGAGATGCTCGCCAATCTCGACGTCGTGGCCCGGATCGGCGAGGAGACAAAGGAGGTTCTGGAGGCCGGCGACACCCACCGCTTCGGAGAGCTGATGGACGAGCACTGGGAGAACAAGCGCAAGCGCACCGAGGGCATGTCCAGCGATGCCGTCGATCGTTGGTACGAGGCGGGCCGCGAGGCCGGCGCCGTCGGCGGAAAGCTGGTTGGCGCCGGAGCCGGAGGTTTCCTGCTCTTCTACGCCGAGGACCAGGCGCCGCTGCGCGAGGCGATGGCGGCGGAGGGGTTGCGCGAGGTGCGCTTCTCCTTCGATCACGACGGATCGCGCCTCGTCGTTCGCGACTGATGCTCCAGTGCGTCGTCCTGGCCGGCGGCATCGGGACTCGCATGCGCCCGCAGACCGAGGAGATGCCGAAGGCGCTGCTGCCGGTGCTGGGGCGGCCGTTCGCCGACTGGCAGCTCGAGCTGCTGGCCAAACAGGGCATCGAGAGGGTCCTCTACAGCGTCGGCTACCGCGGCGAGATGATCCGCGACCATGTCGGCGACGGCAGCCGCTGGGGGCTGGAAATCAACTACGTCGACGAGGGACACCAGCTGAGGGGAACCGGCGGCGCCCTGCGCCTTGCCCTCGACCTCGGGGAGCTGGAGGAGGCCTTCTTCGTCCTCTACGGCGACTCCTATCTGCCCGTCGACCTCGGCGCCGTCGAGCGCGCCTGGGAGCAAACGCCGCTGCCTGCGCTGATGACCGTGTTCCGAAACGACGGACAGTGGGACGCCAGCAACGCGATCTACGACGACGGCCGCGTCGTCCTCTACGACAAGGACCGCCCCGCCGATCGGGTCGAGGAGATGCACTGGATCGACTACGGGCTCTCGATCCTGACCCGCGAGGTCGTCGCGCAGGTGCCTGGCCGCGAACCTGCCGACCTCGCCGATCTGATGCGCGGGCTGAGCCGGGAGGGGCAGCTCGCGGGCTTTGAGGTCTCAGAGCGCTTCTACGAGGCCGGCACACCCGAGGGACTGCGCGATCTTGAGCGGTACCTGTCGGGCTAGCCGAGCTTCTTGATCAGCTTTAGTAAGCGCCCTTGCGGCGCAAGACGGCAGGCACCGTCTTCAGCAGGATCACCAGGTCGAGAAGCACCGACCAGCGCTCCAGGTAAAGGAAGTCGAGGCGCACCATGTCGTCGAAGTCGAGTTCGGAGCGCCCCGAGACCTGCCAGAGGCCGGTGATCCCGGGCAGCACCAGGTAGCGGCGCCGGTGCCAGTCCTGGAGCAGCTCGTCGTCGCGTAGCGGCAGCGGGCGGGGGCCGACCAGGCTCATCTCGCCGCGCAGCACGTTGATCAGCTGCGGAAGCTCGTCGAGCGAGAAGCGGCGCAAGAACCTGCCGAACGGCGTGACCCGCGGGTCGTCGCGGATCTTGAACAGCGCCCCCGTCTTCTCGTTCAGCCCCTCCAGCTCATCCTGGCGGTGCTCGGCGTCCTCGTACATGGTGCGGAACTTCAGGCAGTCGAAGGCAACGCCGCCGATCCCCGGGCGCGGGCTGCGGTGAAGGACCGGCCCGCGGCTGGTCAGCTTGATCACGAGCGCGATCAGCGCCATCAGCGGGGCCGCGAACAGGAGCAGCAAACTGGAGATCACGAAGTCGAAGCTGCGCTTGACGACGAAGTCGAAGCCCTCGAAGACCGGCGGCTTTACCTCCAGCAGCGGGACGCCTTCGCCAGGCACCAGCTCGGTGCGCCGGGTCAGCACCTCCATCGTCGTCGGCGCGACCCAGACCCGGACCCCATGGGTGCGGCAGCGGTCGACCAGCTCGACGGCGCGGTCCTGGGGGAAATCGGGATCGACGATGATCAGTTCCTCGATCGCGTGCTGGTCGATGCGCTCGCGCAGGTCCGACAGCTCGCCGAGGTCGGCGAGCTCCTCGTGACTTCCGGAGTCAAGGGCGAAGAAGCCGATCGGCTCGAGGCGGTCGTGGGAGTCCCGAAGCGCGTGGGCGACCTCGACGATGCGATGGCCGGTGCCGACCAGCACCGCGCGCCGCTGGTAGCCGAGCCGGTCGAGAATCCGGCCACTCGTGACCTCGTAGAGGTAGCGCAGGCTGCTGACGTAGACGGCGCCGAAGAAGAGGCTGCCGTAGAAGATCCAGTAGCTGTTGAACTTGGTCCCGGTGACCAGCGCGAAGATCAGGCTGATCACGGTTGCCTGGAAAAGCGTCGCGATCACCCGCGCCAGGCCAGGACGCGTCTCGCGCGAGCCGTAGAGCCCGGTGCGCGCGAACAGCAGCACGGCGATCAGGTAGGCGAAGGCGAGGAACTCGGTGGCGTCGGTGAACACCGCGTGCGCCTGGTAGTGGCCGAGGATCACGGCCTTGACCGCGAGCGCGGTCCAGATCGCCCCAAAGATGCCGAGCAGGTCGAGCAGCAGAAGCCCGGCGACGCGGCCCACCTTGCGGTAGGTGGCGGCGGCGGTGAGGGTCTGCACGAACCAGGGCTTGCGGGCGCGGATGTCGCGGCCGCCTTCGAGCAGCGCCATCAGGTCCGGGCTCTTGTGGGAGGCCTCCCGACTGCCGCTTGTCGCCTCGGGTGCGGTTTTTACGGAACTGCTTGGCACAGGTACCCCTAGCGCTTACTCAAGAGTCGCAGAAAGCCTGATAGTTGCGCTTGCTTCGTGAATGCCACGTGAATCTGCGCACCGACAGACTCAACGGATGACGGAGCGCCACCACCCCAATCTCGGCAAGTCTAGTCCGCAAGCGCGGACGAAACCGCCCAAAAAGCCCGCTAGCAGCGCTGTTTGGGTCGCGAAGGCTCAGCTCAACGCCGCGTCGGCGAGCTTTCGGCGCACGTGGTCGTATTCACGGTCCAGCTCCTCGGACGGCAGCGTGGTCGACATTCGCCCAGCGACGTCGGTGCGGTAATAGACGGCGATTGCCGGAACCTCGACCGGCTTGGCATCCGGTACCAGCCGCAGGAGAAGGTCCCAATCTCCAAGGTGTGAGAGGGCTTCGTCGAAGCGAACCGCGCTGCGGCGATGCGCGAGCACGTTCATGTCGACGAAGTTGTGATCGCGTATCGCCTCCGGGTCCCACTCGACGAATTGGATCCCCGGCCGGCCGCTGCTGGCCCCGTCCAGCACTCGCCCTTCGTCGTCGAAGACGCGGGCCCCGTAACAGACGCTTCGCTCCGGGAGGGCAATGAACGTCAAGACGACCGCCTTCAGCCACTGCGGGTCAAAGCGATTGTCGTCGTCCAGGTAGGCGATCAGGTCGCCGCCCGCCGCGTCGAGGCCGGCGTTTCGCGCAGCGCAGACGCCAACACCCTCGGTCCTCAGGGTGTGCACGCGAGGATCTTCAATGCCAGATAGGAAGTCCGGCGTGTCGTCGGTCGAGCCGTCGTCGACGACGAGCAGCTCCCAGCGGGGGTAGGTCTGAGCCTGCACCGACTCGATCGCCTCCGCCAGCAGCTCCCGCCGGTCGCGGGTCGGCACCACGACGCTGATCAGCAGCTCCTCGGAGGCCTCGGCGTGCGGCAGCCAAGCCGACATCGTGGCGATCTTTGATTGCCGCTCCAGCTCGCCGACCTTGCCCTTGAGCGCCGCCAGCTCCGTGTCCGCCTGGTCGGCGCGCTCGGTGAGGTCGTGGCGAAGCCGGTTCCGGGCCGGATCCCGCCGCTCGGCCCAACGCGGAACCCGGCGCTCGGCCCGGCGCCGCATCGCGTGCTCGAGGCCGGCCTGAGCTCTCCTGAGGGCACGCCCGCGACCGCCGCCTGCGTCGATCCCGTCCGGCAGCACCGAGCCGATCGGCCGCCCGTCCGCATCGGGAAGTGGCACACCAACCGCGGCGGCGAAGGTGGCGCCGATGTCGATGCTCTCGAAGCTTCCCCGGCGGTGCCCCGGGCGGATCCCGGGGCCGATCGCGAGCAGCATCCCCTCCCGCTCGTGGTCGCCCTGGCGCCAGTGGTCATAGGTGGCGGCGACGGTGCCGGTCGCCGGCGACCAGACGCGCTCGATCGGCGCGCTTCGCTCCCATTCCACGTAGATGTCGGCGAAGGCGTCGCCGGGGACGCGGCGGTAGACGTCGTCGGTAAAGACGCAGCGGCGCACGATCCGACCTCCCGTGTCGACGTTCACCAGCTCGTAGAGGCGATCGGCGAGCTAGGCCAGCACTTCGCGGCGGGTGGTCGGATGCAGCTGCCCGCACGGCTCGCGGCCCTCGAGATTCAGCCGCACGGCGCCGACGACTGTGTTGTTGGGGACCTGAAACCAGCGGCGTCCCTCCATCGGCGGCAGCTGGTCGCGGGCCGGGGCGCCGGCGCGAGCGCGTAGAAGCGGCGATGCAGCACGCAGGGCGGGCCCGCGCAGGGGGCGCGGTATCCAACGCGCGACCTCGGCCGCCGCGCGGGTCGCGCGACCGAAGCCGCTGGGATCGTCGAGCCAGCGATCGAGGCGCTCAAGGACGTGGTCGAGCAGGTGCGCGCCGTCGTGGTGGGCGGTCATTCCGTGCGGCATCAGCACGTAGGCGGTGTCCTCGGGGCCAAGGCGCGCGAGGTGGTCGCCGAGCGCGGCGTCAACGCGGCCGTAGATCGTGCGCACCGGATCGTCGCCGAAGCGTTCGGCAAGCGCCGGGTCATAGCCGGGATGCCCGGGGTCATGCAGATGCCAGAACTGATGCCCGGCGCAGTGGGTCTCGCCCAGTGCGCTCAAGAAGAAGTCCCAGTCACCCCGATCGAGAAGCTCGAGCGAGGCATTGCGTTTCTGTTCGCCGCCAGCGTGGACCGCGTCGAAGAAGGCGATCGTCTCCTCGTCCGTGCGCCTCTGGCCAATCCGATGCGCGTAGTCACAGGGAGCGAACTGATCTCTGCCAGGACGCCTCATCCTCCCGAAGTGCCCGCGTGGCTGTCTGACAGCTCGTCGGCGAGCTCCGCCGGCCAGGACGCGGTTCCAAAGTGGCGGTCGTGACAGCCCCACTCGGCAACCATGACCCCGTTCAGTTCCTCGACGACTGAGTGCGGCACGTCGAGCACCGCCACACGCTTTCCTGCCTCCGACATCCGGCGCCAGATCGGCTCGCCGCGAACCATCGTCGGGTCGGTCCCGCGGTACTCGTAAGTGCCATCGCGGAACTCGTCCCAGCACAGATAGCCGTGGCGGTCGGGCGAAATGGCGGTGAAGATCGTGGGCCAGTTGGCGCTCACGAAGACACCCATTGGGCCGCGGGTGTCGAGCACGGCGGCCTCGCTGAGAAGCCGCGCCATTGTGGGCATGTGACCGGCGGCGGCGAACTCCCGGACGAGATTGGGATCCGCCGAGTCGAGGCCGATCGCCATGACTCGCGTCTTCCTTGGCACGGCCTGAGCCTACAACGCGGGCGGTGTACCGGCTAAGCGCTAATCGACGGCGCCGACGAGGCGCTCGACGCCCGCCAGATCGATCGTGCGCCGCAGGCCGTCGCGCAGCCCGACGTTGGGCTCCCAGCCGAGCAGGTCGCGGGCGCGGGAGATGTCGGGCTGGCGCACCTTCGGGTCGTCGACGGGCAGCGCCTCGAAGACGATCTCCGAGCGCGAGCCGGAGACCTCGATCACGGCCTTGGCAAGGTCGAGCAGCGAGTACTCGTCGGGGTTGCCGATGTTGACCGGCAGGTGCACGTCAGACTCGGCGAGCGCGATCAGCCCGCGGATCTCGTCGTCGACGTAACAGAAGGAGCGCGTCTGACTGCCGTCGCCAAAGACGGTCAGCGGCTTGTCCTGGAGCGCCTGGCGCAGGAAGGTCGGGATCGCCCGCCCGTCGTGGGGGCGCATGCGGGGGCCGTAGGTATTGAAGATCCGGGCGATGCAGGTGTCGACGCCCTGCTGGCGGTGGTAGGCCATCGTCAGCGCCTCGGCGTAGCGCTTCGCCTCGTCATAGACGCCGCGCGGGCCGATCGGGTTGACGTTTCCCCAGTAGTCCTCCGACTGAGGATGAATCTCGGGGTCGCCATAGACCTCCGAGGTGGAGGCGAGAAGGAGGCGGGCGCGCTTGAACTTGGCGACGCCGAGCATGTGATGGGTGCCGTAGGAGCCGACCTTGAGCGTGTGCAGGGGCAGGCGCTGGTAGTCGATCGGGCTGGCGGGAGAGGCGAGGTGATAGACGAAATCGACCGGCTCGGATATCTCCACGTACTCGGTGATGTCGTGGTTGGCGAAGCTGAACCGCTCGTCACGGATATGGGCGATGTTGTCCAGCGAGCCGGTTTCGAGGTTGTCGAGGCAGATCACCCGGTGCCCACGCTCGAGCAGCGCCTCGCACAAATGCGAGCCGAGAAAGCCGGCGCCACCGGATACAAGGCAGGTGCTCATCGTCGAAACCCCCGCGCGGTCATCGCCGCGGATGGTATTGGAGGGTTTCGGCGCCGCGCAGCGGTTCTCCTAGGGCCGCAACTCGGTTCGCAACGGCGGTCGGGAGCCAAGCGCCTGAACTCGGTAGGCGCGCGTTCGAAGGCCCCCCGGAAGCGCCCAGCGACGGCCGGGGCTCCAGGCGTCGCTGACATTGAAGTAGCCGCCGACGCCCGCGGCGACGGGAACCCTGTGCGAGAGGCGCCCGCGGTTAAAGACGCCGACGAATGTCCGGTGCGGCAGGGTGCGCAGATGCCCCCAGACCTTGACCCGCTCACCGAAGCGGCGAACGAAGATCGGGTTGGCGAAGACGGAGAGGCTCGGCTTCGGCGCGCCGTCGCGGCGCAGCAGCCCGGTCCCGAACCAGTCGTCGCTGAGCGTGTACTGGGCGAAGGAGCGGACGTAGGGTCGCGCCATCACCCATTCGGAGGCGGCGAGCATCGTCGGCGATTCCGAGTCGCCGACGCCGAACTCCGTTACGTAGATCGGCAGCACCCCCTTCGTCTCTCCGGCCCGAGCGGCCTCGACGAGAAGCTCGTGAAGACGCGGAAGGTCGGCGGGCCCGAAGCAGGGGGCGGTGTCCCAGGGCCGGTCGGCGGCGATGTAGGGATGGTGCGCCCAGCCGCCGGCGATCAAGCCCCTCCCGTGCAGGGCGCCCCGCACGAAGTCCGAGTTCGCGCAGGGGGAGGTCTCGCCGATCAGGGCCTCGCGGGGGCCATGCCCGGCGGCGACGAGGGCCCCCTGCGTCGCCAGGAACGTCTCCCGATAGGCCCTTCCGAGCGTGTACTCGGGCGTCGGCAGCTGCTTGGAAGGAACGGGGGGAGCGGACGTCGTGACCGCGCCCGGCACCAGCACTCCCGGCGGGGGCGGCGGGGCAGGGGAGGCCGAGGGCAGCGGGAACCACGAGGGCAGGTCGGGCTCGTTGAAGATCGCCCAGCGGCGAACCTGCGGGTAGCGGCGGCCGAGGTCTCCGACGAAGCCTGCGTAGGCGGCCACCGACGGCGCCGGGCCGACCGGCACGATCATCACGTCCATGCCCCGCTCGAAAGCCCCGCCAACCGCCCGATCGAGCGGCTCCAGGTCGGGCTCCTCGGCATAGGCGACGCGCAGGCGAACGACGTCGGTACCGAGCGCGCGCAGCCGGTCGAGAGTCGGCGCGACGCTCTCGGCGTGCCAGATGGGCTCGCCGGGGTCGAAGATCGTGACCCGCTCCGCCCCCCTTGCGGGGGCCGCGAACAGAAGGCAAACGAGCAGGGCAAAGCCTAAGAGCAACTCGAGCGAGGCATTGCGCTTCTGCTCGACCCCGTCGTGCACGGCGTCGTAGAAGGCGATCGTCTCCTCGTCTGTACGCCTTTGGCCGATTCGATGCGCGTAGTCGCAGGGGGCGAACTGGTCGAAGCCCGGCGGCCGCATCCTCCCGAAATGCTTTCCGTGCCGTTCGGTCAACTCGTCGGCGAGCTCCGCCGGCCAGGACGCGGTTCCAAAGTGGCGGTCGTGACAGCCCCACTCGGCAACCATGACCCCGTTCAGTTCCTCGACGACTGAGTGCGGCACGTCGAGCAGCGCCTCGCACAGATGCGAGCCGAGAAATCCCGCGCCACCGGTGACGACGCAGGTGCTCATCGCTTCGATTTATCGCTCATCGATCGGAGTCGATGGTAGTTGAGCCTCGGATGGCGGGATGCAAGGTTCGATTGCCAGCCTCAAGGGGTGGGATGAGGGCCCTCCTCGCGCCGCGGCTGGGCGGAGTCAAGGGCTTCAAGCTCGGCGACAACTTGTTTGTCCTTCTCGCGTCCTGCCGCCCGCTTCATCGCCAGCAGGTCATTTCGGCTAACGATCCAAACGGTCGCACCATCGCTGAGCTTCTCCTGCAGCGCATCGGCGCGTAGATCATCGTATGAGCGCGAACCAGGGACACGCTTGGGATCGCGGATGTCAATGCCGCCCACCTCGCTGTCAAAGAAGTGCTCTCCCTGCGCGAGCCACCCTGGGTCGGCATTCGGATCGAGCGAAGCACGGCGGTTCCCGCTCAGGCAGATCTCTGCCTCAACCGTCAAGAGCGCTTTGATGGCTCGACGACTGTTCTCGGAGCTTCGTTCGATCATCAAGTCGAAGTCCTGAGTCAGCTGCTGAGAGCCATGCGCGAGCGCAGCAATCCCGCCGATCGCGACGTAGTCGACCTCGAAGCGCTCCAGCGCCTCGATCAGCTCGCGTGGCTTGAGCTTCTGCCGCTGTCCAACTGGGTCGGCCAACGCTTCTCGTTGCTTATAGCGATTCCACCAAGCTCGTTGTAGAGCTCGATCCAGCCGAAGGCTCGCTCCAGACGCTGTGCTGGAGTTAGGGCAGCGATCGCTGGCATGTGGATTGGATCGCCGGCGAACTCCGTGCGTTGGTTCTCTCGCGTGTCGGAAACGCTGGTCACCAGCCAAATTCTACGGATGGGCGCTCTAGGCCACGGATCCGAGATCCCGACCGCAAACAGCGCAAAGGGTTGCCGTGGAAAAACGCAGTTCACGCAATTTGCGACAAGGGGCCGGGGAGAACCGGCGCAGCTCCCGCCCTTAGCGGCAAGGATCACAAGTGCGAGGCGCGGAGCGTCTTGGCGACGTCCCCGCCTCTGGCAACCAGGAAGTCGGAAATGGGAGATAGGGAGTCCCTTCGAGCCGTTGACGTGGGCCGAACCCGCGATCCCGCGCTTGCTTCGCGCAAGCGCGCCGCGATCGAGCTGGTCCGTCGCCACGAGCGTGCCCTGCGGCGCACCGCACGGCGCTATTCGCTCTGCGCGGACGACGCCGAAGACGCGACGCAACGCGCCCTCGAGATCCTGCTCACCAAAGCGCCGACGTCAGACCAGCGAGAGCTGATTCGCTGGATGCAGACCGTGACCAAGCACGAAGCCTTGGCGGTTCGAAGGAATCGTGAGCGCACCCTCGGGACACCGTCATCGGGACGCGACCAAGAGGCCGACTGGGTTCAGCTCATTCCATGCGAGAAGGACGGCCCCGCCGACGCGGCAGAGCGGCGCGAACGGATCGGCAGAGCGCGTGAAGCACTGAAGGCGCTGAAGCCGCAGGAGTTGCGAGCGCTGACCCTCCTGGCTCAGGGCTATTCATACGCCGAAATCGGTGAGCTCACCGGTTGGACCTACACCAAGGTCAATCGCTGTCTGGCAGAGGGAAGGCAGCGTTTCCGGGCGGTGCTCGGCAGCATCGAGGAGGGACGCAGATGCGAAGAGCTCGCCCCCACACTGTCGGCGTTCGTCGATGGCGAAGCGAACGCGCACCTGACCGCGCAACTGCTGACTCACCTAAAGGAATGCGGCCATTGCCGAGCCAAGGTTCGTTCCTACCGCGCCGCGCCTCGAGCTGCAGCGGCGCTCGTACCCGCGTTGCCGGTGTCGCGCTCGGTCGGCGAGCGGCTCCACGATCTGGTCGGGGCCGCGCAGTCGCGACTCCCGGGCCGAACCGGTGCCGCGGAGACCGCTGTCAGCCAGCTCACCGCGGCCGGGGGGACCAAGGGAAGCGGGATGGCGTTGGCCGCAAAGATTCTGACCGCCTGCGTCGGTACTGCCGGTGGGGCCGCCGCCTGTGTCGCGGCAGGGGTGGTTCCTCCCGTCCATGTTGGATCGCATGGTGGCGGAGGTATTGAGCGCGCGGCGGACCATTCGGTGGCTCACACGTCCACTGAGGCGGACCAGACGATCGCCGAGCCGGCGCCACAGCCCCCACCGGATTCGGAGCCCAGCCCCCAGCCTGCTGGTCCGGAGCCGGCCCCGGCTCCACCGTCCGAACCCCCTCCGCAGGTCACCGCCGAGTTCAGCCCCGAGGTCTCGGCAGCGCCAACAGTTTCTCGGTCAAGCAGCGCCAGCGAATTCGGCAGCAGCTCGAGCGGAGGGGGAGGGGGAGGGGGAGTCGGCGGTTCGTCGAGCAGCGGTTCAGCAAGTGAGTTCGGCCCATGAGGGGGACGAAACTCAAACCGCGAAGGGTCCGGCGCACGTTCGTCCTCGCTGCCCTTGGTGCAGCTGCTCTGCTTGCGGGCCCGCTTGCGACGAAGAGTCATGCGGGCACTTACGCCGCCACCGACTGCTCGTGGTCGAATACCAGCTCGGTGGCGAGCTACAGCCAGAGCCACGTCATGGGTTTCGTCTATCAGGCTTGTGGAAACGGAGGGCTTGGCCTGGGTATGTCGATCCCAACGGCCGGTTGGACCGGCCCACAGACCGGAGCCACGTGGTCGGTCAGCACTCCCGCTGGCACGCACTTCAGCCAGGTCGGGATGAGCGAGAGGGGAAAATCTGATCCCGGTGCGGGCTGGGCCCTCGAGGTCTACGTGGCGGGGCCAGGCGGTTGGACACCGCTGGGTGCCGCAGATGATGGCGCTAGCGCGTGGCGTGGGATCGGCACTGCCGCCGGTGGGTACTACACGCTGGTGACTTCCCATCTGACCTGCATCTCAGGGAGTGGCTGCAACGGCAGTCTGCAGGCAGGCCTGTTCATCAGGGATCTCCTCTTCGACATGGTCGACGACACGACGCCAACGATCGAAGCTTCTGGCGAGCTGCTGAACGGCGAGATCCAACGCGGCACAGGAGCCATTGAGGTCCATGCCGACGATGTCGGTGCCGGCTTGACCTCTGTGACTGTGCTGGTCAACAGCCAAGAGGCCGCTCGGCGGAATTTCACCTGCAACGGGGCGACCAGTATGCAGCCGTGCGCTCTTTCGCAGCAAGCGCAATTCAACCTCGATACCCAGGTCGCACCGTTCCGCGACGGGAGCAACACGATTCAGGCGTGCGCGAGCGACTACGGCGATCCGCCCAACCTGACTTGCACACCCGAACAGGTGGTCCGCGTGGATGATTCCTGTACCTCCTCGCGGGTCCCGGGTGGTACCGACCTTAGCGCCCGGTTTGTGCAGAACGGCGACGGCACGGTGACGGTCCGGTCGCGGCAATCGGCGACGGTCACCGGGCGACTCAGTAATCGGACCGGTGAGCCGGTCGAGGGAGCGATGCTCTGCGTGAGGGAGTCAACATTGGTGCCCGGCGAGGGGTTAGCCGATGTCGGAACGGTCAAGACCAATACGGCAGGCCGCTATCGATACACCGTCGCGCCGGGGCCAAACCGCGAGATCGAGATCGGCTACCGCTACAACCGGCACCAACTCCAGCGCGACGTGCGCTACTTCGCGAGGGTCGCGCCTTCGTTGACACTGTCACGCGAGCGGGTGCGGAATGGTGGACGCATACAGCTGTTTGGCTCACTGCCCGGGCCTGACAACGAAGAGCGCATCGTGGTTCTCCAGGCGCGCTATCCGGGCAAAAACCAGAGGTGGAAGACGTTCCAAAATGCACGCACCGATCAGCTCGGCCGCTACAGCGCCACGTACCGGTTCCTGGCGACCTTCGTGACCACCGAGTACCGGATGCGAGCGGTCGTGCCCGCTCAAAACGGCTATCCGTTCCTGGCCGGCCACTCACGGCGGCGCCCGATCAAGGTGGTCGGCGGCCGCTGAGCGGCATCGCCATGCCGTGGCAAATAACAAGCGCAAACCCCCGCCGCCCGGCAGTGGCAACCCCTACTCGAGACAGAGGATGTCGAGAGTGGCGAGGGGAGACGCTCCGCCAGCGTCGCTGGCGACTGTGCCCTCCCAGCGGTCCGCGTTTGCACCTGGCCTCGATGACACCATCAGAACGCGGCCGGCGAAGGCCTTAATTCCGCCGCTGAGAAGCCGCTGCCCGCCCGGACAGGCCAGCGTCGCGCCGGACGCCGTGTAGATGGAGTCAAGAGCTGTGTCGCTGTCCGGGATTTGGGTTTCAACCACCGTGACCGGTCCAAGCGCCCGCGCGTCGACTGAGCCCGGCGCAAGCATCCGAGCTTTGATCGCTTTGCTGGCAATCGCAGAGCCATGAATAGCGCGCTTGGCAATTGCCCGGTTGGTAACCGCACCGGGCGCAAGGCTTGCCGCCGTCACGGCCCCCTTCGCGAGATCCCCCTTCCCGACGCTGTGCTTGCCGGGCAGAGCTCCGGCCTGACCGCCGAGCGCGATCAGCACGGCGATGACGCTGAGGACGAGGGCAGGCGAGGGTCGCTTCGACGCGAGCCGCTTCATGGTGTCTCCCTTCGGCTAGAGATCTGATCTCGCCGAATCTAACCCGCGAACGCAACGAGCGTTGTGGGCTCTCGGCTAATTGTCCGACCCCAACTCGATCGTTTCGATCGCAGTTTGGTCCCGGGCGGCCGCCGCAAGTGAACGGTCCTTAGTTGCGAGCGGTTCGCCAAGTTGCTCAGCCAGCGCAACGAACAGGGCGTCGGCAGCGGTCATGTTGTCGCGGAGCTCCCATGCTCGCATCCGAAGGGGCATCGAACGAAACAGGTCGAGTCGTACATCGCTGAGGTCTTCGATCGCTGCGCCGGCACGGTCGGGCTCAACATCTCCGCGCAGGACGAAGCGGCGCAGTACGGCAATCGTCTCGAAGACGAGCAGGTCAGGGGCAGCGACCGGAGCGTCCTGTCTGAGGATGTCCCGCACCTCGTCCACCGCACCCGTGCGCAGCAAGAGGTCGACAGCCGCTCCGGTGTCTATGACGGTCACTCGCCGAAGTCGCGCAACCGCCGAACGGCGACCTCGCTCGGCTCGGGGAGCTCAACGGATCCCCGAGCCCGGATCCGCGCATCAAGCTCGTCCGGCGTCGGGCGTGCGGCTGCGCGGGCGAGCATTGTCCGCACGTATTCGGACAGTGAGACTCCGGAGGCGGCCGCGCGGGCCTTCAGCACGCGGTGGACCTCTTCCGGGACGTCACGGATCTGCATCAGCACTCCCATGGCTGTCCAGTATTGCATGCACGACGTATGTAATCAATGCGTAGCGTATGTATCTGTGCGCCGACACCCGCTGACCCAAGCCCGCAGGCGCCGGACTTTCGCCCCTGAGACACGGGACTCGTGCGCGGCGCCCAGGTGAACTCTTGACCGTCTGCCACTCCTCGTAGCTTTGGCGCCGGATCCAACGAGGGAGGTTGCTGTGAACGAACTCGCATCGCGACTCCGCGTCCAACCGGAGGGGGATCTGACGCTTGCCGTGGGGGGCGTGGCGCTCGGAGTGGGAGCGGCCCTTTCCTTCAGCCGCATGAACGACTCGTGGTCCGACTTCCCGCTGCTGCTGTTGCTTGCGATCCCCTGCGCGGTGCTATTCGCGCTCGCCCTCGCCCCGGGGAGCGGCGCGCAGCAGGTCGGCACCAAATCCGACGGCGGCCTATCGCCCTGGCAGGCCGCCTTCCTGCTCGTCGCGTTGCCGCTGCTCGCCGGCAGCATCCTTCAGTTGCTCGCGGTGTTCGGCAAGAACAACCCGGGCACCGGCGCCTTCACATGGGTCTTGGCCCTCACCGGGATCTGCGCGGCTCTGATCAGCGTGCGGCTGCAATCACCCGGCGCGACGGTGTTGGCGACGCTGTTCTTCGCGATCGCCGGGTTGACCGCGGTCAACTGGATCGACTCGAGCGCGGAGGTCGCAACCTACCGCGACATCCTCTTGTTGGAAGGGATCCTCTTCCTGCTCGCCGCGAGATCTCAATGGGACTCGGGACACAGGCACGCCAACCTGCTCGTCGCGGTGGCCGGGGCGGCGCTGATCGGCGGCGCGTTGCTCGGCAACACCCCGCAACCTGCCGTGGCCTTCCCCGGCCTGGCTGCTGCGGGCCTGAAGGGGAAGGATGGGTGGGAGATGGTGCTGATCGGCGTTTCGATCGGCCTGCTCGCATTCGCCGCCTGGCAGCGCCATGGAGGGTCTGCGTTCGTCGGGCTGGTTGGCGTCTACGTGTTTTTTCTCTCCACCGCCGACGGATCGCTCTCTGGGTGGCCGTTGGTTCTGGGCGTGGTCACGCTTGCCTGTCTGGCTTGGGCCTTGGTCCTGCGCCCCTCACGGCAAGCGCCCGGTGCAGGCTCCCCGGTCCCCGCGCAACCGCCCCCTACATAGGCCAACCGGGCCACTAGGGCCCGGTTGGCGAGGGAGGAGAGGTTGCTTCTCTGCCGACAGGATGGTGCCGGCAGCTCTCCCCGGGACGCCGCCTCTCCTGCGGCGGCCCGGGCTAAGCGATTAGACCAGTGAGTTGACGAACTCCTGGGCCCGCGAGGACTGCTCCTCGACGGTCTTCTGGAGGTCCGTCTGCACCTTCTCCGCCTGGCGTGTGGCCTTGCGCAGTTGCGTCTCGGCCTGGCGCCCGTTGCGCCGCAGCGTCGTCTCCACCTTGCGGCGGTTCTGACGCAGCGTGGTGGTCGCCTTGCGCTGGCGCTTGCGCCCCTCGCGCTCGACGCGACGAACCTCGCGCACGGCGCGGGTCCGCGTCCGCTTGGCCTGGGTGGTGGCCTTGCGGCGGGCGGTGGCGCCGCGGCGCTCGGACCGGTTGACGGTCCGGGTCAGCTGCGTGCGGTAGCTGCGCAGCTCGCGCTCGGCGGTGCCGCGACTCGTCCACGGCTCGATGAGCTCCTGGACGCGATCGACGACACGGAGCGCGACGCCGACGGGGACGTCGACGACGGTCTCAGCGGCACGCTGCACCGGATTCTTGGGGGTGGTCGGGGTCTTGGTCTGCGCGGCGCGCTTGGTAGTGCGGCGCTGCGCGGTGTTTGTGTTCTGGCTGGTGGGCATAACTGCTCTGAACCCTCCTCGGGTGGGGTCTGTTCTTCTTTCTTTCCCTGTCTACTTATTTCTAAGCATGTTCAAGGATAACAACTAATACGAACATATGTTCTTAAACCTCGATTTGGCGCGGGTTACGGCGACACCTGTCCCGCAGATAGCGGGGAAACCGTGCTAGCCAGACGCACGGGGTCGGCTCCCCCGCCTTCTCGAGCAGGCAAACGCAGAGCGAATCAACGATTTCGCGCCGGGTATCTGTTCTACGAACGGCCGGGCCAAGGGAATGGCGGCCGCCCTTTCGTTGCAGCGGGGGCGGTTCCACATCCGAGGGATCGGCCGTTCGTTATGCCACGCTCAGGTCACCCGGGCCAGCCAACGCCCCGGCTGCTGGAGCTCCGAGGGGCGCGGCAGCGTCGCCGGCTCTGACCAAACCCGGTTCAGGGTCTCGATCCCCCGGCGCTCTGCAACCTCGTCGCAGAACGACTTGCCGATCCGGTACTGGCGCATCTTCAGCTCCAGGCCGAACAGACGGCTGAGCAATGCCTCGACCAGACCGCGCTCTGAGCGGCCGCGCTCGAAGCGCTCCCGCAGCTCTGCAAAGGGCTCGTCGAGGTCAGCGACCACCGCGTCCATGACGTGCTCGGAGTAGCCCTCGACCACCGTCATCGTCGCCTGAAGGTTGCCCAGCAGGCGGGCACGGCGCCGGCCGATGAACGGCGAGCGCCACTCGCCGCTGCGCAGCGCCGCGACGATCCGCCGCGGATCGGGGTTGAGCAGACGGCGGGCGGCGCGGGCAAGCTCCGATGTGCTCACCGACGCGAAGGCGCCGGAGAGAAGCTCCTCGGCGAGGCCGCCGATGTACTCGCGCAGCCAGGGCACGGCCCCGAACTGCACAACGTGGGTCGCTTCGTGAAGAGCGACCCAGCGCAGGAACGGCTCGCGCTCGGCGCCCAGTCGCCGCTGCGCCTCCGCCAGGTTGGGGGCGACGAACAGAAGCCGGGCCGGGCGCGAGGGACCCAGCAATGCGACGTCGTACTGGCCCAGCACCCGCTGCGCCATGTAGGCGCTGACCAGGCCCAGCTCCACACCCACCGCGGCCCCGGCGGCGGCGCGCAGTCCCGGCCCCAGCGGTCCCGGCAGATCCAGCGAGGAGGCAAGGCTCTGCTCGACGCCGGCTGACATCGAGCGCAGCGAGCCGATGTTGGCGCCGATCCACTCGCGCCGATCAACCACTTCGGCAGACGGCAGCCGACCCTTCGGCTCGAGGCCTGTGTACTCGCGCACCACTCCGACGCTGCCACGGGCGGCGCGGCGCAGGTCGCCCTCGCGAACCGAACGCTTCCCGGACCCGTTGCCGGCCAGCGTCCGCGCCAGACGCTCGGCCAGTCCCCAGTCGACCACCTGCGGCTGCTGCTCGGCGCTCATTCCTTCACCTCTCGCTGCGCCGCGACCAGCGTCGCAAGCCCGTCGGGAGTGTGGGCGGCGGCCACCTGGTAGCGCTCGTCCAACCCCAGCCCCGCTGCGTCCGGCGCGTGGTCGCCGAAGGCGACGCTCGCTCCCGCCTCGCGGGCGATCAGCTGCGCGGCGGCGATGTCGACCGAGCGGGCGGGGCGGTGTCCAAGCATGCCGTCGAACCGGGCCGCCGCCACGTAACAGAGGGTGATCGCCAGCGAGCCGACCACCCGCAGGCGGTAGACGTCGTCGGCCAGCGCCTCGACCACCGGGCCCATCAGCGCCGGCTTCGCAGCCTCAACCCCGACCACCTCCAGCGGCCGATCGCTGGGCTGCGGCTGGGCGTGCAGCGGCTCTCCGTCGAGCGTCGCGCCTCCGCCACGGGTTGCGACGAACTCCTCGCCGGCGCCGAAGTCATAGACGTAGCCGAACTCGACCTCGGCCATCGAGTCGCCGGAGGCGACGGCGAGCGAGAGGCTGTGCGAAGGGATCGTGCGGCGCACGTTCAGCGAGCCGTCGATCGGGTCGACGACGACACGTGCCGCGGCGCCCGGCTGCCCGAAGGCGACCTCGCCGCGCTCCTCGGAGATCGCAATGAACGACGCCCCCTGCGCGGCGATTGCTTCCAGCTCGGCGAAGACGACGTCCTCGCAGCGGCGATCGAGCACCAGCGACCAGTCGCCGCCCTCGCCGATTCCCTCGTACTCGGTGCGGGCGGCGCTGCCTCGCACCTCGTTGAACAGCTCGCGATGGGCAGCGACGATGCGACGGCAGATCGCCACCCAGTCGGCGTCAATGGATTCGGCTGCGGAGGCTCGAACGGCCTCCGTGCCGCCCTGAGAGGACATGGGACCCATGCTAGATGAGCGCCGTTGCCGCGGTCCTTCGATCGCTCGCGCTGGGCCGCTAGCGTGTCTGGTCGATGCCCGAGCAGAGCCAAGACGCTGCGGCGCCCGAGGGGCCGCAGGTGCGCCCTCGCGAGGAGATCGTGCCGAGCGAAGCGCAGGACCAGGCGATCTGCCACCGCGCGGGGCCGCTGCTGGTTCTCGGCGCCGCCGGGAGCGGCAAGAGCGAGGCGCTGGCGCGGCGGCTTGCCTGGCTGGCCGCCGAGGGAACCGGGCCCGAGCAGGTGCTGGTGTTGGCCTCCTCGCGCGCCGCGGCCCGGCGGCTGCGCGACCGCGCCGAGGCGCTGCTGGAGCGGCCCTTCGAGGAGCTTTGGATCGGCACCTGGGAGACGATCTGCGAGCGCCTGCTGCGCGACCACGCCGCCGAGGCCGGATTGGACCCGTTCTTCGAGACCGTCGGGCCGGCCGAGCGGCTGGCGATGCTGCTCGACCGAATCGACGAGCTGCCGCTGCGCCACCACGAGATCCGCGGAAACCCAGCCGGACTCCTGGCGCGGCTCCTGCGCCGCATCGACGCGCTGAAGGCCGAGGCGGTCGACCCCGAATCGCTGGCCGCCTGGGCCGCCGAATGCGGGCGGTCGGCGCGCGACGAGGCGGCCCGCGAGGGCGCTCGGCGGGAGCGCGAGTTCGCCGCGCTGTACGCCGAGCACGACCGCGTCCTCGCCGCCGCCGACAGCCTCGACTCCGGCGACGTCGTGCTGGCGCTCGGGCGGCTGCTCGCCGAGCGGGCCGACGTGCGGCGCGAGATCGTGGAGCGCTTCCGTTTTTTGATGGTCGACGAGCTGGAGGACGCGACCCTGGCCCGCTGGGCAGTGCTCGCCGAGCTGGGCGCCGACACCACCAACCTGCTCTGCGCGCTCGACGACGACGCGGCGACCCGGGGGCCCGGTCCCCGCGCCGCCGCCTGGTTTCGCGACCTGCACCCCGAGGCCGATGTGGTGGTGCTCGATCGCTCCTTCCGCGGCGGCCAGGACATCGCCGACGCCTCACGGGCGGTGGTGGCCGGGATCGCCGACCGGCTCGAGAAGCCGGGCCGCGCGGTCGAGGCCGAGGTGCCGGTGCACTTCTGGCGCTGTCGCAACGAGCGCGCCCAGGCGCAGGCGGTGGCGCGCGAGGTTGAGCACCTGATCGCCGGCGGCGTCCACCCGGAGGAGATCTGCGTGGTCGTCGATCAGCCCGGCCGCCACGGCAGCGCGGTGGCGGCGGCGATGGAGGAGCGAAGCGTCCCCTTCCGCATCGCCGGCCCGGCGGCGCTGTTCCGCCGCCCCGAGGTGCGCGACGCGATCGCCTGGCTGCGGCTGCTCGCCGATCCCGACGACTCGGCCGCCGCGGCGCGGGCGCTGACCCGGCCGCCGGTCGAGCTTCGCTCCGTCGACCTGGCGCGGTTGACGACGATCTCGCGCCGCCGCAAGCTCGACATGGTCTCGGCCGCCGAGGCGGCGCTGGAGAGTCCGCAGGTCCCACCCGACGCGCGCGAGCGCCTCCAGGACTTCCTGAAGCTCTACCGCGCAGCATCGGCGGTGATGGAGGAGCGGCGCGCCGACGTCTTCGTGCGCCGTCTCGTCGAGCGGATCGGGCTGCGCCGTCAGCGCCTCTTCGCCGCCCAGCCGGAGACCGCCGAGCGCCTGCTCAGCCTCTCGCGGCTCGCCGAGCTGGCCTCGGCCTGGACGCGGCGCGAGCCGCAGGGCTCGACCCGCGACTTCGTGCGCTACGTGAGCGCGGTCGCCGACGCGGGGGTCGGGATCAGCACCGACGACGAGGAGGCGCCATCGGCGGGGGCGGTGCGGGTGATCGCGCTCGTCGACGTGAAGGGCCTTGAGTTCGAGCACGTCTACCTGCTCGGGCTCGACCGCTCCTCGATGCCAGGCGCCGCTCCCGCCGGCGCCCCTCAGGTGCCCCCCGAGCTGCTCGGCGACGCGGCGCCGCAACCCGGCCCCGACGCCTGGCTGGCGCAGCGGCGGCGGGCGCTGTACGTGGCGATGAACCGCGCCGCGTCGGGGCTGGTGCTCTCCTGGGTGGAGGTCGGCCGCACCGGGGCGAAGCGCCCATCGCCGTTTTACGAGGAGGCCCGCACCGTGCTCGGCGGCGTCGAGAAGATCCACGACGAAGAGCTGTTCGGGCCCGCCGAGGGCGTCCACGCCACCTACCGGATGCTGCGCGACGAGGTGTTGGAGACCTCCTGGAAGGCGGGGCGCGAGCTGTCGGAGCTGCGCCTCGACACCGCAATCGACGTCAACCGGGCGATCGCCCGCTACCTGGAGCTGCTGAAGCTGGCGGCGCTCGCGCAGCGCCACGGCGACGAGCCAGTGGCTGAGGTGATCGACGCCCTCAACGGCCTTCTGCGCCAGGTCGCCTCTCCCGAGCAGCAGGCCGAGCTGGAAGCCTCGGCCCTCGACGATTACCTGCTCGACGAGGAGCGCGAGCGCGGCCGCCGCCGCGAGCTGATCGCCGCCCGCGAGGAGCCCTCGTTGGAGGCATTCCTGCCCCGCCGCGGAAACGGGCTTGCGCTCTCGGCCTCCGATTTGGAGCTGTACCGGACCTGCCCGCTGAAGTACAAGTTCGCGCGCGTCTTCGGGATTCCCCAGGAGCCGACGATCAACCAGCGCTTCGGAATCCTCATCCACCGGGTGCTGGAGCAGTTCCACAAGGAGCGCGAGCGGGGCACCGGTGGCGAGGACGGGCTGCGGCGGCTGATGCGCCTCTTCGAGGCCGGCTGGCGGCGCGGCGGCTTCGGAACCTCAGACGACGAGCTTCAGTACCGCGATCGAGCGGTCGAGGCGCTGCGCCGCTACTGGGAGCATGAGGAAGACGCGGGCACCGAACCGGTCTGGATCGAGCGCAAGTTCGACTTCAGCATCGGCCCCCACCACCTGCGGGGTCGGGTAGACCGGGTGGACCGCCTTCCCGACGGCGGCTTCGAGCTGATCGACTACAAGACCGGCGAGCGCAAGACCGAGGCCGAGCTGGCGGACGATCTGCAGCTTGCGCTGTACCGCGTCGCCGCCCGCGAGGCCTGGGACCTCGACGCCGAGCTGGGCAGCTACTACTACGTGCTCGACGCCGAGAAGGTGGCGGTGGGGGGCTCAGCCGACGACACCGAACGGGTCGAACGCACCGTGCTCCAGGTCGGCGAGGGAATCCTCGGCCAGGACTTCGAACCACGCCCGTCGCCCGCCGTCTGCTCCTGGTGCGACTACCGGCTGATCTGCCCGGCGGCCGAGATCTAATGACCGCCGGTCAGTAGACGGGCGCTGGGCCAACCCATAGCCTGGTTGCATGCGTCGGCTATTGGGAGCAGTCGCGATGCTTCTCGCGGCAATCGCGGTCCCGCTCGCGGGCGCGGCCACCACGTCGGCCGGCAAGGGCCAGGTTGGGGGGCCGCCGACACTGCCTCTCGGGCCGGCCGATGAAGGAAAGAAGATCACTCCGGCGCTGGTCATCGGAAGCGGCAGAGCGTACGACGGGCCGGTGGAGATAGTCGCCTACGGGTGGCGCCCGCCGCCCGACTCCGGCCCTGCGGGCAAGAACTACTGCGTCTGGATCGAGTACCCGCCCGACGACATCGAGTACGGCACCTGCGCTTCTCCGCTCGAGCCGCTGGAGGGAAGCGGCGCAATCCAGGTCGACTCCGAGGTCCAACTCCTGACCCCCAAGCGCCTGCGCTGGACCAACATCGGGGGGCGGTTGACGCCGGACGTGGCAACGGTGCGCGTCTTCTTTCACCGCCACGGGAGCGAGAAGCGGTTCCACCTCAAAGCGACTGTCGCTCAGGTAGGCGGGCAACTGCAACAGCGACTCGACCAACCCGCGCCGTTTGGCTACTTCAACGTGAAGGTGCGCGGCTTGGTGCCGTTTCGATCGTTTCGAGTCCAAGCGCTTGACGCGAGCGGGAAGGTCATCGATTCCGCTCACCCATTCCGGCCCTAGCGGCCGAGGTTTGCAGCTGCGAGAAGGACCCCGGGGTCCCCTAGCTCAGACGTCGTCACGGTAGTACTCGATCGCGCCGGTGCGCTTCAGGTCCTCGACCGCAATCGCCTCGACGTCGATCACGATGTCGATCTCGTTGCCCACCACGACGCCACCGCCCGGAATCTCGTCCTGCCAGGAGACGCCGAAGTCGTGGCGGTTGATCCGGGTGCGGGCCTCGAATCCCATCCGGCGCATCAGGCCCCGGTTCTCTTCACCGACCCAGTAGGGGGTCTCCCATTCGCCGAGGTGGACGACGTCCAGCGGCACGGCCCGAGTCGTACCGCGGATCGTCAGCTGCGCCTCGGCGTTGAACCTGGTGGCGCCGACCCGCTCGAGGAATCGGCCCTCGAAGGTGATCTCGGGATGGTTCTCGACGTCGAAGAAGTCGGCGCTGCGCAGGTGCTCGTCACGGTCGGCCTCGCCGGTCCAAAGCTTGGTGGCGTCGATGCGGCCGGAGAAGCTCGCGTCAAGGCAGGAGTCCCAATCGAAGTTCAGCTCACCGTGGATGTCCTTGAACAGGCCGCGCACCCAGGTCACCATCATGTGGCGGGCCCGGAAGCTGGCCCCGGTATGGCCCGGCTCGAAGATCCAGCGCGTCATACGGAGACGACGAACATCGCCTCATCGAGGTAGCACCAGCTCCAGTCCTCACCGGGCTGGGCCGAGCGGATCAATGGGTGGCCGCTCTCCCGGAAGTGGGCGGTGGCATGGCGGTTGGGCGAGTCGTCGCAACAACCGATCCTGCCGCAGACCATGCACTGGCGCAGGTGCACCCACTTGTCACCGGTCTTCAGGCACTCCTCGCAACCGGGGATGTCAGCGGGAAGGTCGGTGACGCTGACCTGGTCCAGATGCGAGCAGACCTCCGGCACCGCCGGGCTCAGTTCTTGTCGCCGCCGCGCTGGCGCAGGAAGCGCTGGAACTCGCTGGCGATCGCGTCGGCTGAGGGAAGCTCGCTGCCGTCCTCGGTGAGCTGCTCGGCCTGCTGCTCTTCGATTCGCTTCACCAGTTCCTCGATCTCCGGGTTGGCGGCGACGGCGCGGCCGACCTGCTCCTCGTAGTCGGTTGTCTCCTCCTCCAGCTCGGAGGCGTCGACGGCGATCCCGGTCAGGCCCTCGAGGCGCCGCAGCAGCGCCAGCGCCGCCTTTGGGTTGGGCACCGCGGCGACGTAGTGGGGAACCGCCGCCCACAGCGAGGCCGACGACATGCCGCGCTGGCGGCACATGTCGTGCACGACGCCGACGATCCCGGTCGGGCCCTCGTAGGTGGAGCGCGAGAGGTCAAGCTCCTCGACCAGGTCCTCGTCGGACGCGAGCCCGGTGATCGGCACCGGCAGGGTGTGGGCCACCTCGGCGAGCAGGGCGCCGAGGGTGATCACCATCTCGACTCCCATCCGCTCGGCGGCGTTGGCGATCGCCTCGCTGAAGCCTCGCCAACGCAGGTTCGGCTCGGTGCCGTCGAGCAGGACCAGGTCGCGCTCGGCGGAGGGGGCCTCGGCGGCGATCAGGCTGTTGGCCGGCCAGTCGATGCGGCGGGTCTGACCCTCCTCGAGGCTGATCATCGGCCGATTGGCCTGGAAGTCGAAGAACTCCTCCGGGTCAACCGAGGCGATCAGCTCGGCGTCGAGCGAGGCGGCGACGGTCGCGAGGGCCGTGGAGGCGGCGCCGGCGGCGTCGTTCCAGCCCCGAAAAGAGCAGACGAGGATCGGCGCGCGAAGCTCGGGCGGGTCTGTTTCCCAGATCAGCGTCTCCACTGTTCTGAGACTACGGCAAGGCGCCTGGCGTCCAGCTGCGAGCGCCCTCGGCGTGCCTGTCCCTACTTGGTGACCGTAAAGCGGATCACCCGCGGGTTGCCCTTGTTGCCGCTCGGGTCGATCGCGTAGACGCGGAAGATGTGCTTGCCGACGTCGAGGCCGCGGTAGGTCTTCGGCGAGCTGCACGCTTTGTAGGGGCCGTAGTCGAGCTTGCAGCGGAAGGTCGAGCCGGGCACATTGCTGGAGAACTTGAAGGTGGGGCTCGTGTCGTCGCTTCTCTTGTCGGGCTGCTTGTTGATCTTCGGCGCCGCCGGGGGGTCGGGGGTCAGGGTCGGTGTGGGAGCCGGCGGTGAAGGCGGCGGCGGGCAGCCTGGGGTCGTTCCGGGGTCGTACTCGGCGGCGCCGATGTCGCGCCGCACCGTCGAGCACTGCTTGCCCTGAAGCTCGCGCGGGCCGCCGTAGAAGTCGACGGCGCCCGGGCCCGGGCTAGCGGGATCCCCTATGTCGATCAGCGGCGAGGTGGACTGAAGTTGGTAGTTGCCGGACGCGGCGTCGACGAATTGCGGGTCGGCGCTGGTGTCGAAGTTGCCGCAGCCGTTGCTCGAGGCAGAGGATCCGCCGGAGTAGGTGATCGAGCAGGCGCCGTTATTGCCGACCACGTCAATCGGCGTCCCGAGGATGGTGGAATCGAGGGTCAGGGTCGTGTAGCTGACGCTGGCGTCAACCGCGTTGTCGAAGATCGTCTCGTTGGTGGCTGAGACGTCACCTTGAGTGCTCGGCGGGCTGTCGGCGCTGGTGTCGGTGGACTCCACACCGGTCGTGTTGTCATAGATGAGGTCGTTGTTGAGGGTGACCGGCATGTTCGAGTCGATGACCTGCACCCCGACGTCGCTGCCGGAGATACGGTTGTGCGAAAGGTCGGCTCCGACTGACATTGGAGGGGCGGGCGGCGGCTGGTTGAAGACGAAGACCCCGTCCGATGGATGCTCGGAGGGGGCGCCGAAGGTATTTCCGTCGATCGTCGGATGACCCGCCCCGACGATGATCCCGGCGCCCGGGAAGCTGGGGTTTAGCGGATGTGCGCCAGAGAACTGGTTTCCGCTGATCCGCGGGTCATTGCCTAACACGGCGATACCTACCGCCAGCCCGTCGAAGGTGTTGTTCGAGATCACCGGCGCCGGCGAAGCGGGGGTCAGGAGGAGGATGCCGACGCCGTACCCGCTCGCGTCGGGGTCCACAAAGCTGTTGTTGTTGATCACCACCGATGACCCGTCCTCCACCGCGATGACGGGGGGCCTGTCGGAGGTGGGATCCGCGTCGAAGACGTCGTCGTCGACCGTCACCGTGCCATTGATGTCCATCGACCGGTAGCCGGAGAGGATCCGAAGGCCGCTCACCGTGCCGGCGCCGCTGCTGTCGACGGTGATGGGCGTATTGGAGCTGCCGCCATCGACGATCGGCCTGGGGTCGGAGGAGTCGAGCGCTTGCAGCGATCTGCCGTCCTGGAGGAGGAGCAACTCGGCGTAGGTCCCGTCGGCGACGAAGGTCGTCTGGCCGCCGGCGGACTTCGAAAGCGCAGCCGCGATCGTTTCGCAGGCGCTCGCCGGGCTGAGACAGTTGTTGCTGTCGTCGCCGGTGCCGACGTCGGCATAGGTGTCCTGCGCGCACTGCGGGGGCGAGCTGGGTTGGAACTCGGAGGCGCCGACGTCGCGGCGCACCGCGTCGCAGGCTGCACCCTGAACATCGCGTGGATCGCCGTAGAAGTCGAGGGCGCCGGAACCCGGATCGGCGGGGTTTCCGACATCGATCAGCGGCGAGCTTGACTGAAGGTGGTAATCGCCGGTCAATGGGTCGACGAACTGCGGGGCTGCGTTGGTGTCGAAATCGCCGCAGCCGTTGGTCGAGGGACCGGAGGGACCGCGCGAGAAGGTGATGTCGCAGGCGCCATTCCCACCCACGAGGTCGATCGGGGTGCTGACGATGCTCGAGTCGAGGGTGAGGGTGGTGTGGTCAAGGCTGACGTCAGAGGTCGTGTTGTCAAAGGTCACGTTGGTTGCGGAGACGTCGCCCTGGGTGCTCGGCGGGCTATCGCCGCTGGTCCTGGGTGCTCGGCGGGCTATCGCCGCTGGTGTCGGTGGATTCGAGTCCGGTGGTGTTGCCGTAGATCAGGTCGTTGCTGAGGGTGACGGGGAGGTCGGTGTCAACGACCTGCACACCCACGTCCATGCCGCTGATCCGGTTGCGGCTCAGCGTCGCCCCAGTGGAATCTGCGCCGGGAAATGGCAGATTCTCGACAAAGACGCCGGCGGACGGTCCCTGGGCGGGGGCTCCGAACGTGTTGCCGACGATGGTCGGGGTACCTCCAACCACAATCACATCCGCCGCCGGGATATCCCCTATTCCCGGGTCCGGCGGCAGGGGTCGGGCACCGCTGAACTGGCTGTTCGAGATACGGGGGTCACCGCTGATCGCTATCACCCCGGCACTCAGATCGGTGAAGGTGTTGCCGGAAATCACCGGTGAGGGCGCCCCCTCGATCTTTATGCCGATTTGCGCCCCGCTGGCGTCCGGGTCCACGAAGACGTTGTCATGGATCGTCACCGAGCCGGCGGTCCCGAGGCGAATGTCGAACCCGTCGCTCGGATTGAGGGCATCGAAGACGTTGTCATGGATGTCGACGCCTCCGCCCACATCCATCGGTTGAGATTCAGAGCGGATCGTGAAACCGCTAACCGCCGCCGCGGTGTCGCTGCTGTCGACCTTGACTGCAGCTCCGGGCAGGCTGCCGTTGTCGATGATCGGCTTCGGATCGGTGGAATCGAGCGAGACCAACGACTTCTCGTCGCTCAGCGTCACGGACTCGTTGTAGGTGCCGTCGGCGACGAAGGTCGTGTCGTTCGCGCCTGATTGGGAGAGAGCGGCCGCGATCGTCAGGCAGGGGGTTGAGCGGGTTCGTGCAGTCATTGCCGTCGTCGCCGGAGTTGGCATCGGCGTAGGTGTCGGCCGCCGACGCCGACGCGGGCGCGGCCAGCGCGCCGGCGATCGCGATCGCTGCCGCCAATCCGACAAATCCCCGAATTCGAGAAACCACTGCAAACCACGTCCTTGACTCCAAACCGCGTGCTTGAGACCGCCTACCTACTTATCGGCCAATGTTCGATCGCCTTGACCGTGCAGGCGTCGTTCACGCACGCCGCCCCGTCCGATCCCGGGCTCATCATCGGTGCCTGTGGAAGCAGCAGCACAGCCTCAGCCCGCGGCGGGCAATGACCACGGTCCGGAGATCGCCGAACTGACCCCGGGGATGCCGTTCTCGGGTCGCTACGCCTGCGTCCGCAAGGACCGCCAGGTGGCCCGCAACGGCTCGGCCTACCTGTCGCTGGAGCTGCGCGATCGCAGCGGCTCGATCGGGGCGCGGGTGTTCCGCGAGGCCGACCGAATCGGCTCGCGATTCGAGCGCGGCGACCCGGTCGAGGTTCGGGGCCGCGCCCAGCGCTTTCGGGGCAAGCTGGCTGTGGAGCTCGACGACGTGCGGCGGCTCGACCCCGAGGAGGCCGATCCCGAGCAGTTCCTCCCCGCCGCCTACCGCAATCGTGACGAGCTGGAGGGCTTTCTCGAGCACCTGGCGCGCGAGGTCCACGACCCGGGCCTCTTCGCGGCGGTCAACGGGATTCTGTTCTCCGAGCCGCTGGCGGCCGACTTTCGCCGTGCCCCCTGCACCCGCGCCGGCCACCACGCATATCTCGGTGGGCTGCTGGAGCACACGGTTGCGGTGGCGACCCTGGTCGGCGAACTGTGCACCCTGCACCCCCGCCTCGACTCCGACCTGCTGATGGCGGCGGCGCTCCTGCATGACGTCGGCAAGACGCGCGAGTTCACCTACGGCGCCGAGATCGGGCTCAGCGACCGCGGCAGGATGCTCGGCCACCTTCAGATCGGCGCCGAGATCGTCGGCGCGGCCGCGGGTGGGCTGTCCGAGGAGCGGCGCGCGGCGCTGCTGTCCTGCATCCTCTGCCACCACGGGCCCGACGCGCTGCGGATGCGCTCGTTCCCCTCCCCCGAGGCGGTGGCGCTCTATCGGCTCAACGCGCTTGACGCAAACGTCAAGGGCGCCCTCGAGCACGGGCTGGGCTGACCTCCACTCAGTCGTCGTCCGCGGGCCGGCGGCGCGTGCGCTTGCGCTCCCCGGCGCGGCGCTTCTGCTCCAGGCGGCTCTCCTTGGCGGCGCGCGAAGGACGGGTCGGCCGGCGCTGCTTCGGCTCCCGCAGACCCTCAGAGAGCTTTGCGGCGAGGCGCTGAAGCGCGAGTTCGCGGTTGCGGGCCTGTCCGCGCGCGTCCTGGGCGACGGCGCTGACCCGCGGGCCGAGCCGCCCCAGGAGCCGCTGGCGCTGCGCGTCGGTCAGGGCACTGGAAGCTTCGACGTCGAAGACCGCCTCGACCCGCGAAGCGGTGACGTTGGCGTGCTGGCCTCCCGGGCCGGAGGAGCGGCTGGTCTTCATCTCGATCTCGGCGAGCGGGATCTCGGGGCCCCCGACGACGGACAACCCGTCGCTCATGGCTCCGGAGGGGAAGGCGAGGACGCGGTGGCAGCGGCGTCCGGCTCGGCCAGCGCCCGGCGCACCAGCTGAGCTGCCATGAACAGCGCCAGTGCGGCGAACCCCAACTGCAGCGCCCGTTCGGAAACCTCGTTCGCCACGACCACCCCGATTACCACGCCGAGCGGCGAGAGCACGCCGACCAGCGCCGCGTCGCGCAGGTTGACGTTGCCGTATTGGTTCTGGCGCGCGGCGCCGACCAGGGCGACGATCGCGATCATCAGCAGCGAGGTGGACTCGGCCTGCACCTGGGAGACGTCGAGGAAGATCGTCAGCGCGGGCACGAAGAGGATCCCGCCGCCAACCCCGACCAGACCGCCGACCAGCCCCCCCGCCACCGCCATCAACGCGGCGAGCACCTCGTTCACTGGATGATCAACTCCAGCGCGACCGCCACCAGAAGGGCCGCGAACAGCAGCGAGACCGCGCGCTCCGGCAGTCGCTGCTGAAGGGCGGTACCCGCGATCACGCCAGCGACGGCCGGGATCGCGAGCAGCAGCCCCGTGACTACCTTCACGTTTCCGTAGGCGCCCCCCTGGAGCGCGGCCGCCAGCAGCGCGATGACCACGATCGCGGCGAGGCTGGTCCCGGTCGCCAGCCGCTCGCCGTATCCGAACATGAAGATCAGCAATGGCACGATCACCGTTCCGCCGCCGACCCCGAACAGACCGCTGAATATCCCCGCGGCGGTTCCCACCGCGGCGAGACGCAACAGTTGGGCTCGTCGCAAAGGCTCAGGACGCGCTTCGGACACGGGCGGCGATACTAGAGGCCGCAAGGACGGCGGGGCGAGCGTCGGGTACTCCCTTCGCATGCCCTGCGATGCGAACCTTTGGCTATGTCACCAGCGACAACAGACGCCACCCTCCGCTCGCTGATCGCGCCGCTGCTCGACGATCCGTCCGCGGGCGCCGTGCTGACCGACATCGACGGAACCCTTGCCCCGATCGCACAGGACCCCCAGCAGGTGGCGGTACCGGAGGGGGCGCGTGCCGCTCTTGCCGAGCTGAGCGGCCGCTTCGCGGTGGTCGGCTGCATCTCGGGGCGCCGTGCCTCCGAGGCCCGCGAGCTGGTCGGCGTCGACGGGATCGCCTACGCGGGCAACCACGGCCTCGAGCTGCTGCTGCCCGGCGACGACGAGCCGCAGCTCGACCCCTTGTTGCGCGATCGCGAGGACGCCGCCGGGCGCTTTCTCTCCGGGCTCGACGGGAACGGGCTGGCGGCCGCCGGCCTGCGAGCCGAGGACAAGGGCCCGATCCAGGCATTGCACTGGCGCGGTGCGGACGACGAGCGGGCCGCCGAGGGTCGCGCCCGCGAGATCGCAGCCGAAGCGGGGCGCGAAGGGCTGGAGCCACGCTGGGGCCGCAAGGTGCTGGAGCTGCGCCCGGCGGGTGGCGGCGGAAAGGATGCCGCGATCGGGGCGATGCTCGCCGAGGACGGGGTCAGCGCGGCGATCTACGGCGGCGACGACCGCACCGACATCGACGCCTTCCGGCGCCTGCGTGAGCTGCGTGACCAGGGCCGCCTTCAGACGGCGGTCTGCGTCGGCGTGAACTCCGACGAGGCCCCCGCGGAGCTCGCCGAGAACGCAGACCTCACAGTCGACGGGCCGGCTGGTTGGCTCGCCGTGCTTCGGGCGCTGGCCGGCTGAGCGGCACCGCGATGCTGTTCACCGACTTGCTGCGCCTGACCGTGTTCCTGGCGGGCGCCGAGGCGACGGCGCTGGGCGCAGTGACGGTCGCCTCGGCGGGCGGCAACAACGACACACTGACGCTGCTTGTCGCCGCCGGCTGGTGGCCGATCGCGGTCGCGATCGGGCTCTACCTGGGACGACGATCGCGGGCGGCTGACGACGTGCGCGACGTGCTGTCAGCGGCGCGCACTACGACCAGCCTGCCCGACGAGAGCGCCGGGAGGATCGCCATCGAGCGGCTCTGGCCGATCGGCCTCACGGCGTTGATCGCCGGCGCGGTTGGCTTCATCTATCCGGGCGTGACCGCGATCGGGGCCGGCTACGCGCTGCTGGTCGCGCTTGCCTGGAGAACCCGTGAGGCCGCGGTGATCGGCATCGAGGATCGCGACGGGGTGAGGTTCTACGTCGAGCCGAGCTCAGCGCTGCGCCCCGTGCGACTGGTCCGCACTCCAGGCCTGGGCCGCGATCGCGTACAGCCCGGGCACCCACCGCCCCCGCCGCCCGCGATCTAGGCTCGCCCGGCCCGTTCGGCGGCCGCGGTTTCCTCGGCAAGCTGCTTGAGGTTGAGCAGTTGCCTTCGCATCATCACGAGGTCCCCGAGGGCCAAAGGGGTCCCGGCGGCGAAGGCGCCGATTCGCCCGCCGCGATAGGCAACCAGCATCTTGACCAGCAACCGTGACCGCTGCTCAACAGCGGGGACGACCAGATAGGTCACAGCGAGATCGCGCAGCAGCCGCGGGTTGCGCAGCCGAAGGGTCAGCTGCCGGTCGGGCTCGAACTCAGCGAGCTCGAAGATGGTCATCACCCGTTGACCTTCCGCCAGCTCTTCGAGCCCGGGCGTCAGCGCGCGCGGGCTGCGGCGGCCGAGGTTGTCGATCCAGTCGTAGCTGTAGGGGGCGGCCCGAAGCTGGCAGAGCCATCGAAAGACGATCGAGGCCGGCGCGTCGACGTCGATGGCGCGAAACAGCGCCTCGCCGGACTCGTGCAGGTAGCGATCGCAGGGAAAGGCCATCTCCCGCTCGGCGGGGGTGGAGCCCCAGTTTCGAGCCGTCGCGCCGACGCCCATGTGACCACGCTAGCCCTTGCGGCTGCGTTGACGCGCCCGCTTGCGCAGGCGCGCAAACTCGCGCCAGCCACGTGTGTTGGCGATCTGTTCCTTGGTCAGCCAGGCACGCCGCGCCGTTGCCACCGCGTACTGCATGTTGTCCAGGGTGCTCACGCGGTGCGCGTCGGTGTTGAGGACGATCATCGTCCCCGCCTCCGCCGCCAAGCGGGCGTGGCGCTCGGATAGGTCGCGGCGGTTTGGGTTTCCGTTGATCTCCAGCATCGTCCCGGTGCGGGCGGCGGCCTCGGCGACCGCCTCGACGTCGATCGGGTACGGCTCCCGGCGTCCGATCAACCGCCCGGTCAGGTGCCCGATGCAGTCGACCAGCGGATTCTCGATCGCCGCCAGCACCCGTCCGGTCATCGCCTTCTCGTCAGTGGAGAACGAGGTGTGGACGCTGGCGATCACCCAGTCGAGGGCGGCGAGCAGGTCCTCGGGGTAGTCGAGCTCGCCGTCGGTGCCGATGTTGACCTCGGAGCCGGCCAGCAGGTGGAAACGAGGCAGCTTCGCGTCCAGGGTGTGCACCTCCTCGATCCGCTCCCAGAGCCGCTCGGCGGTGACGTCGTCGCCGAACCCATGCGTGGCCGAGTGGTCGGTGACCGCAAGGTAGGAGTAGCGGCGCGCGTGCGCCGCGTCGGCCATCTCCTCGAGGCTGGCCTTGCCGTCGGAAAGGGTCGTGTGGCAGTGCAGATCCCCGCGCAGGTCGCCCTCCTCGACCAGCTCCGGCAGCTCGCCCTCGCGCGCGGCGCGCAGCTCGCCGGTGCCCTCGCGCAGCTCCGCCTCTATATATGGGTAGCCCAGTCGCTCGTAGACCTCCTGCTCGGTCGCGCACCGGTGCACCTCGCCACTTTCGGCCTCGGTGATCCCGTGCTCGGAGACAGAGAGCCCGCGGGCCACGGCGTCTTCGCGCAACTGCACGTTGTGGGCGGCCGAGCCGGTGAAGTGCTGAAGCAGGTTGCCGAACGCGTCCGGGGCGACGATCCGCAGGTCCACGGGGATGCCGTTGTGGGTCAGCGCCCGGGCGCCGTTGGGGCCGGCGGAGCCCGCGGCCGAGATCAGCGGGTGCGAGGTCAGATGCTCGGAGAGCGCCTGCGGGTCTTCGGCCGTGGCGATCAGGTCGATGTCCTTGCAGGTCTCGGCTCGGCGGCGGGCCGATCCCGCCACCTCGACCCGGTCGGCGGCGGGGTGCTCGCGCAGCGCCGCCGCCAGCTCATCGGCGACCGGCAGCACCTCGGAGAGCAGCAGCCGCCCTGCGGCCGCCTCATCGACGTCTTTCATCGCCTCGAGCGCCGCGAGGATGCTCTCCTCGACCTTCGGTCCCAGTCCCTTCAGCTCCCGGACCCGCTGCGCCTCCGCGGCGGCGCGAAGGTCGTCGAGTGAGGCGATCTCCAGCTCGTCGAACAGGCGCCGGGCCGTCTTCGCGCCGAGACCGGGCACCCTGGTGACCGCGATCAGGGTCGGCGGAAACTTCTTCTTCAGTTTCACCGCCGAGGGGATCTCGCCGGTGTCTACGAGGGTGACGATCTTCTCCTGCAGGGTCTTGCCGATCCCGGGCAGCTCGGTTGCGCGGCCGGCGCGCGCAAGCTCCTCGACCGAGACGGGGCACTCGCGCACCGTCTTCGCCGCGTCGTGGTAGGCGTTGACGCGATAGCGGACGGCCCCGTCAAGCTCGTAGAGCGTTCCCAGCTCATCAAGCGCGGCTGCAATCTCGGCGTTGCGCACCCGCCCCAAGTTAGTTGCGTCGGCCCGCCGGCGCGCCCCGCCTGCGCGTCGCTTATCTGCGCCAAAGGCGCCCTCAATAGCATCGCCGCGTGGCTGCCGAAGCAGCATCCGCATGGCTGGTCGTGCCGACCTACAACGAGGCCGACAACATCGAGGCGCTGGTTGGGGCGGTGCGCAAGGTGTTGCCGACCTCGCGTCGGATCCTGATCGTCGACGATTCGTCGCCTGACGGCACAGGTCGGATCGCCGACCGACTGGGGGCCGAGCACGACGACGTAGAGGTCTTGCACCGGCCGCTGAAGGAGGGGCTGGGGCCCGCATATCTGGCCGGCTTCAGGCGCGCGCTGGAGCAGGGAGCGGACCTGGTGGTACAGATGGACGCCGACTTCTCGCACGACCCGGCCTATCTGCCGCGGTTCCTCGACGCGGCCCGCAACGCGGACCTGGTGCTCGGCTCGCGCTACGTGCCCGGCGGCGGCGTCACCGAATGGGGGCCGACGCGGCGCATCGTCAGCCGCGGGGGGAGCGTCTATGCCCGAGCCATGCTCGGGGTCGGGGTCCGCGACCTGACGGGGGGTTTCAAGTGCTGGCGGCGGGAGGCGTTGGAGGCGGTCGATCTCGACTCGGTGGCGTCGCGGGGGTACGCCTTTCAGGTCGAGATGACGTACCGGGCGATCGGGGCGGGATTTCGAGTTGTCGAGGTCCCGATCGTGTTTCGCGACCGCCGGGTCGGCAGCTCGAAGATGAGCCGGGCGATCGTCGCCGAGGCGATCTGGCGGGTCCCGGCGATGCGGCTGCACCGATCTGCGCGCCAACGCAACCGATAGCCTTGCGGAGTCACCAAATGCGCACGGCCCGAGCGTATTTGGGGGCGCTATACTTTGTATAGTATTGAGCAGGCAACCACCGACTCGGTAGGAGAGAACCAGTGACAGGCAAGCTCACCGACGTGACCGACGCGAACTTTCAGGCAGAGGTGCTGGAGGCCGAGGGAGCCGTTCTGGTCGACTTCTGGGCGCCCTGGTGTGGGCCCTGCCGCGTGGTTCACCCGATTCTCGAGGAGATCGACTCGGAGCGCGAGGACCTGAAGATCGTCAGCCTCAACACTGACGAGAACCAGCAGACCACCGCCAGCTACGAGGTTCTCTCGATCCCGACCCTGATCCTGTTCAAGAACGGCGAGATCGCCAAGAAGGTGATCGGCGCGATGCCCAAGCGCCGCCTCGAGGCCGAGCTGGAGCCAGCGCTCGCCTAAACGCTTTCCCCCTGTTAGGTACCTCCTACCGCGCCTCCCTTCGGGGAGGCGCGGTGCTTTCTGCGACGAGTAGGGTCGCGCCATGCCGTTCGTGCAGATCCACTGGCTCGAGGGCCGCGACGACGAGCAGAAGGCCGAGATCGCCCGCCGAGTCACCGAGGCGATGGTCGAGACCGGAAAGGCAAAGCCCGAGGATGTCTGGGTGAAGTTCGAGGACGGCGCCCTGGCCGACTGGTACTTCGGCGGCGAGCGGAAGCGCTAGCCGCCGGCGCTTCGGCGCTCAGCGGACACCGAGTAGGCGCGCGGCCGGTAGTGCAGGATCGGGTCGTCTGAGGGCTCGATCCCGTCCGTGAGCCGCATCGGGTCGAAGACGATCAGCTCCCCGCCGGTCTCGGCCAATGGGTCCAACTCGGTGATCTCCAAGGTCCCGGCCACCACGGTCTCGCGATCGTCGGGCCAGTTCTTTCTCGGGTCGTCGGTCCGGTCGCCCTTGGCGGCGAGCTGGAGCTGCAGCGTGAAGCGGGCCGGCCCATTCGCCAATCGCTCCAGCATCTCCTCCTGGAGGTAGTCCGGCCCCAGCTCCTTGGCTTCGCCCTGCGAGATGGTTTGCTCGCCCGCCCCTGGGACCCAGGTGTAGCGAACGTACTGCTCATCGCCATCCGCATTGACCCACTTGAATGCATGGATCGCGAAGTAGCGGTTGTTGGCGAAACTGGGCCGCGGCTTCAGCGCCTCCAAGTTGGCCTTCAACCCAGGGATGGCGCTTGGGTGCTTCGCCAGGAAGGCCGGGATCTTCCAGAGGCGGGCGACTCCGGCCACGTTGGCCTGCACGGCCTCGACGAACCCCTCGGGTGTCTTGACCGGAAAGTTGGGCGCCGTCTGGGCCGAGATGTCGGTTCGCGACCCATCGGGGAGCTGAAAGCTGGTCGCCATGCCGCGAACATCGGGCGCGTAGTCCTTCGAGTCGGGGTCGCCAGACCCATTTGAGAGCCGGACCATTGCCTCAACCGGCTCCCCCTGCATGTGGGCGGCGCGGGTCAGCCGGGCCGCGTCGGAGGAGGGGGTGAAGGTGCCCCTGCAGAAGATGCCCTTCGCGTGCAGCGCCCGAGAACCGGGATGGCGGCCGTAGCGCTCGTTGACACCATCGACGACCTGCTCGGGCGTGATCACGAACCGACCGTATCCGATCTTAAGATTGAGTAGCCAGGCGTCCGATGGGTGAAACGAGCCCGCGGGCCGGTGTGGTGGTCGATATGAAATCCACGTTCTTAATCCGACTGGCAGCCAGCGTCCGCTTACGTTCGTCGTCTTCTGGGCGCTGCTCGTGCTCCTGGCCATCGTGCTCCTGGCCATCAGGCTCCAGGCGCCGGGATTATGGCTCCAGGCGCCGGGATCATGGGTTTTGCCTGCTCTGGTCGTGCTGGCCCTCGAATGGCTCGCCTACTCGCAGGTGCGACGCCGAGGGGAGGAGGTGTCGACCCCGTGGCTTTCGCTCGCGTCGTGGTCGTCGATCGCGGCAGCGATCTTGTTCTTCGTGCCGGTGATCGTGAACTTCTTTGCCGAGGACATTCTCGGGGTGCACGTCCAGGCTTGCTTCGACGACTATCCCGATTGCAGTGGCGGAACCAATCTCTTCGGGCTCTATGTGTTGATCGTGCTTGGGGGCGTGTCTGTGGGCGTCCTCGCTCTGATCGGCTGGCTCGTCTACCTGCGGCAACTGCTTGGCCGCCGCCGGGCACACGGCGACTCGGCCTCGCACCCGGACCCTCACTGAGGAGTTCGCGTTAGAGGCGAGCTACCCGTCACTGACGCTGCGGCAAGGGAGTCAGTCCGCTCGGGCGACGCCGATGCTCAGCTCGCGGCCCTCGATCGTCGCCGAGATGACGTCGGGGCCGGCGCCGTCGTAGCGGACGTCGGTGGCGAGCGTCTCGCTGGCGATGTAGGCCTCGTGCTCCTGGGCCACCTCCAACAGCTCTGCATCACCGCCGAGCCGTAGCTGGATCCGGTCCGACACGTCGAGGCCCGCCCCCTTGCGCGCGTTCTGGACGGCGTGGACGATCTCGCGCGCAAGGCCCTCGCGCCGAAGCTCCTCGTCCAGCTCCAGTTGCAGCGCAACGGCATGGCCCGCCTCGGCCTCGACCTGGTAGCCCTCCAGTGGCTCCATCACCAACGAGACCTCGTCGGCGGACAGGGAGTGGTCCTTGCCGTCGACGTTGATGCCGACCTCGCGCCCCTCCTCGACTGCGGCGGCGACATGGGCGGCGTCGAGCGCCTCGACCGCGGCGGCGACCTGCGGCATCAGCTTGCCGAAGCGCGGCCCCAGCGCCCGATAGTCGGGGCGCACCCGGTAGGTGACCAGCTCCGACTGCTCGCTGACGAAGTCCAGCTCCTTGACGTTCAGCTCCGCCTTCACGAGGTCGGCCTGCACCTCGATCGCCGCCCGCTCGGCCTCGGTGGCGACGATCACCGCGCGATGCAGCGGCTGGCGTACCTTGACCTTGGCCTGGGCGCGGGCCGCGCGGCCCAGCTCGACCGTGCGCCGCACCGCCTCCATTCCGGCCTCGAGCGCGTCGTCAACAAGCGTCGGGTCGGGCTCGGGAAAGTCGCAAAGGTGCACTGAATCGGGAGCGTCGCCGAACTCGCCAGCGTCTCCTCCGACCAGCTTGCAATAGATCTCGTCGGCGAGGAAGGGGGTGAAGGGTGCAAGCAGCTTCGCGGTCTCAACCAGGCAGTGGCGCAGGGTCGCGAAGGCGTTGCGGTCGCCCTCCCAGAAGCGGCGCCGGGACAGGCGCACATACCAGTTCGAGAGATCCTCGACATAGGCGGCGATCGCCTGGCCGGAGAGGGTCGAGTCGAAGTCGTCGAGCCTTTCGCGCACCACCTCGATGGTGTGCTGCAGTCGCGACACGGCCCAGCGGTCGAGCCCGGTAGCGCTCGCGGCGTGCGTTTCGCCGTGCGGATGAGCTCCGCGTCGAAAATCATCCGGACCGAGCCCATCGGTGTTCGCATACAGCACCCAGAACGAGTAGGTGTTCCAGAGCGTGAGCAGGAACTGGCGCACCGCCTCGCCCACCGTGTCGGAGCTGAAGCGATAGCCGGCCCAGGGCTGCTGGGCGGTGAAGTAGTACCAGCGGAAGGCATCGGCGCCGTGGCGGTCGATCACGTCGGCGGGCTCGACCACGTTGCCGCGGCTCTTCGACATCTTCTGGCCCTCGGGGTCGAGGATCAGACCCAGGCAGACGCAGTTGAGGTAGCTGGGCTGGTCGAAGAGCAGCGTCGAGATCGCGTGCAGGGTGTAGAACCAGCCGCGCGTCTGGTCGATCGCCTCGCAGATGAAGTCAGCCGGGAACCGCTCCTCGAACGGCTCGGAGTTCTCGAATGGATGATGAAACTGGGCGAACGGCATCGAGCCGGAGTCAAACCAGGCGTCGATCACGGCCAAATTGCGGCGCATCGTCCCTTCGCAACCCTTGGCTTCACAGGCCCAGGCAACCTCGTCGATGTAGGGGCGGTGCAGATCGTCAGGGGGCTCGGCGCCGTGCTCGCGTAGGTCGGCGATCGACCCGGCGCAGAAGCGCTCTTCGCAGTCGGGCGAGTCGCACTCCCAGACCGGCAGCGGCGTTCCCCAGTAGCGGTCGCGCGAAAGGGCCCAGTCGACGTTGTTCTCCAGCCACTTGCCAAACCGCCCGTGCTTTATGTGCTCGGGGTACCAGTTGATCCGCTCGTTGCCTGCCAGCATCGCGTCGCGGACCTCGGTCGTACGGACGTACCAGCTCGACTTCGCGTAGTAGAGAAGCGGCGTGTCGCAGCGCCAGCAATGCGGGTAGGAGTGCAGGTAGGTGTCGGCGCGGAGCAGGCGCCCCTTTTCCTTCAGCGCCGCGACGATGTCGGGGTCGGCCTCCTTGACGGAGCGGCCGCTGAAGTCGGTGATCCGCTCGTCGAAGCGACCTCGCAGGTCGACCGGGTTCTGGAGCGTGATCCCGTACTGCTCGCCGAGCCGGAAGTCGTCCTCGCCGAAGGCAATCGCCGTGTGCACCAACCCGGTGCCCTCGTCGGTGGAGACGAAGTCGCCCATCAGCACCGTGTGGCCGCGCGGCCCGTAGTCGGTGATGTAGTCGAAGGGCGGTTTGTATGTGACGCCGGCGAGGTCGGAGCCCGGGAAGCGGTCGAGAACCTCCGCGTCCTCGCCGAGCACCTTCTCGACCAACCCCTCGGCCAGCACCAACACTTCGCCCTCGTGGCTGACGCGCGCGTAGGTGATCTTCTCGCCGGCGGCGATCGCGGCATTGGTGATCAGGGTCCACGGCATTGTCGTCCAGACAAGGAGCGAATCGCCATCCCGCAGCGGCGCGCCGGGACCTCGTTGCTCGTTGCTAGTTGCTCGTTGCTCGACCGGCATGCGGACGTAGACGCTGGGGTCCTCGACGTCGTGATAGCCCAGCGCCACCTCGTGCGAGGAGAGCGCGGTGCCGTCGCGCGGGCAATAGGGCACAACCTTGTCGCTTTCGTAGAGCCGCCCGTCGTCCCAGATCCGCCGCAGCGCCCACCAGACCGACTCGATGTAATCGTTGTCCAGCGTCACATAGGCGTCGTCGAGGTCAATCCAGAAGCCGATCCGCTCGGTGAGCTTGTTCCAGTCGTCGACGTAGCGGAACACCGACTCGCGGCAGCGCTGGTTGAACTCGGCGATCCCGAAGTCCTCGATCTCCTCCTTGGAGGTAATTCCCAGCTCGCGCTCGACCTCCAGCTCGACCGGGAGCCCGTGGCAGTCCCAGCCGGCCTTGCGCGGCACCCGGTACCCGCACATCGTCTTGTAGCGCGGGTAGATGTCCTTGAAGACCCGCGCCAGCACGTGGTGCGAGCCGGGGCGGCCGTTGGCGGTCGGCGGGCCCTCGTAGAAGCTCCAGGTCTCGGCGCCCTCGCGGTTGGCGAGCGAACGCGCGAAGACGTCGCTCTGGCGCCAGCGCTCGAGCACCTCCAGCTCCAGCTCGGGGAACGACTGCTTGGGATCGACGGGGCGAAAGCCGGCCATGAGCGGCGGATTCTGTCAATCGCCCCGAGCGCGTCGTTGCAAGACCGCGGGTGTTATCGCTCAAGATGCCTGCCGTGGGTCCCGATCGGCACCCAGGTTGCGAGCGATGAAGCGGCCACTGATCACCACTCGCACCTTGCGACTCGGCGCCGTGCTCATCGCAACGGCACTGGTCGCCGGCGTCGGCGCCAGCTCGAGCGCCGCCGTCGTCCCGACCTACCACACGACCTACCAGCCGGGAAAGATCGTCCCCGTCGGTAGCTCGATCCCCCACGCCGACGGGGTGATGGTCGATCGGCGGATCAACAACCTTCGCTACCTGGCCGAGACGTACCCGATCTACGTGGTCGAGGGGTATGCGGGGCCGCTGGCGGGCGTCGGCCAGGTCGGCTGTCGTAATTGCCACGTCAAGCACAGCGACCACTACAACGGGCTCGCCGTCGACATCGTCCCCCTGTATTGGGATGGCCAGGGTTGCGACAGCAGCTGGAAGCCGGTCACGCGGCTCGCGCATTGGGCCGAGCCACGCCAGAATCGCCCCCGCCTGCCCTTCCGCTGGGTCGGCTACAACCGCGACGTCAACCACGGCTGCGGAAACCACCTGCACCTCTCCTGGGACCACGCGCCGGCGAAGCCGTTCGAGATCGCAGATTGGGTGGTGGTCTTCGACCTTCCGGTCGAGCCGGTCGAGCCGACGCCCCCGCCGCCACCCGCGCCGGTGCCGCCGGTTCCGCCCACGAGCAGAGAGAACGTCCTCGACCCCTAGGATCAATCGGGTGCGTAGCCCAGCGCCCCTCATCCTGCTCGCCTCGCTCGCGATCGCCGGCTGCGGCTCGGCTGACCAGGACAAGACGCCGGTCGCCTGCCTGAGCGGTCCGCGGGCGTTCACCGATGCGCTGCGCGACGCGCCGGGTGCGGTGCGGCTTGCCGGCGGGACGCCGATCAGCGGCTGCATCGTCCCCAACCAGAGCACCGGCGGCCTCACGCAGGTGGGAGACACGCTTGTGAAGGTGAGCACCGAGCTGAACGCCGAGGCGCGCAGCGACCCCGGTGGGCCGCCGACCGTCCAGCTCGGCTACCTGATCGGCGCCGTCACGCGCGGCGCCGCGGAAACGCAGGGCATCCACTCCGAGCTGCTGCGCCGGATCGAGGCCGCGGCCCTCTACAGCCCCGCCGGAAAGCCGCCTCCCGAGCCCTTCGATCACACATATGAGAAGGGATACGCTGCCGGGCGCGACCATGGCTAGCTCCGGGGACACGGCAGAAGAGCAGCTCTGGGGCGAGGAGACCGCAAAGGCAGTCGACAACTTCCCGGTCTCCGGCGAGCAGGTCCCGCTTCCCGTAGTGCACTGGCTCGGGCGCCTGAAGGCGGCGGCGGCGCGCGTCAACGCGGAGCTCGGCGAGCTCGACGGCGACGTGGCCGAGCGGATCGCAGCGGCCGGTGACGCGGTGGCCGCCGGCGAGCACGACGTCCAGTTTCCGATCGACGTCTTCCAGACCGGCTCCGGGACCTCGTCGAACATGAACGCCAACGAAGTGATCGCCGCCCTGGCCGGCGACGAGGCGCACCCCAACGACCACGTCAACCTGGGCCAGTCCTCCAACGACGTCTTTCCCTCCGCGGTTCATCTCGCGGCGCTGGACGAGGTCAGCCGCGACCTGCTGCCGGCGCTCGACGGGCTCGCCGAGGCGCTTGCTCGCAAGTCGGAGGAGTTCGACGACGTGGTGAAGGCCGGCCGCACCCACCTGATGGACGCGGTGCCGGTGACGCTGGGGCAGGAGTTCGGCGGCTACGCGGCGCAGGTTCGGCTCGGCGCCGAGCGGGTGCGCGGCACGCTCGGGCGAGTCGGCCAGATCCCGCTCGGCGGCACCGCGACCGGAACGGGGCTCAACACCCACCCCGAGTTCGCCGAGAAGGTACGCCGCAAGCTTGCCGAGGACACCGGGCTCGAGATCTCGGCCCCAGCCGACCGCTTCGAGGCGCAGGGCAACCGCGACGCGCTGGTCGAGCTGTCGGGTGCGCTGAAGGTGGTCGCCGTCTCGCTGACCAAGATCGCCAACGACATCGCGCTGATGGGGTCGGGCCCGCGCGCCGGGCTGGCCGAGATCCGCCTGCCGGCGCTTCAGAAGGGCTCCTCGATCATGCCCGGCAAGGTCAACCCGGTGATCCCCGAGGTCGTGATCCAGGTCGGGGCGCAGGTGATCGGCAACGACGCGGCGATCACGATCGCCGGCAGCCAGGGTCAGTTCGAGCTCAACGTGCGGGTGCCGTTGATCGCCCGCAACCTGCTCGACTCGATCAAGTTGCTTGCCTCCGCGTCACGCCTGCTCGACGAGAAATGCGTGACCGGGATCGAGGCCGATCGCGAGGTGTGCGAGCGCCACGCCGAGGCGACGCTGGCGACGGCGACGGCGCTCAACCCGCACATCGGCTACGACCGCGCGACCGAGATCGTCCAGGCCGCCGCCGAGTCGGGCCGGCCAATCCGCGATGTGGCTCGCGAGATGGGCGTCGACGAGGAGATCCTCGAGCAGGCGCTCGACCATCAGCGCATGGCCAAGCCTCACGACTAACGGAAGTCAGCCCGCCCCCTTGCGATCTAGCGTGCGCCCTTCAAGGGTGCCGTCGGCCCCCCGATATTCCGTAAATGACGGCACGGGTAGGGATTGGAATCGTGATGGCTGCGACCGCATTGGCGGTCGCGCCAGGCACCGCCATGGCGAGCTCCGGGGGGACCCCGGTGGCCCCCGACGGGCCGCCGCCGGTCCCCAACTTCGGCGGCTGCTCCGCTGGCACCGGCGGAGTGGCGCCGGACGGCCCCACCTGCACGCCTCTCGCGGCGGCGATATTGGTCGGGGGCCGCGCGATCTCCCCGAGCAGCGCGCCTTCCCAAGTCAAAGCTGTGATCGCGGCCGCCAACAAGATCTCGACCAAGCCCTACATCTGGGGCGGCGGTCATCGCCGCTGGTGGGACCGGGGATATGACTGTTCCGGCGCGGTCAGCTACGTGCTGCACAAGGGCGGCTTCCTCGACTCATCTTTGGACTCCCGCGGTCTGATGAAGTGGGGCGAGGGCGGAGCCGGGCCGTGGATCACCGTCTACAGCAACCGTAGCTACGCATACGCGGTGATCGCGGGGCTGCGCTGGGACATCGCCGCGGACGAAGCGGTCACGGGCCCGCGCTGGCATACGACCTTCCCCGCAGCTGCACCGGGGACCTTCAAGGTCCGCCACCCGATCGGCTTCTGAACCCGCAAACAGCCGGCTGCGGCGCAGCCGGCAGCACCCGCGTGTCCTTCCGCCTAGCCCTGGAAGGTGACGAAGCGCGGCTCGGTCAGCTCGCGGACCGAGTAGGCGGGGCCCTCGCGGGTGTTGCCGGAGTCCTTGACGCCGCCGTAGGGCTGCTGGTCGGCGCGGAAGGTCGGCACCTCGTTGATCAGCACCGCACCGAACTCCAGTGTCTCGCCTGCCTTGATGCCACGCCCGACATCACGGGTGAAGACGCCTGCCTGGAGGCCGAACTTGGAGTCGTTGGCCATCCGCAGCGCCTCGTCGAAATCCTTGAAGCGCGAGATCGTGGCGACTGGGCCGAAGATCTCCTCGTGCCAGACCTTGACCTCGGTTGACGGGTTGGCGATCACGGTCGGCGCCAGGCAGCGGTCCTCGTCGACCAGCTCGCCGCCCGTCAGCACCTCGGCACCAGCGGCTGCCGCTTCGTCGATCCACTCCTTGACCCGGTCGCGATCGCCGGAGGAGATCAGCGGCCCGACGTCGGTGTTCGAGTCGAGCGGGTCGCCGACCGTCAGTCCCTCGACCTTGGCGACGAAGCGGGAGGTGAAGTCATCGGCGATCGCCTCGTGCAAGAGGATGCGCTGGATCGAGATGCAGCTCTGGCCGGCGTGCGAGAAGGCGTGAATCTGGGCCTTGTCGGCGGCGGTCTCCCAATCGCCATCCTCGTTGACGATCAGCGGCGCGTTCGAGCCCAGCTCCAGGTTGACCTTCTTGTGAGGGACGCGGGCGCGGATGTCCCAGCCGACCTGTGCGGAGCCGGTGAAGGTGATCGCCCGGGTCAGCTCGTGCTCGACGATCGCGTTTCCGACCTCGGCGCCTGCGCCGGCGACGACGTTGAGCCACCCGTCCGGCACGCCGGCCTCGGTCAGGATCTCGGCCAGCTTGATCGCCGAGATCGGAGTCTGGCCGGCCGGCTTCAGCACCACCGCGTTGCCGGCGGCGAGCGCCGGGCCGAGCTTGTGGGCAACGAGGTTGAGAGGGAAGTTGAAGGGGCTGATCGCGCCAACGACGCCGTAGGGCACCCGCAGCACCACGCCGAGCTTGCCGACACCGGCAGCCGAGGCGTCCATTGGCACCGTCTCTCCGGTCAGCTTGCGCGCCTCGACCGCGGAGAAGATCAGGGTCTCGGTGCAGCGACTCGCCTCCACGGTCGCCGTCTTCAGCGGCTTTCCCGCCTCGGCGGCAATCGTCAGGGCCAGATCGTCGACCCGGTCGGCGACGATCCTCGCCGCCCGGTCGAGCACCGCGGCGCGCTCATGACGGGGGAACTCGGCGGCTTCGAAGGCGTCGTGCGCGGCACGGACCGCGCGATCGACCAGCGCCGCGTCGCCGACCGCCACCCGCCCGACGACCGTGCCGTCGTAGGGGCTGCGGATCTCGGACCACTCGCCAGTCTCGAGCCACTCGCCGGCGACCAAAAGCTTGTGGTCGGTTGCCTGAACGGTCTCCGTTGCCACGCTGCATCCAGGGTAGTCCACCCCGCCTGGCGGCCCCTGCCGCGCCGGTGAATCCGCACGCTGCGGGCTGGCCCAGTCGTCCAGAGGTGGGAGGGCGATACTTATCCGTCCCGAACCTGTTGGGAGCAGGGATGAAGGCCCAGATCGACAGGGGATTCAGGCAAGCGGCCGCCCGACTTGCCGGCGCTGTGCTGCTCGCCTGCGTGCTTGCCCCATCGCCCGCCAGCGCGGATACGACCTGGACCATGACCGGCCACGGCTTCGGTCACGGCGTCGGAATGAGCCAATACGGCGCCTACGGCTACGCCCTGCACGGCCAGGACTACCGCTTCATGCTCGCCCACTACTACCAGGGGACCACGATCGGCACGGCACCACCGGGCCGGGTGCGGGTGCTGCTGACGATCGCCAGGGGCGACGTCACCTTCAAGAAGGCGACCTCGGCCTGCGGGCGGACCCTCAACCCCACCCGCTCCTATCGCGCCCACCTAAACGGTGGCGCGGTGCAACTGCTTTCCGATCACGGCAGAAGGCTGGGCAACTGTGGCGCCAAGCTGCGCGCCACCGGGAACAGCCGGGTGAGAATCAGGGGCAACGGCGCCTACCGGGGGGCGCTGGTCGTGGTGCCCTCGAATGGCGGCGGGTCGCTAAACGTCGTCAACGCGATCAGCGTCGACAAGTACGTCCAGGGAGTGATCGCGGGCGAGATGCCCTCGTCGTGGCCGATCGAGGCGCTCAAGGCGCAGGCAGTCGCCGCCCGCTCCTACGCCCTCACCAGCACCGTGCGCGGCAACGGGTTCAACCTCTACGACGACACTCGCAGCCAGGTCTACAACGGGATCGCCGGGGAGACGGCGGCGACCAACAAGGCGGCAATCGCGACCAGGGGCCAGGTCGTCATGTACGGCGACGAGATCGCGCGGACCTACTACTCGGCCAGCTCCGGAGGCCAGACCGAGAGCGTCGAGTTCGGCTTCCCCGGCTCCACTCCGGTCCCCTACCTGAAGGGCGTCGACGACCCCTACGACACGACCTCGCCGCTTCACACCTGGCGCAAGACCTTCACGCAAAGCCAGATCGAGGCGCGCCTGGGCGGTTACCTGAAGGGCAACCTTCAGGACATCCAGATCACCAAGACCGGCGTCTCACCGCGGATCGTCTCGGCAAACGTGGTCGGCAGCGGCGGCACGACCAAGGTCAGCGGCAGTCAGCTGCAGACCGCGCTCGGCGGCTACTCGACCTGGATGACGTTCAGCAAGAGCGGCTAGCGCCGCCGAACCATCACCCATCCGGATAAGGCTGGACCGGGATGCCGTGATCGGTCTCGCGCATCCCGAACTCGTAGGCGCCGCCGCCGGCGAGGCTGAGTCGGCGCGGCGAGCGGCCCTTCCGCTCCACCATCAGCTCCAGGTCGGCGATCGAGCAGTTGACGACGTTGTGCTCGGGGCCCTTGGGGTCGGCATAGACCCAGCCGACGAAGTCCTTGGCGGGCGCGGCGATCCAGCCGCGTACCTCGAGGTCCTCTCCGGGCAGCACGAACTCGCAGGTGGTCGAGGTCTCGGAGATCTTCGAGGAGCGGATACGTCCAAAGCCGCCCAAGCGGTGCGCCTCGCCGTCGAGAAGAAGCATCCCCGCGGCGATCCAGGGCGAGCGGACCGGCCCCAGCTTGATGCGCGCGGCGCCGGCGTCGAAATAGGTCTCGCCGGCGCCGTCGAAGCCCGTCCCCTCGAGCCACACCCAGCGCTCGGCGTGCTCGGTGCCCCAGTTGTGGCCG